>JALCBG010000034.1 GCA_028066695.1 Gammaproteobacteria bacterium | reverse complement strand
GGCGGCTGCCGGGGCGGTGGTGGGGGGTTGTGCGGGGCTGTATTTCATGTTTTCTGGTTTCACCTCTGTTAAGGAATTTTCAACAACGATAGGCAATATATCCGGGTTTTTCCAGAAAACAAGCGAATTTTTTTCACCCTAATAGTGAGTATTTGTTCATTATCCGGCGGGGCGCACGGCGGCGCTCCATCCGCGCAAAAAAAAGGGCGATCGGGAAGATCGCCCGGACAAACACCAACGGAGGAATGAAATGGGTCGTTGTGTTTGCGAAACGCCGCTTCTATGCGGCTTTTTTGGTTTCCGCGGCGGTTTGCGGCGGGAGGAGCGTTTTGGACGCGGAGGACGCGGGGGAAACGCGCAAATTCGCCGGGCGCGCGCCGCTGTTGAAGACCGCTTCGTGAATCGCTCCGCGCTCCACGCCGATGTCGCGCAGCAGCGAGTCGGGCAGCGCGCGCAATTCGCGCATCGCCAGACGGCGGCTGCGCCACGTTTTGAATGCCCGCCAAACGACGGCGAGACGCACAACGGGCGCCGGACGGCGGACAATCTGCCCCGGACGGCGGAATGCGCCGCCGAATACGGCGGCCATCGGGGCGGTGAGGGGGGTATGTGCAAGGGTTTGTTTCATATTTGTGTGTGAGCCTCTCTCTGGGTTATGTTGAACAACTGAGGGGGCAATATAACCGGGTTTTTCCAGAAAACAAGCGATTTGTTTTCAGCCTGCGAATGAGCATTTGTTCATGCCTCAATGGGGCGCGGGCGCGCCAATTCGGCGCGCACCGCGGCCAATACCGCCTCCACCGGCAGTTTTTTCAGGCAGCGGCGGCGGCAGTTGCGGCGGTCGCAGCGCGCGCAGCCGGGGGCGCGCAGCAGCGTTGCGCGCGCGCCGGGCGGGGGGCCGGTGCGCGCCTCGTCGGTCGGCGCGAACAGCGCGACCACCGGCACGCCGCGCGCGCAGGCGAGGTGCATCGGGAAACTGTCGCCGCCGAGCAGCAGCCGCGCGCGCCCGACCAATTCGGCGAACTGCGCCAGCGTGAGTTCGCCGGCCAAATTGTGCAGATTCGGCGCGCGCGGCAGCGCGGCCGCAATGCGCGCGCGCGCCGCGGCGTCTCCGCAAAACACCGCCGCGAAATCTCCGCCGGCGGTTAATTGCGCGGCGGTTTCCATGTAATTGGCCAGCGGCCAATCCTTGGATGCCCAGCGCGAAAACGGGCTGCACACCAACAGCGGCAGTTGCTTCGGGTTGGCGCGCGCCAGCCATTCGCCGATGTGGCGCCGCTCGTCCTCGCCGCCGAACCACTCCATCGCGGCGCCGTCATTTTCATGTTCGTTTTCGCCGGGCGCGATTCCGGCGCGCGCCAGCACGCCGTCCATTTCTTTTATCGCGTGCAGCGAGCGGTCACGAAACCCGTCCAGCCGCGGCCAGTTTCCCTTGACAAATTTTTTGCCGGCGCGCGCCGCGTATAAAAACACCACCGAGCGCGCCAGCCCCTGCAAATCAAACGCCAGGTCGTAGCGCCGCGCGCGCACCCGCGCCAGCACCGCGCAAAAATGCCGCGCCGCGCGCAGCGGCTCGCGCAGCCAGCGCCGCTTGCGCCGCTCATACAAAATGAGTTCGTCGACGCGCGGGTTGTTGCGGTAAATGTCGGCCGACGATGCGGCGGTGAGCAGCGTCAGGTGGCTGCCGGGAAAACGCCGCTTGATAGCGCGGATGTGGACGGTGGAATGCAGCACATCGCCGAGCGAGGTTTGTTTGATGACCAGAATGTTCATTGCGCATTCGCGCCGGGCGGCGGCAATTCATACGGGCTGGGCCGCCCGTCCGGGCTGCGCGCGAACCAGCGGTAGGCCCACATATATTGCTCCGGCGCGCGCCGCAGCAGCGCCTCCATCGCGCGGTTGAGCGCGACCGCGTCTTCATGCGCGTTGTTGCCGGGGAAATTTTCCAGCGGCGCGCCGACATGCAGGACATAGCGGCCGCTGCGCGCGTCCAATTGCGTCGCGCACGGCACCACGCGCGCGCCGCAACTTCGCGCCAGCCGCCCGACCACGGTCATGGTCGCGGTCGGCACGCCGAAAAACGGCGCGAACACGCTGCGCGCGCGCCCGCCGAAATCCTCGTCGGCCACCAAAAAACACGGCCGCCCGGAATGCAGCGCGCGCGCCATCGGGCGCAGCCCCTGGTCACGCATGATCAGCCGCATGTCGGAACTCTGCCGCTTGCGCCCTTTCCACAGATGCCAATTGACCAGCGGATTGCCGTCGCGTTTCATCATCGCCGCGCACGGCTGAATGCGCGCCAGCATGGCCGCGCTGATCTCCAGCGTGGTCTGGTGGTAGGCGACCACGATGACGCGGTTGTCGCGAAAAAAGTCGCGCAGAAAACCGCGCTTCTCAAAAGTGCACAGCGATTCCAGCCGCGACTCTTTGCTCCAAAACACCATCGCCATGTCCAGCAGGCCGCGGCCGTATTGGCGGAAGTGCGCGACCAGCATTTTGCGGCGCGCGTTTTCGTCCAGTTCCGGAAAACACATCGCCAAATTGACTTCGGCGTTGCGGCGGCGCTTTTGATTGCGGCGGCGCATGCAGTCGCCGAGGCCGGCGCCGAGCGCCATCACCCAGGCGCGCGGCAAAAACAGCGTTGCGCGCAGCAATAACAGCACCGCCCAGATGCCCCAAAAACGCGGCAGCAAAAAACGCCACTCAAAACGCGGGTCGGCGGGTTTCATCGCGCGGGCGCGGACGCCATTGCATTTTCCGGCGCGGTGAAGCGCGCATACGACGCGTCGTGCGCGGCCAGCCATTGCAAATCGGCGTAGTGGTCAATGTCGCGCAGGCGCGGCAATTCGGCCAGCGCGACGCCGCGGCGCGACGCGCGCGCGCGCACCTGCGCGAGTTGCGCGCCGCCGTCCCAGTCGACATCGCGAAACAATTCATCGTCGGCGCGCTGCAATCCGAGCAGATAAAAACCGCCGTCCGCGGCCGGCCCGACCGGGTTTTCGCCGCGCGCCAGCAAATCAAACGCGCGCGCCAGCACCTCGCCGGGGCAGTGCGGCACATCGCAGCCCATGACCGCGGCGCGGCCGGCGCGCGCGGCGCGCAATGCGGACAGCATGCGCGCGCCGAGATCCGCGCCGCGCTGCGCGGCGAGGCGCATGCCGTGCCGTTTTGCCAGCGCGGCGAACAGCGGATGCGCGGCGTCGGGCGACGCGCACAGCACGATTTCGCCGGGCCAGTGGCGGCGCGCGTTTTCCGCGGTCTGCTCCAGCATCATCCGCGCCAACTCGGCCGCGCGCGCCGCGCTGAGGTCCGGCTGCATGCGCGTCTTCACCGCGCCGGGCAACGGCGCCTTCGCCATCAGGCAAAGCGCGGCGGATTCTTCAGCGCGCATCTCTTCAGCGCGCATCGCGGTAAAGCGCGGCGAGGCGCGCCGGGTTGCCGCCGAGGAAATAGCGCAGGCGCAGTTTCCACATCAGCCAAACGGTGCGCGCGAAACCGTCGCGCCGCCAGCGCCGCGCCGAAGTGCGCGCCGGAGTGGCCAGCACGGCCGGCGCGCCGTGTTTTTTCAGGCGGCGCGACAATTCCACATCCTCCATCAATTCAATGCCGGCGAAGCCGCCCTCGCGCGCGAACACGCGGCGGCGGACGAACATCGCCTGGTCGCCGGTGGCGATGCGGGTGATGCGCGCGCGCCAACTGATCATGCGCTCCAGCACGCGGTAGACCGGCGCGCGCGCGCCGATGCGCACATCAAACCAGCCCCAGTGGCGGCCGCGCGCGATGCATTGCGCGGCGTTTTCCAATGCGCGCGGCGGCAGGCGCGTGTCGCAATGCAAAAACAGCAGCACCGGAGCGGCGCATTCGGCCGCGCCGGCGTTCATCTGCGCGGCGCGCCCGCGCGCGCGGCAGCGCAGCAGGCGAATGCGCGATTGCCCGCGAAGTTGCGCGCGAAGTTGCGCGAGCGCGGCCAGCGAGGCCGGCCGGTCGCTGGCGTCGGCGAGCACCGCCTCGGCCAGCCCGGACATTCCCCGCAAATGCGCGAGCAGGCGAAACACCCGCGCGCCTTCGTTATACAGCGGCACCACCACCGCGACGCGCGGCTTCGCCCCGGCGCGCTTGCGCATGCAAAATCAGCGCGCGCCGCGTTTGCGCGCGGCCAGGCGCAGGCGCAGCGCGTTCAGGCGGATGAAGCCGCTCGCGTCGGACTGGTCGTAGGCGCCGGCGTCCTCTTCAAAGGTGACCACTTTTTCGTCAAACAGCGAATCCGGCGAGCGCCGCCCGAGCACTTCCACGCCGCCTTTGTAGAGGCGAATTTTCACCTCGCCGTTGACCGCCTCCTGCGCGGCATCTATCATTTGCTGCAGCATGCGCCGCTCGGGGCTGAACCAGTAGCCGTTGTAAATCAACTTGGCATAGCGCGGCATCAACTCGTCTTTCAGGTGCGCGCTCTCGCGGTCCAGAGTCAGCGACTCCATCGCGCGCCGCGCTTTCAGCAGGACCGTGCCGCCGGGGGTTTCGTAGCAGCCGCGGTTTTTCATGCCGACATAACGGTTCTCCACGATGTCGGCGCGGCCGACGCCGTGTTCGCCGCCGGCGCGGTTCAACTCGGCCATCGCTTCGGCCGGCGTCATTGCGACGCCGTCTATCGCGCGCACATCACCGCGCGCGAATTCCAGCGTCATTTCGCGCGGCGCGTCCGGCGCGCGCCGCGGCGATTCGGTCATGCGCCACATCGCCTCGTCGGGCGCATGCCACGGGTCCTCCAATTCGCCGCCTTCGTAGGAAATGTGCAGCAGGTTTGCGTCCATGGAATACGGCGAGGCCGCGGTGTCATCACCACCGCCGCCGGCATCACCGTCCACGGCGATGCCGTGTTCGCGCGCATACGCCATCAAATCGCTGCGCGAGCGAAACTCCCATTCGCGCCACGGCGCGATGACTTGAATGTCCGGATTGAGCGCGTAGGCGCTCAGTTCAAAGCGCACCTGATCGTTGCCCTTGCCGGTCGCGCCGTGGCATATCGCGTCGGCGCCGGTTTCCGCGGCGACCTGCACCAAATGTTTGGCGATCAACGGCCGCGCGATCGCGGTGCCGAGCAAGTATTCGCCCTCGTAGAGCGCGTTGGCGCGAAACATCGGGAAAATAAAATCGCGCGCAAATTCCTCCTTCAAATCGGCGACGCGCACTTCGCTCGCGCCGCAGTCGCGCGCCTTGGCGCGCGCCGACTCCAGTTCCTCGCCCTGCCCGATGTCGGCGGTGAAAGTCACCACTTCGCAGCCGCGCGCCTGCTGCAGCCACTTCAGGATGATGGAAGTATCGAGCCCGCCGGAATAGGCGAGCACCGCTTTTTTGATGTCGGGCATCATGCGTAACATTTTTCTCCGGGCGCGCAATTATAACCCATAACCGCATCGCGCCCGGCCGCGCGGGTTTCGGCGTAGAATTCGCGCGCAATGCCGCTTCGCCATTTTCTTTCGCTGATGGATTTGTCGCCGCAGGAACTGCGGCGGCTGCTGGCGCGCGCGGCCGACATGAAAAACGGCGCCGCGCCCGGCGAGTTGTTGCGCGACCAGACCGCGGCGCTGGTGTTTGAAAAAAGTTCCACGCGAACGCGCGTGTCGTTTGAAACCGGCGTCACCCAGCTCGGCGGCAACCCGGTTTTTCTCGCGCCGGCCGATTCGCATCTGGCGCGCGGCGAGCCGCTGGAGGACACCGCGCGCGTGCTGTCGCGGATGGCGCGGCTGATCATCATGCGCACCGGCGCGCATGCGCGCGTGGAAAAGATGGCCGAGTTCGCGAGCGTGCCGGTGATCAACGCGCTGTCCGATTTCAACCACCCCTGCCAGCAACTCGCCGACCTGCAAACCTACGCGCAGCATCGCGGCGACATCGCCGGGCGTCGCGTCGCCTGGATCGGCGACGGCAACAATGTCTGCCATTCGTGGATGAACGCCGCGCGCCAACTCGGCTTTCGCCTCGCGGTGGCGACGCCGCCCGGCTACGCGCCGAACGCCGAATTGGCGCGCGAATGCGCGGAGCAGGTTGCATGCGGCAACGACCCGGCCGCGGCCGCCGAAGGCGCCGACTTGGTGGTGACCGACAGCTGGTTCAGTATGGGGCAGGAGGAGGAAAAAGCGGCGCGCGAGGCCGCGTTCGCCGGGTTTTGCGTGGACCGCGCGATGATGGCGCGCGCGTCCGGAGACGCGCTGTTCATGCATTGCCTGCCGGCCTACCGCGGCTTTGAAGTCAGCGCCGAAGTCATAGACGGCCCGCAAAGCGTGGTGTGGGACCAGGCGGAAAACCGGCTGCACGCGCAGAAGGCGCTGATGGAATTTTTGCTGGCGTAGCGGCGGCAGCCGGCTTTTCGCAATCGCCGGCACCGCGCCGCGCCGCACTGTAAAATCGGGCTGCTCCTGAAAATCTCGAAAACTCTCCCCGATGAACACCGAGCAATTATTCCGGCGCACACTCCAAAAATCGCCGCCGCGCGAAATCGCGGCGCGGCTCGGATTGCATGCAAACACCGTTCACCGCTGGATCGAGCAGCGGCGCGTTCCCGAAAATTACCGCGGTGATTTTCTGCGCATGCTCGGCATGCAGTATTGCGGCGGCAGCGCGCGCGACAAGGACCAGTTTTTTACCAAACCGGAAATCGCCGAGCGGTGCTTCGAGCGTTTTTGCGCCGTCGCCAAAAAACTCGGCGCTGATTTGGGCGCGTATCACTTTATTGAGCCTTCAGCCGGCGACGGCGGCTTTTACCGGCTGCTGCCGAAACCGCGCAGGACCGGAATCGACATCGACCCGATGACAAACATGCGAGACGGCGGCGGTGAAATCATCCGGCGGGATTACCTGACTTGGATGCCAAAAGTTAACGGACGGCGCTACGCGGTCATCGGCAACCCGCCGTTCGGACTGCGCGGCCATCTCGCGCTGCAATTCATCAACCACTCGCAAAAGTTCGCCGACATGGTCGGCTTCATTTTGCCGCCGCTTTTTGACAGCGACGGCAAAGGCGCCGCCGGCAAACGCGTGCGCGGTTTTCATCTCGCGCACACCGAGAAACTTCCGGATGGCGCGTTCGCCTATCCGGACGGACGGCCGGTCAATGTCGCCTGCATTTTTCAGGTCTGGTCAAAAATCGGCGCGGAAAAAATCCGGCAACCGCGCCGCCGCACCTGCGCCGAGTTCATCAAGGTGTATTCGCTTTCCGACGGCGGCACGCCCTCCTCCACGCGCAACAAAAAAATGCTGTACGCCTGCGACCTCTACATGCCGTCCACTTGCTTTTCCGGCATGACTCTATACCGCGGCTTTGAAGACCTGCCGCACCGCCGCGGCTACGGTGTGGTCATCCACAAACGCAAACGCGACATCCTGCGCCTCTTGAAAAAAACCGACTGGTCAAAAGCGGCGTTCATTTCCACCAACGGCGCGCTGAACCTGCGCGCCAGTTTGATCGAGAAAGTCGTGATCGACGGGGGGTTTTATGACTGTAAATAATCCGGTCCATGCAAAGCTGCTGCAACTCATAAAGGATGCCAGGCAGAAACAAAAGCCCTGGATCGACTCCCGTTTTGAGTCAATGCGCTCACTCCAAATCGACAACCGCGGGGCTGTTGGCGAGCATTTCGTCCTGTATTTGCTGGAATCCATCGGGAAAAAATGTGTGCACAACGACGCATTGGACCGCGAAAAAAAGCAGTGGGACATCCATGTTCCTGATGACCATGTGAAACTGGAAGTGAAAACTGCAACACTGACGGCAGGCACCAAAGCTTTTCAGCATGAAAGTATTGAAAAAGACCGGAGTTGGAATGCCCTGGTTTTGCTGGACATTGCACCCGACGAGATTTACATCTCCTGCATCAGCAAGAAAGACCTGGACTGGAAATCAATGCACCGTCGCGCCAACTCCATTTTTTACAAATACGACGTAAAGTTGAACAACTTGGCCGGCAAAAATGAGTTGCGGAAAATTCGTGACTTTGAAGAGAAATACAACGCGATGCTCGAGAACATCTAGGCGCACTTGGCGGCGCCGTAGTCCGCAGCCATTACGCGCTCAACCCGCTGTTTTGCAATCTTGATGTAACCGCCGTCCACATCACACCCGGCAAACTTGCGCCCGCGCATAACCGCGGCGACCGCAGTGGTTCCCGAACCGACAAACGGATCCACCACCAAATCGCCCGGCCTGCTGTGCTTTTCGATTAAATCCGAGAACAGCGGCAGCGGTTTTTGCGTCGGGTGATAACGCGCGCCGTTGTTCGGGATCGGGTAGTGGTATTGGCCGTTGTCGTATTCGCTGTTGAAAGTCGGCTTGCCGCGCTTTACGCCGAGCACCGCGATTTCGCGGCTGTTGGTCAGGTAGTTGCGCTTGCTGTTGAGCGGCACCGGGTTGGTCTTTATCCATTCAATCAGGCGCAACTGCACAAACCCGGCGGCGGTCAGCGCGTCGGCGAGGTTGGTCAGTTTCCAAATGTCATAAAAGACGATTGCGGTGCCGCCGCTGCGCAGCGCGCGGTAGGAAAGTTCGGCGAGGCGGGGAAGGTCAATTTCGGCGTGGTCCCATTCGCCAAAATCCATGGAAACCGCAAATCGCTCCACGCTGTTTTTGCCGAGCGACGAAAAGCCGGTTTTGCGGCTGATGTTGTAGGGCGGGTCGGTCAGCACCAAATCGGCGCAGTCCGGCGGCAGCGCGCCGAGGAAACGCGCGAAGTCGGATTTTCGCAGCGTGCAGCGCGCCGCTTTGCGGACGGCGGCGCGGCCCGATTTGGACCGCCGGAATTCCGCTTTGATGGTCATCGCGCGCCGCTCACGCTGTTCAGCATAGCAGTATTAATTTTTTCGCGGGCCGCCATGTTTTTTTGTTTCGCCCTCACCGCACCATCGGCATCACCGCAAGCGCGTCGGCGCCGTCGGTTGCCGGCTCCTCTTCCGGCGCCGCGTCCGCCTCCGGCCGGTAGCAGGCCAGCGCGGCGGTGTGCTCGCCGAGGTCCTCCAGCAGCGCGCCGAGTTCGGCGCGCGCTTCGGCACGGCCGCCGTGGGCGATGGTGTAGGCGAACAACTCGCGCGCTTTTTCCAACTGGCGGTCGCGGCGGTGCAGGCGCGCCAGAGTCAGCGTGAGGTCGGGGTGGCTGCCGTATTTTCGCACCCAGTCCTCGGCGAGTTTGATCTGCTCGCCGGCGAAGGCGGTTTCGGTGCGCCCGTAGAGGTAGGCGAGTTCGGCGTCCCATTCGCGCGCCAGCGCGCGGCGCAGCACTTCCTCGGCGAGCCGGTGCTTGCCGGCTTTCAAAAGCCGCGCGGCGTAACCGGCGATGATGTTCGGATCGCGCCGCGCCGCCGGCGGCAGCGCGTAAAACGCGCGCAATGATTTCGCGCCGCCGGCGTCCAGCAGCGGCGCCGACGAAAGATAGCGCGCATACGCCTGCCGCTCGCGCGCCGCAAAATCCTCCGGCGGAAACGCGCGCAGCCGCGCCAGCGACGGCAGCAACGCGGCGAGCGCGCGCCACTCGCCGAGGCCGCGGTAGACATCGGCGAGCAGCCGCGCCACGGCCGCGTTGCCGGGCGCGATCTTTCGCAGCCGCTCCAGCAGGCGGCGCGCCGCGGTGATTTCGCCGGCCTGGTAATGCAGCCGCGCGCGCGTCAGCCCGATCGCCAAACGCTGGCGCGGGTGCCCGGCGAGCGCGGCGTCCAGATGGCGGTCGCGGCGGCCGAGGTCGCCGCGCTGCTGCGCCGCGTAGGCCGCGCCGAGATAGTTCAACAGCGGCGCCTGGTTGTGTTCCAGACGCGCCAAAAGTTTTTGCTCGGCCTTGCGCCAGTCGCCTTCTATCAGGCCGGCGTAGCCCTGCACGGTCTGCAACTGCACGCGCTCGCGGTGCAGGTGCCGCCGCCAGTCGCGAAAGCGCGCCGGCGCGCGCAGCAGCGAGGCGAGCAGGCCGATGGACGCATACAGCGCGGCAAACGCGGCCAGCGCAAACAGCACGAACAATGCCAGCGGCAGTTGCACGCTGTATGGCGCGCGCACCAGCAGCACATAGCCGGGATCGTGCAGCGCCAGCGCGCCGAAGCCGACGGCAAGTCCGAGCGCGAGCAGCGCGGTCAGCAGCAGTTTCATTGCGCCGCGCGCATGGTCTCGCGCAGAATTTGCAGCGCGGCCGAAATGTCGGGCGGCGCGGACGGCGCGCGCGCCGACAGCGCGCCGAGTTCGGCCAAAAACGCGCGGCTGCGCGGCGCGGCCGCGTCAAAGTTTTCCGAGATGTGCGCATGCGCGTCCTGCAGGCGCGACGCATACAGTTCGCCGCGCCCGCGCAACAGCGCCAGGCCGGCCGATTCCAGCATCAACTTGGCGCGCTCGCGCAATGCGCGGCGCAATTCCGGGGTAAGCGGCGCGCGCGCCGCGCCGGTGTCAATGCGCACCAACGACGAGATGTCGGCGACCACGTCGCGCACCAGCGCGCGCCACCACGATGAATCGCGCTCGGGCGCGGCCGGCGCGGCCGCGGGCGGCGCGGCCGGGTCGGCGAACGGCAACTCGTCCACCTCGCCCGCCAGCCGCGACAACTCGCGCAGCAACTCGCCGCTGTCAACCGCGGCGTAATTGGCGAGCGCGGCGATGTCGGCGGCGAGCGCGGCGCGCGCCGGGCGGTAGGCCGCTCCGGAAAAACGCGCGAGTCGCTGTTCGGCCAGGGCGAGCGCGCGCGCCGCGCGTTCGGCGTCGCCGGCGAACTGCAATTGCCGGCGCGCCAGCAGCAGCAGGTGCTCTATCTCAGCCAGGCGGTAACGGTCGGCGCCGCGCAGAATTTGCGCGCGCAAATCGGCGAGCGCGTCGGTGACCGCGCGCAATTCGCGTTCGCGCTCGGCGCGCTCCAATTGATTCGCGGTCTGGTCGCGCAACAGCGCGTCGCGCAGGGTTTCCATTTCGCCGCGCAGTTCGCGCTCGGCGCGCTCGATGTTCTCCAGTTCTTCGGCGAAAGCCGCGCGCGGGTCCGGCAATTCGCCCAGTTGCCGCTCCACTTCGCCGAGGCGCGCGGCGAGTTGCGCGCGCTGCTCGCCGGCCGCGGCGCGCTCGCCGCCGCCCGGCGCGAAACGGCCGAAAAGGTCGGGGCGCAACGCGGCGCCGGCGAGCAGCGCGGAGGCGACGGAAATGACCGCGGCGAGCAGCGCGACCGGCAGCGCGGATGAGCGCGCGCGCGCGGTTTTCCCGGACTTTCCGGATTTTCCGGTTCGCCCGGAGCGCTGCGGACGGGCGCGCGTCGGCGCTTTTTTTTCTGCGGCGGGTTCTGCCACTTCTCTCGTCGGGTCGGGCGGGTTGTCAATACTAGCCCGAACCGCCGCCTTCGGGGCGCGCCGCGGCCCACTCGGAAAGCGCCGCGACCAGCGCGTCGTCGCTCGGGCGCGCCGCGCTGCGCACTTCGCGCGCGCCGTCGCGGCGGCAATGCTCGGCGATGCGCGCGCTGTATGCGAACACCGGAGTCGCCTCCAGCAGGCCGCGCTCGCCGCCGAGCCGGCGAATGAGCGCGTCCCACAGCGACGCGCCGGTGATCAGCACCGCGTCTATTTCGCGCGCGCGCCAGCGGCGCAGCAACTTCGCCGGCGGCGGCGCGGCCGGTTCGCGGCGGTAGGGTTCCACATGGCGCACCGTGGCGCCGCGCGCTTCCAGCGCGCGCCGCAGCCGCTCGCGCCCGGACTGGCCGCGAAAAATCAGCACGCGTTTTCCGGCCGCGTCAAAGCCGCGCAACTCCTCCAGCAGGCCGTCGCTGTCGCTGCGCGCGCGCGCGACAAACTCGGCGGGCAGTCCGGCGCGCGCGCAGGCCGCGGCCGTGGCCGGGCCGACCGCGGCGACCCGCGCGTTTTGCGGGGCGCGCAAATTTTCTTCGCGCAGCGCTCGCGCCGCGCCTTCCACCGCGGCGGCGCTGACGAAGATCGCCAAATCGGCGCGCGCCAGTTCAGCGAGCGCATCGGAAAGCGCGGCGCGGTCGCGCGGCGCGGCGATGTCCACCGCCGGCAGCAACACCGCCTCGCCGCCGCGCCGCTCTATCATTTCGCGCAACGCGCCGGCGCGCGCGCGCGGCCGCGTGACCAGCGCGCGCACACCGCGCAGCGCGCCGTCAATGCGCGCGCGCGCCATCGGCCAGCACTTCGGCCGCGCCGCGCGCGAGCAACTCGTCGGCGACTTCGCGGCCGAGTTGTTCGGCGCCATTCCCGTGCGCGAGCGCGGCTTCGCTCTGCGCGCGCGTAAGGTGCGATTCGCCGCGCACAATGCGCGCGCCGTCCGCGCCGCCGACCAAGGCGCGCAGCCGCAGTTGGCCGTCATGCAATACGGCATACGCGGCGAGCGGCGAAGTGCAGTCGGCGCCGAGGCGCGCGCTCACGGCGCGCTCGGCCGCGACGCAGGCCGCGGTTTCGGCATGGTCCAGCGCGCCGAGCAATTCGCGCATCGCGTTATCGTCGGCGCGGCATTCCAGCGCGAGCGCGCCCTGCCCGGCCGCCGGCAGGCACATTTCCGGCGCGAAAATTTCGGTGATGCGCGCGTCGCAATTCAGGCGGCGCAGGCCGGCGACGGCGAGCACGATGGCGTCAAATTCGCCGCCGTCCAATTTGCCGAGGCGCGTGCCGAGGTTGCCGCGCAAATCGTCAAAGCGCAGATGCGGGTAGCGCGCGCGCAACTGGCAGCGCCGCCGCAAACTGCAGGTGCCGACGCGCGCGCCGCGCGGCAATTCGGCGGCCGCGCCGAAATCATTGCAGACCAGCGCATCGCGCGCGTCGGCGCGCGCGCAGACCGCGGCGATGACCAAACCGTCGGGCAATTCGGCCGGCACATCCTTCATGGAATGCACGGCGACATCGGCTTCGCCGCGCAGCAGCGCCTGCTCCAATTCCTTCAGGAACAATCCCTTGCCGCCGATGCGCGCCAGCGGCGCGTCGGTTTTGTCGCCCTGCGAAAGCATTTCGCGCATTTCCACGCGCAGATCGCCGCGCGCGCGCTGCAATGCGCCGCCCACCTCATGCGCCTGGCGCAGCGCCAGCGGGCTTTTGCGCGTGGCGATTCTGACGCGCATTCCCTCAGCGCGACTTAACCTTGAGGCCGAGCGCGTCCGTGATGCCCGCTTTGTTCAGTTGCGTTCGCGCCGCTTCCATCTGCGCGAAGGTGGCGTAGGGTCCGAGGCGCACGCGGTAAAAGTCGCCGCTTCCCTGAATGCTGACTTTTTGAATGCGCGATTTCAACCCGGCCAGCGCGAGCCGCGCCTTGAGGCGGTCGGCTTCGCCGAAGTCGCTGTATGCGGCCGCCTGCAGCATGTAGTTGCCGCCGGGAGACGAGCGCGGCGGCGGCTCGTCGGGCGTGGACGGCGGCACCAAAACTTCTATGCCGGGCAGCGTGGTGTAGAAATCAAAATTGGTGGACGGTTCTGCATTGGGCGCGGCATTTTCCGCCGCGTTTTTTGCGCGGCCCGCTTCCCCGGCCGGGGGCGCGCGAAAGCTGTCCAGCATGCTGCGAATACCGGCGCCGAAACCGGCCGGCGTTTGCGCGCCCTGCCACAGCACGGTGCCGAGCGAGCCGATGGCGATGCCGGCGACCAAGATGGTGACGCCGCCGAATTCGCGCGCGCGGTGACGGCGCGGCATTACATGCGCTCCGGCGCGCCCACGCCCAGAAGGCCGAGGCCGTTCGCCAGGGTTTGGCGCGCGGCGTCTATCAGCCCGAGGCGCGCATCGCGCAACTGCGGCGCGCTGGACAAAAACGGGTGCGCGTTGTAATAGGCGTGAAAATTGGCGGCGAGTTCGCGCAAATAATGCGCGACTAGGTGCGGCGCGAAAGTCGCCGCGGCCTGCTCCACGATTTCGGGGTAACGCGAAAGGTTTTGCATCAGCGCAAACTCCTTGGGCTCGGTCAGCAATTGGTAGTCGGGTGAGTCGGCGGGTTTTTCCTGGCGGAACACGCTGCAAATGCGCGCATGCGCATACTGGACATAATAGACCGGGTTGTCCGAGGATTGGGTTTTTGCGAGGTCCAAATCAAAATCAATGTGCTGGTCATTGGTGCGCGACACATAGAAAAAGCGCGCCGCGTCGTTGCCGACTTCCCCGCGCAATTCTCGCAGCGCGACAAAATTTCCGCCGCGCGTGGACATCTGCACTTTCACCCGGCCGCGGTAGAGCGCGACAAACTGCACCAGCCGCACCTGCAGCCGCTCGGCCGGATAGCCGAGCGCCTCGCAGGACGCGCCGATGCGCTTGGCGTAGCCGTGGTGGTCGGCGCCGAAGATGTCCAGAATGCGCTCAAAACCGCGCCGGTTTTTGTTGAAGTGGTAGGCGATGTCCGAGGCGAAGTAGGTGTGGCCGCCGCCGGCGCGGCGCACCACGCGGTCTTTTTCATCGCCGAACGCGCTCGCCGCAAACCATTGCGCGCCGTCTTTTTCGTAGATGTGGCCGCGCGCGCGCAATTCCTCCAGCGATTTTTCAATGTCGCCGCCGTCCAGCAAACTCCGCTCGGAAAACCAGTTGTCAAAATGCACGCCGAATTCGCCGAGGTCATCGCGAATGTCCTCCACCATCGCCTCGCAGGCGTGGTCAAAAAGCGCGCGGTAACTTTCGCCGAGCGAGGTTTTGCACCGCGAAATTAATTCATCCACGCGCGCCTCGTTTTCCTCCGGCAAATCGGCGAACAATTCGCCGGCGTTTTTTTCAAACGCGTCCGTATGCGCATCGCGCAACGCGCCGGCGAGATCGCGGACATATTCGCCTTGATACGCGTTTTCCGGAAACTGCAAATCCGACGCGCCGCCCTGCTCCAAGTAGCGCAGCCAAACGCTGAGCGCGAGAATGTCCATTTGCCGGCCGGCGTCATTAATATAGTATTCGGTCGCCGCGTCATACCCGGCCGCGCGCAAAATCCGCGCGACCGCGTCGCCGTATGCGGCGCCGCGCCCGTGGCCGACATGCAGCGGGCCGGTCGGATTTGCCGAGACGAATTCCACCAGCACTTTTTGCCCGCCGCCGGAATTTCCGCGGCCGTATTTTTCGCCGGCGCGGCGGATGTCGTCTATCAATTCGCAATACGCGGCGCGCGGCACAAAGAGATTGATGAAACCGGGACCGGCGATTTCGGCGCGCTCCAGCCATTTTGATTGCGGCAATTCGGCGAGCAATTCCTCGGCCAATTTTCGCGGCGCGCATCCGGCCGCCTTCGCCAGCGTCAGCGCGAGATTGGAGGCGAAATCGCCGTGTTCGCGCTTGCGCGCGCGCTCAATGTGAATCTGCTTCGGCGCCTCGGCCAGCGCCCCGCGGCGGCGCAACGCCTCGGCGGCCTGCGCCAGCAATTCCGTCAGGTGGTGCTTCATGGGAGGTGGAGGGGCGGGGAGGCCCGATTATAGCCGCCTTACAATTTGATGTTGGGGATTTTGGGCGGTTTTTGCGGCTTTCCGGCGTTTTCTGATGGGATTTTTCGCGGCTTTCCACGGTTTTTCGCGGAGAATTTTTTTGCGGTTTTTTTGCAAATCTAATTGCGAATCATTCTTATTTGTATTAAACTTGCCGCCCTTTCCCCCCATTTTGCCCACTTTTTGAGGTTATCCACATGCACATTAAAATGTCCGCGATAAAACCGTCCTTGCTCGCCGCCGTCACCGCCCTCATCATTTGCGCGTGGCAACCGGCGCGGGAAATCCATGCGCAGGAATCACAGCAAGTCAATGTGTATTCCTACCGCCAGCCGCACCTGATCCGTCCGATGTTTGACGCGTTCACCGCCGAGAGCGGCATTCGCGTCAACGCGGTCTTCGCCAAAAAAGGCATGCTGGAGCGGCTGCGAAACGAAGGCGCGAACAGTCCGGCCGACTTGGTGTTCACCGTGGACATCGGCCGCCTCTCCGACATTCAAAACGCCGGGCTGACGCAGGCGGTGAAGTCGCGAAAACTTAACTCGGCCGTCCCGGAAAATTTGCGCGATCCGAAAGGCCACTGGTTCGGCCTGACCGCGCGCGCGCGCATCATCGTCGCCTCCAAAGACCGCGTCGCCCCGGGCGGCATTGCGCGCTACGAAGATCTGGCCGAGCCGAAGTGGAAAGGCCGGGTATGCACGCGGTCGGGCAAGCACGCCTACAACGTCGCGCTGTTCGCTTCCATGATGCAGCGGCACGGAGACGCCGCCGCCGAAAAGTGGCTGCGCGGCGTCAAAAAAAATCTGGCGCGCCGTCCGCAGGGCAACGACCGCGCGCAGGCCAAAGCGGTCGCCGAAGGCGTCTGCGATGTCGCGGTGCTCAACCACTACTACCTGCACAAAATGATGCAGGACCCGAAGCAGCGCGGCTGGGCCGAGGCGGTCAATGTGATCTTCCCAAATCAAAACGACCGCGGCACGCACATGAACATCAGCGGCATGGCGATGACCCGGCACGCGCCCAACCGCGCCAACGCGCTGCGCCTGATGGAGTTTCTCGCCGGCGAGCGCGCGCAGCGCATGTATGCGGAAGTCAACGGCGAATACCCGGTCAATTCGCGCATTGAACCGGCGGACGCGGTCAGGGCGCTCGGCGAATTTAAGCGCGACACTTTGGCGCTCGCCGAAATCGCCGCGCGCCGCGCCGACGCCTCCAAAATGGCCGACCGCGTCGGCTACAACGAATGACCCTCGCGCATCGCGCCGCGGCAATGCTGGAGCCATGGCGGCTCGGCGCGTTTGCCGCGGCCGCGATGACGCTGCTGCCGGTCGCCGCGATTTTGCTGCTGGCGCTTTTTCCGGCGCAAAACATCTGGCCGCACCTGCTCGCCACCACATTGCCGTCCTACATTACGAACACCCTGCTGCTGATGCTCGGCGTCGGCGCGGCCACGCTGGTGACCGGCGTGGCGACCGCGCATCTGGTAACCGCCTACGAATTTCCGTTTCGCAAACATCTGGAATGGCTGCTGCTTTTGCCGCTCGCGGTGCCGGCCTATGTGATCGCCTACCTCTACACCGACCTGCTGGAATTCGCCGGGCCGGCGCAGCGCGGCTTGCGCGCGCTGTTCGGCTGGCAACTGGCGCGCGACTACTGGTTCCCCGAGGTGCGCAGCATGGGCGGGGCGGTCGCGCTGATGGGGCTGGTGCTGTATCCGTATGTGTATTTAATGACGCGCGCCTCGCTGCTGGAGCAGTCGGCGCGTTTGCTGGACGCCGGGCGGCTGACCGGGCGCGGCCCGCTCGCGGTGTTTTTTTTCGTGTCGCTGCCGGCCGCGCGCCCGGCGGTGGCGGTCGGCGTGGCGCTCGCGCTGATGGAGACGCTCAACGATTTCGGCACCGTGGATTTTTTCGCGGTGCACACGCTGACCGCCGGCCTGTATGACGTGTGGCTCAACATGGGCAACCTCGGCGGCGGCGCGCAAATCGCCGCGACCATGCTCTCGTTCACGCTGCTTTTGATTTCGCTGGAATATTTCGGCCGGCGCCGGCGCAGGTTCTACCAAAGCGCCGGGCGTTTCGCCGGCCGCGAGCGGCTGCAATTGCGCGGGCGCAAAGCCGCCGGCGCATTCCTCGCATGCGCGCTGCCGGTCATTTTTGGATTTGCATTGCCGGCCGCGCTGCTGCTCGGTCACGCCGCCGCGAATTTTGAAGAGTCGTGGACGCGCGACTTTCGCCGCTCGGCGTTCAACAGCCTGTGGGCCTCGGCGCTCGCCGCGCTTGCGTGCGTCGCGCTCGCGGTGGTGGTCGGCTACGCGCGGCGCATGCACGGCAACGCCCCGCTCGCGCTCGCCGCGCGCGCCGCCTCGCTCGGCTACGCGGTGCCCGGCGCGGTGCTCGCGGTCGGCGTGCTGATTCCGTTCGCCGCGTTTGACAACGCGCTCAACGCGTTTTTGCGCGCGCGTTTTGATGTCAACGCCGGACTGTTGCTGAGCGGCAGCGGCTTCGCCGTGGTGTTCGCCTATGTCATCCGCTTTCTCGCAGTCTCGGTCGGCTCGGTGGAATCCAGTTGGAGCAAGGTGTCCGAGTCCATGGACATGGCGGCGCGCACCCTCGGGCACGGCGCCTGGCAAACCCTGCGGCGGTTTCACCTGCCGCTGATTCGCGGCGGCGCGCTCGCGGCCGCGCTGCTGGTGTTTGTGGATTGCATGAAGGAATTGCCGGCGACGCTGATTCTGCGGCCGTTTAATTTTGAAACGCTGGCGACGCAGGTCTATTATTTCGCCTCGGACGAACTGATCGGGCAGAGCGCGCTCGGCGCGCTTTGCATCGTGCTCGCCGGCCTCGCGCCGGTGGTCATGCTGAGCCGCGCGATTTCCGGCGGCGGTTTGGGGCGCGCCGAATAATGCCCGCACTGCTGGAGGTTTCCGGCATTTCCTGCCGCTATCCGTCGGAGCGCAGCGCGGTGGTCGGCGCCTCGTTCCAACTGGACCACGGCATGCTCGCCTGCCTGCTCGGCCCGAGCGGCTGCGGCAAGACCACGGTATTGCGCGCCATCGCCGGCTTTCGCCGCCTGGACACCGGCGCGATTTACCTGAACGGCGAGCGCATCGCCGACACGCGCGGCGGCCTGCCGCCGGAGCGGCGCGGACTCGGCATGGTCTTTCAGGAGCACGCGCTGTTTCCGCACCTTAATGTGGAGGACAACATCACCGCCGGCCTGCGCGCGCATTCCGCGGCCGTGCGCCGCGACATCGCGCGCGACATGCTGGCGCGGCTCGGACTCGCCGGAATGGAGCGGCGCTACCCGCACGAACTCTCCGGCGGCCAGCAACAGCGCGTCGCGCTGGCGCGCGCGCTGGCGCCGCGCCCGCGGCTGTTGCTGATGGACGAGCCGTTTTCCAGTTTGGATTTTGACCTGCGCGAAAAACTCCGGCAGGAAGTGCGCGACTTGCTGAAGGACATCGGCGCGGCCTGCCTGCTGGTCACGCATGACCAGCAGGACGCGTTCACTTTCGGCGAGCGCGTCGGCGTGATGCGCCGCGGCGCAATCGTGCAGTGGGACACCGCCTACCGCATCTACCACCGCCCGGCGACGCGTTTCGTCGCCGACTTCATCGGCGAAGGCGTGCTGCTGGACGGCGTGGTGGAAAGCGGCGATGCAGTCAAAACCGAACTGGCGACGCTGCGCGGCGAAATTGACCCGCAATTCGCGCCGGGAGACGCGGTGCAGGTATTGCTGCGCCCCGACGACATCGTGCATGACGACGCCGGCCCGCGCTTCGCCAAAATCAAAAAGCGCGCGTTTCGCGGCGAAAATTACCTTTACACGCTGGCGCTGCCGAGCGGCCGCGAAATTTTGTCACTGGTGCCGTCGCACCACAACCACGCGGTCGGCGAGGACCTCGGCATCAAATTGGAAATAGACCACCTGGTTTTGTTTTCGGCCGCGTCTCAGTAACGCGGGTCATACATCATGTCGCGAATGGCGCCGGCGATGTCGCGCGGGCGCGGCGCGCTCGCCAGGCCATGCTCCCAGGCGTGCTCGGCGACCGCGGTGGCGATGGCCAGCGACACCTCGCGAATTTTTTCCTGCGGCGGGTAGAGCGAGCCGCGCGCCAAATCCTCCTCGCTGATGCATTCGGCGAGCGCGCGCGCCGCCTGCACGAACACGCTGTCGGGAATGCTGGTCGCGCGGCACGCGATCATGCCGAGGCCGACGCCGGGGAAGATGTAGGAGTTGTTGCCCTGCCCCGGGTGAAACACCGCGCCGTTCAGTTCCACCGGATCAAACGGGCTGCCGCTGGCGAAAATCGCCTTGCCGCCGCTCCACTCATACGCCTGCTGCGCCGTGCATTCGGCGCGCGCGGTCGGGTTGGACAGCGCGAAAATCGTCGGGCGCGGACTGAGGCGCGCCATCAGTTGGATGATGTCTTTTCCAAAAGTCGCCGGCATGCCGGTCGCGCCGATCAGCACCTGCGGGCGGTGCTGTTCAAGCGCGGCGGTGAAATCGCTCTGCGGCGGCAGGTCGTGCGCGAACGGCGCGAGATAGGCCGGCAGGTTTTCGCGGCTGCGCTCCACCAGTCCGCCGCGGTTAAAAAACCACAGCCGCCGGTTCGCTTCCTCCTCGCTCAAGCCGTGCTCGGTCAGCGACTCGGCGATCATCATGCCGATGCCGGCCGCGGCCGAGCCGGCGCCGAGAAACGCGAAGCGCAAATCGGCGAAATCCACCCCGGAGATGCGCGTGGACGCATGCACGCCGGCGAGCGCGACTCCGGCCGTGCCCTGAATGTCGTCGTTAAAGCAAAAGGTGTTGTCCTGGTATTTTTCCAAGAGCGCGAACGCGTTGCTGGTGTTGAAGTCCTCAAACTGAATCAGCACGCCCGGATACGCGTCCTTCGCCGCGCGAATGAACTCGTCCATCAATTCAAAATATTCTTCGCCGCGAATGCGCGCGTGCTGCACGCCGAGGTAGGCCGGGTCTGCGCGCATCTCTTCGTTGTCGGTGCCGACATCAAACATCACCGGCAGGCACTGCGACGGGTGAATGCCGGCGCACGCGCAGTACAGGCTGAGTTTTCCGATGGGAATTCCCATGCCGCTCGCGCCGAGGTCGCCGAGCCCGAGAATGCGCTCGCCGTCGGTGATCACGATGATGCGCACATCGCGATGCGGCCAGTTGTCCAGCAATTCGCGAATGCGCCCGCGGTCTTCGGCGGTCACATAAAAACCCTTTTCGGTGCGGAAGATGTTGGCGAACTTCCGGCATGCCTCGCCGACCGTCGGCGTATAAATCAGCGGCATGATCTCGCTGACATTGTCAATGACCAGGCGGTAGAACAACCGCTCGTTGCGGTCCTGCAATGCCGACAGGAAAATGTATTTTTCAATGTCGGTTTGCTTGCGCCGCATGTTTTTCAGCACGCGGTCCAATTGGGTTTCCATGCTGCCGACCGCGGCCGGAAGCAGCCCGCGCAACCCGTAACGCTCGCGCTCTTCGGCGGTGAACGCGGTGGATTTGGTCAGCGCCGAGTTGTGCAGCAAGCCGACGCCGCGCGGCGCGGCGGCGTCATGTTTCGCGGTGGTGTCGTTCATGTCTTGTTCATATGTTGCGGAAAGGCGCGCGATTGTAGCATTTAATTTTTGCTACCATGCCGCCATGGATTCTTCGGAAGACAACGCCGCCGCGCGCGAGACGCTGGCGCAGGCGATAGACCGCCGCCTGCCGCAGACGCAATGCGAACTCTGCGGCCACCGCGGCTGCCTCGCCTATGCGCGCGCCATCGCCGCCGGCCGCGAAGAAATCAACCGCTGCCCGCCCGGCGGCGCGGTCACCACCGACGCGCTCGCGCGCCTGCTCGGCCGCGCCACTCCGCAGCCGGCCGCCCCTCCGCCGCCGCTGCAAGTCGCGCGCATTCGCGAAGCCGACTGCATCGGCTGCGCGCTTTGCATCAAGGCATGCCCGGTGGACTGCATAGTCGGCGCGGCGAAATTGATGCACAGCGTCATCGCCGATGAGTGCAGCGGCTGCGAATTGTGCCTGCCGGCCTGCCCGACCGACTGCATTGAAATGACCCCGCGCGCCGCGCCGCAAAAACAAGAACAAGACGCGCGCGAAGCGCCGAGCATCTGGCGCGAATTCACGCAGCCGCAAGTGGAAAAGTGGCGCCTGCGCGCCGCGCAAAAACGCGCGCGCGAATTTTCAGCGCGGCGCGAACGCGCGACTCGCGGCGCATCGCAAACGGGGCGGCGCGAATTGCGGCGCGAAATTCTCGCCGCGGTGCGGCGCAAACAGGCCGGCGCGGCGTGCCGGCGCGCATAACCCCGCGCAAAACGCGCGCGATGTTTGCGCGGTTGCGCGCGGCCGACCCGGCGCCGACCTCGGAGTTGCGCTATGCGTCGGTGTTTGAACTGCTGGTGTCGGTGATGCTGTCGGCGCAGGCCACCGACGCCTCGGTCAACCTCGCCACCGCAAAGTTATACCCGCTCGCCAACACGCCGCAGGGCATGCTGGACCTCGGCCTGCGCAAATTGAAATCGCACATTAAAACCATCGGCCTTTACAACACCAAGGCGAAAAACATCCTCGCCACCTGCAGACTCCTGCTGGAGCGGCACGGCGGCGAAGTCCCCGGCGACATGGACGCGCTGACCGCGCTGCCCGGCGTCGGCCGCAAGACCGCCAATGTCGTGCTGAACACCGCCTTCGGGCATCCGACCATCGCCGTGGACACGCATGTCTTCCGCGTCTCCAACCGCACGGGCATCGCCCCCGGCAAGGATGTCGCCGAAGTGGAGCGCGGCCTGCTGCGCGCGGTGCCGGACGAATTCAAACAGCACGCGCACCACTGGCTGATCCTCCTCGGCCGCCACACCTGCATCGCCCGCAAACCGAAATGCGCGGAGTGCGTGGTGAATGACTTGTGCCCGTCGGCGTGGAAGTGAGGGGCGGTTTTGGTGTAGAATGCCGACTTGATTTGCCTTTCAATTACCAACGGAGAAAATCCATGATTTCCGATGTGAAAGCGGTTTTGAAACTCGCGGCTGCCGCCCTGCTGTCTTTCGCCGCCGCGCCGCTTTATGCCGACGGAGCGCCGTATGTCCCGCCGGCGCAAATC
>JALCBG010000033.1 GCA_028066695.1 Gammaproteobacteria bacterium | reverse complement strand
CCGTGGTGTCCGTAGGAGAACCACAAGTTGCCGCGCCGAATGCGCGCCGCGGACAGGATGCCGTCATCCACCGAAAACGCCAAACTCGCGTTCGCGCCCGCGTCTCCGAGCCGCACTTCGTGCTGTTCCAAAGTGTCCGGGCGGCTTCCGGGAATGCGCGGCGCGTGCATAACGCCGTCGGCGAGCGGGAAGAAAAACGGCGAATCCAATTCGTCAAACGCGGCGATCTCCACGCCGCCGAGCGATTCGCGCATGGCCGCGCCGAATGCGCCGCCGCTGAGCGCAAAAGCGGCCGGGTTAAACGGGCGCGCATTCGGATCACTGTGCAGCGAGGTCATGGTCGCGCCGACCGGCCGGGTGGCCGCGTCCAAATCCACCATGCCGTGCCCGTATTTGTCGGAGTCGGCGTATTTGCCCCGGCGGTCGGCGGTGGCGAGCAGGCGGTTTACCACTTCGTGATTGCCGAGTTGCCCGCGAAAATACTGGCGAATCACCGCGAGCGAGCCGCTGACCACCGGCGCGGCCGCCGAGGTGCCGCTGAACGGGCGAACGCCGGTGTCGCTGTTCCAGTGCGCGACCAGCAAATTGGTGCCCGGCGCGGCGAGGCAGTATTGTTTGGCGCGGCCGCACGGATTGCTGAAGGGCGCGAGGTCGCCGTTGTTGTCGGTCGCCACCACCGCCAGCACATGCGTTTGCAGTTTGGGGAAATGAATGCCGAGCCCGGGAAACAATTCCACCGAGGTGGGATTCACCGGCTCGCTGGTGGGGTCGCTGCAAGGCGCGCCGAGGCATTGGTTGCCGGCGTTTCCGGCGGCCCAGACGATGATGATTTTGTCGGCCGGATCGGTGCCGGCCTGTTCAAGCGCGTCCGCCATGCGCCGAAAGCGTTTTTTGATTTCGGCCTCGTCGTAGATGTCAATGCCGCCGCTTCGGCCGAAACTGAAGTTGATGATGTTGGCGCCGGCGGCTTTCGCTATCGCCAGATAGTTCGCATACTCTTTGTTGAAGGCCTCGTCCACTTCCGGGGTTATCCGGTCCAGATTGGTCGGCGTATAGATGCAGGGGGCCGCGCAGGAGCCCAGAAAGATTTGGTGAAAGCGCAGCGAGGCGGCGTAGGCGACTCCGCGCATTTGAAGCCGCGGCCGCAGCTGGCAACCGGGGTCGCCAAGCGTGCAAGGCATCCCGTTGGAGAGCTGTGGCGTCATGTAGATCTCGTTGTCGCCGGCAATCAGCGAGGCGACCGCGGTGCCGTGCGATTGTGCGGTCCTGAATTGGGGAAAGCGCGGGTTCCCCGGGTCGTAGGGAACATCGCAGATTCGCTGCGCGGTATTGGGATCTGTTCTGCACAACAACCCGGTCTGCGTGGACACCACCACTTTGTCCTCGCCGGAGACGATGTTGCCCATGGCGTCGCGCTTGACAAATTCCTCGTGGGTTTCACGGATGCCGGAATCCACCACCATGACGACTTCGCCTTTTCCGTTGGCGCCGCGCGCATGCGCTTCGTCGGCGTTGATGAGTTGCAGGTGCCGGTCGCGGACGACGCGGTTGCTCACCACGTTTCCGTTGGCGTCCCTGCGGACGACCCGAAAGACCAGGTCGTATTCGGGGGAATTGCGAAAAGTGATGGCGCGCTGGGCGAACCCGGGGTCGTCGGGCGTCAGCAGGAATGTCAGGGTCGGCCCCGCGGTGCGCGGAGTGAGCGGCGGAATCGGCGGCGGCGGAGGCGGCGGATCTGCGATCACACCGGAGACGGCATTGGCCGTGGTCGCCGTCGGCGGCGGTTGCACCGCGGTGGTCATGGCCGGCGGCGGCTGCACCGTGACAGTGGTCGCCGGCGGCGGTTGCACCGTGGTGGTCAGGGCCGGCGGGGGCGGCGAATTGGACGGGGAAGACGAAGAACCGCCGCCGCCGCACGCGCCGAGCAAAATCACCGCGGAAATCAAAAGCGGCGCGGAAATTCCCGCGGAAATTTGCGCGGGGGGGCGGGCAGAATCAACCGAATGGAGCATGGCAGTCACCGTAAGCACAGGGGGGATGACCACAGTAGCACAAAAGCGGCGCGGAAATTCCCGCGGAAATTCGCGCGGGGGAGCGGGGAGAATCAGCCGAGTCGGGCATGGCAGTCACCGTATATCAGATGGGGGGATGACCGCAGTATAGCCGCCTCGCGCGGGCGCTGTCAAAACCTCCGCACAAAAGAAAGCCGCAAAAATCCCTCCAAATCGCGCGCGCGGTCGTGCAGGGCGTGGCGTTCCACGCCGAATTCGCCGCGAATCGCGCCGCCTTTAATGGGCAGGCGGTATGCAACATTCAGTTGCAGATTGCGCCCGCTCGGCGCGAGTTCCACTTTGTGGTCGCGATGCACCACTTCGCCGAAGCGGGTGCGCCCGGCCGGCAGGCGCAAATGCGCGGCGCCGCGCTCGGCGCGAAGCGGCTGCGACAGCCGCAGACCGAGGCGGTCGCCGCGCCGCGCCAGCGAGGCGCGCGCCGCGCCCAAAGCGAACGCGCTGCTGACGATGCCGCGCGCGCCGCGCAGCATGCCATCGCCGTCAATGTCGGCGCGCGTGCCGCCGAGATAGGCCGAGGCGCGCAACCGCCAGTCGCCCCAACTTCGCGGCGCGGCCCAGTCGCCCTGCACGCCGGCGAACGCGGTGCCGGCGCCGGCGCGGCCGAAATCGCCGCGCGCATGCGCGCCGAGAAAGCCGTCGGCTTCGCGCACCGCGCCGAGTTGCAGCGACAGCGCGTCGCGCGGGCGGTATTCAAATAATGCGCCGAGGTCGCGGCGGCCTTCTTCGCCGTCGTTTTGTTCGGCGAAATTCGCGAATTGCGGCGCGCCGTGCATCAGCGCGAAACCGAGGCCGGCGCCGCCCGGCAATTTTCCCGACCAGCCGAGTCCCGGTCCGTCGTGCACCAATTGCAAGTAAGGCGGCGCAAAAGCGGAGGGCGCGCGGAAAGCGGCGGTTTCCATTTCGCCGCCGTCATGGTTTCCATAGCCAAGCCACCAGTTACCGCTGCGCAGACGCGCCGCTTCAATGTGCGGCGCGCCGCCGGCGGTGAAAAGCGAGAGTCGCGCGTTTTGCGCCTCGCCGACTTCCACCGAATGTTCGCGCAAAGCCGCGGCGCGCGCGCGCGGCGCCTGCGCGATGCGCGCCGCCGGAAAAAAGAACGGCGCGCCGAGTTGATCAAAGGCGGCGACTTTCACGCCGGCGAGCGCGTCCTGCATGGCCGCGCCGAACGCGCCGCCGCGCAGCGAAAATCCGCCGCCCGCGAACGGGCGCGCATGCGGATCGCCGGGCAGCGAGGTCATCAGCGCGCCGACCGGCGCGGTCGCCGCGTCCAAATCCACCAGGCCGTGGCCGTAGGTGTCGGAGTCGGCGTAGATGCCGGTGCGGTCGGCGGTGGCCAGGAGGCGGGTGACCAGTTCGGTGTTGCCGAGTTGGCGGTTGCCGTTTTCGTCGCGGAAATACTGGCGCAGCAGGGCGAGCGAGCCGCTGATCACCGGCGCGGCCGCGGAAGTGCCGGTGAAACTGCGGTAGCGGTCTTCGCCGCCGGGAGTCGGCGGCGGGCGCGAATCCGCGGTTCGCAGGCCGCGCCCCGGCGCGGCCAGGCAAAAACTCTTGGCGATGCCGCAGCGGTTGGAGAAACTGGAAATCTCGCCGTTCTGATCCACCGAGACCACCGCCAGCACATGGCTTTGCAGTTCGGGGAAATACGCGCCGAGCCCGGACAGCAATTCCACCGAGGTCGCTTCCACGCGCGCGCCGTTCGGGTAGTTTCTGCCCTGCGCGTTTCCGGCGGCCCAGACGACTATGAGTTTGTCGGCGTCGTCCACATTGCTCTGCGCGAACATCGCCGCGGTGTGCTTAAAGCGCTTGCGCACTTCGTTCTCGTCGTAGCGGTCAATGAGGCCGGCCGTGCCGAAACTGAAATTGATGACGCCGGCGCCGGCGTCCTGCGCGTATTGAATGTTCAAAAATTTCACCCATTCCCTGTCGACCGCTTCGGTTTGCATGGAAATGTCGTAGGGCCTGTAGGGGCCGCTCGCGCTGCCGAGGGGGATTTGGTGAACGCGCAACTCGGCGTTGTAGGCGATGCCATGCATGTTGACATCCAGCCCGAGGACTTGGATGGTCGCGCCGTCGCGCGCGCCGGCGATGATGGCGGCGACCGGGGTGCCGTGGCTCGCGTCTACGTTGTCGTAATCCTTCGCGGTGGAGACAGTGACTTTTTGGTAGGTGCGCGTGCCGTCGGCCGATACCGCGGTGAATTCGCGGTGGCTGGCGAGGACGCCGTTGTCGGTTACCGCGACTATTTCGCCGGCGCCGCTGGCGCCGCGCGCGTAGGCCGCCGACGCTTTGATCAGTTCCAAGCGCCGGTCGACGCGGCTGCCGAAGAGTTGCCCGAAAGGCGCGTATTCCACCGAGTTTTCAAAGGTCATCTTCTGCATCGCGAAGTCGGGATCGTCGTTTCCCATCGGCAGTTTCGCGGCGAAGGACAGTTCCGAGCGCGCCGAAAGCGGCTCGGGAAACGCGAGTTGCGTCGGCGCCTGCGGTGGCGGCGGCGGAGGTGCCGTGGTCGCCGGCGGCGGAACGCCCATTGTGGTCGCGACCGGAGATCCGCCGCCGTTGCACCCGCCGAGCAGCGCGAGCGCGCAGGCCGCCCATGGCATTTTCCGCGGCGCTTTTTGCGCCGGCATTTTGCGCGGCATTGGTGTTTCCTTTAATGAAAAAAATCGGGGCGGGCCGCGATTGTATCCGCGTCCGCCGCGGCATGCGCGGCGCGGCGAAATCGCCGATAATCGCGCATCATTAAATACCACCACCAAATCCATTGGAGGCAGCATGAGTTGGCAGAACAAAATCCTGCGCGTCGATCTCGGCAGCGGCGAAATCACCACCGAGCCGCTGAACTGGCAGTGGGCGAACGAATACCTCGGCGGGCGCGGGCTGGCGAGCAAATATTTGTCGGAGGAAATGGACGCAAGCGCCGACGCGGAAAGCCCCGAAAATGCGCTGATCTTCGGAACCGGCCCGCTGACCGGCACCATGGCCTCCACCAGCGGGCGCTATGTGGTGGTGACCAAGGGTCCGCTGACCGGCGCCATCGCCTGCTCCAATTCCGGGGGGAAATTCGGCGCGGAATTAAAATACGCCGGCTACGACATGCTGATCATCCGCGGGCGCGCGAAATCGCCGGTCTATCTGCACATCCACAACGACCGCGCGGAGTTGCTGCCGGCCGATGAAATCTGGGGCAAAACCGTGTGGCAGGCCGACGAATGGCTGCACCGCCGCCACCAGGACCCGCAACTGAAAGTCGCGGCGATCGGCGCCGCCGGCGAGCAGGGCGTCAAATACGCGTGCGTGGTGAATGACCTGCACCGCGCCGCCGGGCGCTCCGGCGTCGGCGCGGTCATGGGAAGCAAAAACTTAAAGGCGATCGCCGCGCGCGGCAGCGTCGGCCTCAAGGAGGACGACCCGGTGCGCGTGATGAAAGCCGCCGGCGAATGCAACGCCGCGCTGCACGGCAGCCGCTCGCGGCGCGGGCTGATGCGCTACGGCACGCTGGCGATGATGGACAACATGCAGGAATTCGGCGGCCTGCCCACCGAAAACTTCCGCAAGGTTTCGTTCGGCGGGGTCGGCGCGATCAACGCCAAAGCCGTGGTGAAAAAAAACCGCAACGGCCATGTCAATTTGGTGACCAACGCGGCCTGCTTCGGCTGCACCATCGCCTGCGGGCGCATCGCCAAAATTGATCCGGCGCATTTCAGCGTGCGCGACCGCCGCGAATACTGGGGCGCGTCCGGCGGGCTGGAATACGAGACCGCGTTCGCCTTCGGGCCGGTGGTCGGCGTGGACGATTTGGACGCGCTGACTTTCGCCGGCTTCATGATGAACGAGCACGGCATGGACCCGATCTCCTTCGGCGTGACGCTGGCCGCGGCGATGGAGTTGTATGAGGAGGGCGTTCTCACCAAGGAACAAACCGGCGGCATTGATTTGAGTTTCGGCAGCGCCGAGGCGCTGGTGGCGCTGTCCGAGATGACCGGAAAATGCGAGGGCTTCGGGCGCGAACTCGGCCTCGGCTCAAAACGCCTGTGCGAAAAATACGGCCGCCCCGAATTGGCGATGGTGTCCAAGGGCCAGGAATTCGCCGGCTACGACGGGCGCGCCATGCAGGGCATGGGGCTCGGCTACGCCACCAGCAACCGCGGCGCCTGCCACCTGCGGCACGACACTTTCGCCGAGGACATGAAAGACCCCGGCGCCAAGGGCAAGGCCGAAGCGTGCCGCGTCTCGCAGGACATGACGGCGATGATTGACTCCACCGGGCTGTGCCTGTTCACCAGCAACACCTGGGGCGCCGCCGACTATTGCAAACTGGTGGACGCGGCCTGCCCCGGCGACTGGTCGGAGGAGCGGCTGCGCGAGACCGGCGAGCGCATCTGGAATCTGGAGCGGATGTTCAACCTGAAAGCCGGGCTGACGCGCAAGGACGATTCGCTGCCGCCGCGCATGCTGAAAGATCCGCTGCCGTCGGGTTTCGCCAAGGGCGGGGTGAACGAACTGGAGGTCCTGCTGCCGGAGTATTACCAACTGCGCGGCTGGGACGCGAACGGCGTACCGGGCGCGGAAAAATTGCGCGCGCTCGGATTGGCCGCGTGATTACTCGGCGATAAACCGCTCGCTGATGCCGACCGTGCTGAAGCCGCCGTCCACATAGGTGATTTCGCCGGTGATGCCGGAGGCCAGGTCGGAGCACAAAAACGCGGCGGCGTTGCCGACTTCCTCAATGGTGATGGCGCGCCCGAGCGGCGCGGCCTTTTCAAAATGCGCCAGCATTTTTTTGAAGTTGGCGATGCCCGACGCGGCGAGCGTGCGAATCGGGCCGGCCGAAATCGCGTTGACGCGAATCCCGTCGGCGCCGAGCGACTGCGCGAGGTATCGCACATTCGCCTCCAGACTCGCCTTCGCCAGCCCCATCACGTTGTAGCCCGGCATCGCGCGCAGCGAGCCGATGTAAGTGAGCGTCAAAAGCGCGCCGCCGGCGCGCATCATCGGCCGCGCCGCGCGCGCCAGCGCGGCGAAACTGTAGGAACTGATTTCGTGCGCGGTGTTGAAGCCGTCGCGGCTGACCGCGTCCAAAAACATGCCGTTCAATTCCTCGCGCGGCGCGTAGGCGATGGAATGCACCAGCGCGTCCAGATGCTCCCACTTTTTTCCGAGTTCGGAAAAAAGTTCCGCGATTTCCGCGTCGCTCGCCGCGTCGCAGGGCAAAACCGCGTCGGCGCCGAGTTTTTCCGCGAGACCTTCCACGCGCGGTTTCATTTTTTCATTCGGGTAGGTGCAGGCGATTTGCGCGCCTTCGCGGCGCATGGCCTGCGCGATGCCCCAGGCGATGGAGCGCTCGCTGGCGATGCCGGTGATCAGGATGTTTTTGCCGGAGAGAAAACTCATGGGAATTGGGGAAATTGGCGAAATTGTCCGCGCTGAAAGGAAATCGGGCGCGCATTGTAGCGCATGCGGCGGCGCGCCATAAAAATGCCGCCGGAAAATGCCCGGCGGAAAAAGTCCCGCGGAAAATGCCCGGTGAAAATCTCCCGGGGCTTGACACGCGAAAAATCGGCTATACTTCCGGACACCCCCACCCCCAATGAGGAATCTCCGATGACCTCTCCGCTTCCGGCGATTTGCGCCGCTTTTTTCTCCGCCGCATCCCGCGTTTTCCGCGGAGGTTTTGTTTTCCGCGCGGGTTTTGCATTGCTGCCGTTGCTGCTGATTTGGAGCGCGCCGCCGGCGCATGCGCAGTCGCAGGAAGTGAATCTGAAGCCGACGCAGGAAAAATTCACCGGAAAAACCGCTTCCATGGTTTTTGACTGGTCGGCGCGGGCGACTGCCGTGTGCCTCAAGGCGCGAAATTCCGCGTGCGATGAGACCAAACCCGAGGGCGAGAGGATTCTCGGCGGCGGCTTTTTGCCGAATGTTCTGAATTGGTTTCAAACGCATCCGTCCAACGGATTTAAAAGGAAGTTGAGCGGGGATATGACTTTTCTCTACGATCCGAAAGACACCAGGAGCGCCCGGTATTATGTCCAACTGCATAGAGTGGGCGGTCCGGCATGGCGCCCGAACAACGCGAGAAACTACCTGCCCGCAGGGGTCGCGATTGAAGGCGATGTCATGTCCTTCAATCCCGACCTTCCGGTGGTTTTTCGCCAGGGGTATGCGGACTCCTGGACGGTCGGCGGCACCAGCGTTACTTTCACCGGATTAGTCGCGGGCGCAACTTACCGCGCGCGCATTCGGGCGATGAACCCCGACGGCGGCACGACCGTCAGCGAATGGGCGAATGCCGCGCCAGTCGCCACCGAAATTGACCCGCCGGCAAAACCGACCGGGTTCAGCGCGATTCCCGCCGACGGCGCGGTGGTGCTCGCCTGGAACCCCCCGAGCAGCGGCGGACCGATTTTCACTTATGTCTACCGCTGGTCAGACGACCTTGATTTCACCACATGGGAAAGCGGCGGCGCCGGCGGCGTGCCATTCGTCGCGCCCGACGGCGCGAACCCGCGCCTCACCATTGAAGGACTCACCAATGGCACCCAATACATCCTGCAACTCGCCGCGGTCAACCCGAAAGGCCACAGCGAATGGAGCGACGGGGCGAGCGCCACGCCGCGCGCCTTTACTTTGGATGTGGACAATTCCGGCGGCGCCGCAAACGGCAACGACGGCATTCTCATCGCGAGATATTTGGCCGGGGTGCGCGGCGCGGCGCTCGGCGCCGGTTTGAATTTATCGGCGCGCGGCGCCGAAACCGCGGAAAATTTTCTCGCCGACGGCGACCTCTCGGTGCTGGATGTGGACGGCAACGGCGCGGTCACAATTCACGACGGGGTTTTAATCTCGCGCTATTTGCTCGGCGTGCGCTCGCGCGCCGCCACGGATGATTTGACCAGAGGCGTCGCGGGAATCACCGTGGAAACGGTGAACGCGATAGTGGACAACCTCGTCAACCTCGGCGCGCCGGCGCCGTAACAGGCCGCGCCGCGCCAAACCGGGCATAATCGCGGTTCGCCGTTTTTGCCCCGCCATGCCGCAGCACAATCACAACCTGGTCTGGATTGATTTGGAGATGACCGGTCTGTCGCCGAGCACCGACCGCATCATTGAAATCGCCACGCTGGTCACCGACGCCCGCCTCAACCTGATTGAAGAGGGCCCGGTGATGGCGGTTCGCCAGTCGCTGACGCGGCTCGCGGCGATGGACGAATGGAACACGCGCACCCACACCGAAAGCGGGCTGGTGGAGCGGGTGCGCGCTTCGGAAATTGACGAGCGCGAAGCCGAGCGCGCCACGCTCGCGTTTCTCTCCAAACATGTGCCCGGCAACGCCTCGCCGCTGTGCGGCAATTCGGTCTGCCAGGACCGCCGCTTTTTGGCGCTCTACATGCCGAAACTGGAGGCGTATCTGCATTACCGCAACCTGGATGTGAGTTCCATCAAGGAGTTGGTGATGCGCTGGCGGCCCGAATTGCTGGACCGCTTCAAAAAGAAAAACACGCACCGCGCGCTGGACGACATTCGCGAGTCCATTGACGAGTTGCGCTTTTACCGCGAGCATTTTTTGATCGCGCGTTCGCCGGCGGCATGACGGCCCGCGCCGGCGCGCAATAACATGAAGTTCGCGATTCTGGTCAACGAGGGGCCCTACACGCATCAGGCCTCGGACACGGCCTATCATTTCGCCAAAGCCGCGCTCGCCGGCGGCCACGAAATCTTTCGCGTGTTCTTCTACCACGATGGCGTGCACAACGCCACCCGCCTGGCCGCGCCGCCGCAGGACGAGCGGCGGGTCACCGAGCGGTGGACGCAACTCGCCGCCGAGCACGGCGTGGATTTGGTGGTGTGCGTGGCCGCGGCGCAGCGGCGCGGCGTGGTGGACGCCGGCGAACAAAAACGGCACGGCATGGACGCGAACAACATCGCCGGCGGCTTTCGCATCTCCGGGCTCGGGCAGTTGATTGAGTCGGGCGTGCGCGCCGACCGGCTGGTCGCGTTCGGCTGATGTCCAAGGCGCAAAACACGGGGGCGGTGAAAAAATTTCTCTACATAAACCGCCGCGCGCCGCACGGCTCCAACTACGCGCAGGAGGGCCTGGAAATGGCCATGGTCGGCGCGGCCTTTGAACAGGAAGTCGCGATCGCTTTCATTGACGACGGCGTGTTCCAGTTGAAACGCGGCCAGAATCCGGCCGGCGCCGGCCTGAAAAATTTCACCGCGGCTTTCGGCGCGCTCGGCGACCACGACATCCGCGATATTTTCGTGGAGCGCGAATCGCTGGAAGCGCGCGGATTGCGCGCCGAGGATTTGCTGCAATTGGTTTTTGAAGACGAAAATGGCAAGCGCGCCGAAAAGTCTGCGGTGCAAATTGTCGGCGGGGACGAACTCGCGGAAATCATCGCGCGCCAGGATGTGCTGCTGAATTTCTGATGCTGCATGTCGTCAACAAATCGCCGTTTGAAAAAGACAGCCTGACCACCTGCATGCGCCTGTCGCGCCCCGGCAGCCATGTGCTGCTGATAGAGGACGGCGTCTACGCCGCGCTCGGCGGCGGCGCGTTCGCGGCGCGCGTGCGCGAGAGCATGGCCGCGCGAAAGTTTTACGCGCTCGGCGCCGACCTCGCCGCGCGCGGCCTCGGCGAATCCGACCTGATAGACGGGATTTCCGTAATCGGCTATGATGGGTTCGTCGAACTCGCCGCGAGTTGCAGCGCGGTGCAGTCCTGGGTGTGAATTTTTGCGGGGAGGCGAAACATGACTTTTGAAGCAAATGGCGCGCGCTATGAAACCGACAAGGACGGCTACCTGGTCAACCTCGGCGACTGGAGCGCCGAAGTGGCCGAGGCGATGGCCGGCGCCGACGGCTGCGAGATGTCGGACGCGCACTGGGAGGTGATTCACTTCCTGCGCGAATACTACGCGCAATACGAGACCGCGCCGGCGGTGCGCGTGCTGGTCAAGGCGATCGGCCGGCGGCTGGGAAAGGAAAAGGGCAACACCAAGTATCTCTACGAATTGTTCCCTTACGGGCCCGCGAAGCAGGCGTCCAAATACGCGGGCCTGCCGAAGCCGACCGGCTGCATATAGCGCGGCCTCAGGCCGGCCGCGCCGAGTGCTGCGCCAGCGCCCACTCCACATGCTCGCGCACCAATTCCGACGGATGCGCGCGGCGCGCATGCAGCGCGGCGGTAACCGCTTCCGAGGTCGGCGCGTTGCCGAGCGCGGTGGCGGTGTTGCGCAGCCAGCGGAGGTGGCCGATGCGGCGTATCGCCGAGCCCTCGGTGCGGCGCAGGAAAGTCGCTTCGTCCCAGTTGAATAATGAAACCAGCGAGGGCGCGTCCAAAGCGTGGCGGACGGCGAAATCCGGCTCGGCGCTGAGTTTGGCGCGGCGGTTCCACGGGCAGACCAGTTGGCAGTCGTCGCAGCCGAACACGCGGTTGCCAATCGGCTTGCGAAACTCTTTCGGAATCGCGCCGTGCAATTCAATGGTGAGATACGAGATGCAGCGCCGCGCGTCCAGTTGGTAGGGCGCGACTATCGCGCCGGTCGGGCAGATGTCAATGCAGGCCGCGCAACTGCCGCAATGCGCGCCGCGCGGTTGGTCGGGCGGCAGCGGCAGGTCGGTGTAAATCTCGCCGAGAAAAAACCACGAGCCGCTCTCGCGGTTTAAGAGATTGGTGTGCTTGCCGATCCAGCCGTGCCCGGCTTGCTGCGCCAGCGCTTTTTCCATGACCGGCGCGCTGTCGCAAAACGCGCGGCCGCCGAACGGCCCGGCCTCGGCGGTGATGCGCGCGGCGAGTTTTCGCAGTTTGCCGCGGATGACTTTGTGGTAGTCGCGCCCGAGCGCGTATCGCGAAATGTAACCGGTGGACGCGTCGGCGAGCGCGCGCTCGGCGTCGCGCATCGGCTGCGGCAGGTAGTCCATGCGCAGCGTGATGACCGCGCGCGTGCCGCCGCGCAATTTTGCCGGGCGCGTCCGCTTGGCGCGGTGCCGCGACATGTATTCCATCTCGCCGTGAAAGCCTTTCTCCAGCCAGTCGCCGAGGCGGCGCTCCGGCTCGCGCAACTCAACGCCGCTGATGGCGGTGTGCGCGAAGCCGAGTTGCGCGCCCCACGCTTTGATCAGTTCGGCGAGGCGGTGAAGGCGGGCGGAATTTTGCATCGGTTGCGGTGAAGTTGCGCGCCGGCGATTATCGCGCAAACGCGCCGGGCATTTTCCCGGCGTTTCCGTGTTGCGCGCGCGATTTGCTATCATCTTTTTTCCTTTCCACCGGAGCAAAAACATGTGCGACTTGAACTGCGGCCGCGCGCCGCAACTTCCGCCGATGAAAGTGCCGCGCGCCGACCGCCGGCGCTTCATCGCCGGGGTCGCGCGCCTGCCGCTCGCCGCGGTGTTGGCGCTGCCGCAACTGGCGCGCGCCGCGGCCGCGCGCACCGAAAGCGTTTCCATAGAGACCGCGAACGGGCGCGCAACGGCCGCGCTGGCGCTGCCGGAGACGCGGCCGGCGCCGGCGATTTTGCTGATTCACGAATGGTGGGGCCTGAACGAGCAGATAAAAGCGGTCGCGGCCGAGTTCGCCGAACTCGGCTATGTCGCGCTGGCCGTGGATCTCTACGGGCGGCCGCCGGTCACCGACGCGGCGAGCGCGCGCAAGTTGATGCGGCAGGTGGACGCGGCCGCGGCCGCCGACACATTGACGCGCTGGCTCGGCTGGCTGCGCGCGCATCCGGCCGGCAACGGCAAGGCCGGCACGATTGGCTGGTGCTTCGGCGGCGGCTGGTCGCTAAACGCGTCGCTGGCCGCGCCGGTGGACGCGACCGTGATCTATTACGGCAATGTGCGCGTGGACGCGGCGAAGTTGCCCGCGCTCGCCGGCCCGGTGCTCGGGCATTTCGCCGAGCGCGACAAATGGATCAACCGCGAAATGGTGGACGAGTTCGCGCGCGCGATGAAATCCGCCGGCAAAACTTTTCGCGCGCACTGGTATGAGGCCGACCACGCGTTCGCCAACCCGAGCAGCGCGCGCTACGACGCGCCCGACGCCGCGCTCGCCTGGCGGCGCACCACCGAGTTTTTGCGCGCGCAGTTGCGCTGACACGGCGCGGCGCGCGAGATGCTTCCCGCGGAACTCTACCGGGCGCGCGAGACCCGCGAAATAGACCGCATCGCCATCGCGCGGCACGGCGCGGCCGGCCTGGAGTTGATGCGCCGCGCCGGCGAATCCGCGCTGCGCCACATCACCGCGCGCCACAGCGGCGCGCGGCATTTGCTGGTGGTGTGCGGGCCCGGCAACAACGGCGGCGACGGCTATGTGCTGGCCGCGCGCGCGCGCGAAGTCGGCATGCGCGTCAGCGTGCTCGCCGCCGGCGCGCCGGCCAGCGAAGACGCGGCCGCGGCCGCGCGCGAATACCGCGACAGCGGCGGCGAAGCGCACGACGCGGAATCCGGCGCGGAATTGCCGGGAGACGCCGATGTCATCGCCGACGCACTGTTCGGCACCGGCCTCGGGCGCGCGCCGCAAGGCGTCGCCGCGGATTTAATCGCGCGCATCAACGCCGCCTCGGCCTCGGGGCGCGCGGCGGTATTCGCGCTGGACATGCCGTCCGGCCTCGGCGACGGCGGCCGCGCGTTTTCGCCGTGCGTGCGCGCGCATGCCACGCTGACTTTTATCGGATTGAAAATCGGCCTGTTCACCGGCGACGGCTGCGATCAGGCCGGCGAAGTGTTGTTTGACGATTTGCGCGTGCCCGGCGCGGCGCGGCGCGCGGTGCGCCCGGTGGCGCGCATCATTTCGCCGCCCGAATTGCCGCGGCGTAACCGCGGCATGCACAAAGGCGAGGCCGGGCGCGTGCTGGTCGCCGGCGGCGCGCGCGGCATGTTCGGCGCGGCGCTGCTGTCGGCCGAGGCCGCGTTGCGTTGCGGCGCCGGGCTGGTAACGCTCGCCTCCGAGGCCGCGAACCTGGACCTCGCCGCATTGCGCCGCCCGGAATTGATGAGCGCCGACGCGCTCACGGCAAATACTCCGGCCGACATCGTGGTGCTCGGCCCCGGCCTCGGCATGGACGAATGGGGCGAGCGCGTGTTTAAAAAGTTCATCGGCGGCGATGCGCGCCTGGTGGTGGACGCCGACGCGCTCAACTGGCTGGCGCGCCACCCGCAAAAGCGCGCCGACTGGACGCTGACGCCGCATCCGGGCGAGGCCGCGCGATTGCTGGATTGCGATGTCGGCGAAGTGCAGGCCGACCGCCTCGCCGCGGCGCGCGAAATCGCCGCGCGTTTCGGCGGCGTCTGCGTATTAAAAGGCGCGGGCACATTGGTGGTGGACGGCGAATCGGCGTGGCTGTGCGATCGCGGCAACCCGGGCATGGCGAGCGCCGGCATGGGCGATGTGCTCGCCGGCGCCATCGGCGCGCTGCTGGCGCAAGGCGCGTCGGTTGCCGACGCGGTGTGGCTGCACTCGCACGCCGCCGATCTCGCCGCGCAGAGTTGTTGCGGCGAGCGCGGATTGCTCGCAGGCGATGTGCTGATGCAACTCCCTTCTGTTTTGAAAGCGCGCGAAACCCGCGCGCCGCGAAGTGCTATAATTCCGCAGCCCGATGCAAGTCTTTGACATTCCCACCGAAGACGCGATGCTCGCGCTGGGGAAGCGCTGGGCGCGCCGCCTGAGCAGCATTGACGACGGCGCGGTCGTTTTCCTCGCGGGACCGCTCGGCGCCGGCAAGACCACGCTGGCGCGCGGCATTCTGCGCGGCATGGGGCACGCCGGCGCGGTTGCCAGCCCGACTTACACGCTGCTGGAACACTACGATTTGCCGGCGCGCGAGGTCTGGCATTTTGATCTCTACCGATTGGAACACCCGCGCGATGTGGAAACGCTCGGACTTCGCGACGCGCTGGCGGGCGCGGCGGTGGTGCTGGTGGAATGGCCGGAGCGCGGCGCCGGAAAACTGCCGGCGGCGAATTACGAAGTGGAAATCCTGCATCGCGGAGACGCGCGCCGCGTGCAAGTGCGCGCGCCGAACGGCGCGGCGAATTTGGACGGCTTGGGAAATTTGGAAGGCCGGGAAAATCCCAACACCGCGCCCGCGGAGTCGCCGCGACCGTGCTGAACATGCCGCGCCGCCTGCCGGCGATTTTTTTAATCGGGCTGCTGCCCGTGCTGCAAAGTTGCGGCGGCGGCTCGCTGGCGCCGGTCGGAAGCAGCGTCTCGGCGCGCGGCGGCGCGACCGTCACCGACATTCGCATTCGCCACGCGCCCGAGCATTCGCGTTTCGTTTTTGAGTTGAGCGGACCCCCTTCATACAAGGTTTTTAAATTGCGCAACCCGGGGCGCGTGGTCATAGATTTGCGCGGCGCGAAAATCCGCACCGCGATTCCGCGCGGCGCCGACACCGGGCAATTCATCCGCCGCATTCGCCACGGCGCGCGCAGCGGCGGCACGCGCGTGGTGTTTGATTTGGCGAAACCGACGCGGTTTTACGCGCAGGCGCTCAAGCCGCGCGGCCGCTACCAATACCGGCTGGTCGCGGATTTCCACCGCCCGAAAGGCGCGCCCGCGCAAAAGCGCAAAACGCGGCCGCGCCGCAAGGGCTCGGATCTGCTGGTGCTGATTGACCCCGGCCACGGCGGCGAAGACCCCGGCGCGACCGGCCGGCGCCGCCCGTATGAAAAAACCATCGTGCTGCAAATTTCCAAGAGGCTGAAAGCGGCGATAGACCGGCAGCCCGGCCTGCGCGCCGAGTTGACGCGCGGCGGCGACTACTACATCTCGCTGCGAAAGCGCACCGACATCGCGCGCCGCCAGAATGCCGACATGTTCATCTCGGTGCATGCCAACGGCGCGAGGAACCGTTCGGCGCGCGGCGCGTCGGTGTATGCGCTGTCGCGCAGCGGCGCGTCCAGCGAGACCGCGAAGTGGCTCGCCAACAAGGAGAACGCGTCCGATTTGGTCGGCGGCGTCAGTCTCGCCGACAAGGAGGACATCGTCGCCGACGTGCTGCTGGATTTGTCCATGAGCGCGACCGTCAAAGACTCGCTCAGCCTCGGCCGCGACGTGCTGACGCAATTGAAAAGAATCAGCCGGCTGCACATTGACCGCGTTGAACAGGCCGGTTTCGTGGTGCTGAAATCGCCGGACATTCCGTCCATTCTGGTGGAGACCGCGTTCATGACCAACTCGGCCGACAAAAAACTGCTGGAAAACCCGCGCCACCAGCGGCGCCTCGCCAACGCGATCGCCGCCGGCGTGCGCTCGCATGTCGCAAAAAACCGGAGCCGCTATGCAAGACGCTGACGCGCCCGCGCGCCATGAAAAAATCATTCAACTGGACGACACGCTGATCAACCAAATCGCGGCCGGCGAAGTGATTGAGCGCCCGGCCTCGCTGCTGAAGGAATTGCTGGAGAACAGTCTGGACGCCGGCGCCACGCAAATTCGCGTGCAGGCCGAGCGCGGCGGGCTGAAGCGCATTGAAGTGCGCGACAACGGCGGCGGCATTCCGCGCGAGGAGGCGCGCCTCGCGCTGTCGCGCCACGCCACCAGCAAGTTGCGGAAGTTTGACGATCTGTTCAGCATTGGCACGCTCGGCTTTCGCGGCGAGGCGCTGCCGAGCATCGCCGCGGTGTCAAAGTTGCGTTTGCGCTCGCGCCCGCATGGCGCGCGCGCCGGGTATGAAGTCGCCTGCGACGGCGGCGGAAAAATTTCCGAGCCGCGCCCGCTCGCACATCCGCCCGGCACCACGCTGGAGACCGCCGATTTGTTTTACAACACGCCGGCGCGGCGCAAGTTTTTGCGCGCCGAAAAAACCGAGTTGCGCCATCTGGAAGACGTGGTTCGCCGCGCCGCGCTCAGCCGCTTTGATCTGGACATCGCTTTCAGCCACGACGGACGCGAGGTGTTCCGCGCCGAAGCCGCCGCCGACGCGCGCGCGCGCGAACTTCGCATCGCCGCGGTCTGCGGCAAGCCGTTCGCGCAGCAGAGCGTGTATTTTGAGGAGGAGGCCGACGGCATGACCCTGCGCGGCTGGATGGGTTTGCCGACATTTTCGCGCAGCCAGCGCGACCTGCAGTATTTCTTCGTCAACGGGCGCGCGGTGCGCGACAACTTAATTGCGCATGCGGCGCGGCGCGCCTACGCCGATGTGCTGTATCACGGCCGCCACCCGGCCTTCGCGCTGTTCTTTTCCATCGCCCCGAAATTGGTGGATGTCAATGTGCATCCGGCGAAAAGCGAAGTGCGCTTCCGCGACAGCCGCGGCGTGCATGATTTCATTTACCGCACGCTGCACCGCGTCATCGCCGGGTTGCGCCCGCGCGACGCCGGCGTGCCGCTGCCGACTCCCGAAGCGGCGCGCGCCGCCGGGCCCGGAATGCATGGCAAACAAGGCGACTGGGGCGGCGGCGGTTACGGCAGCCCCGGCGCGCAGCGCCACCTGCGCATGCTGATGGCCGAGCAAATGGAGAACTACCACGCGCTGCACCCGGCGCCCGGCGCCGCCGAAACCGCGGACGCGCCGGCCATCGCCGACTCCGCCGACATTCCGCCGATGGGTTACGCGCTCGCGCAACTGAAAGGCGTTTACATCCTCGCCGAGAACCGCGACGGCTTAATCATGGTGGACATGCACGCCGCGCACGAGCGCATCACCTATGAAACCCTGAAGCGCCAGGCGGCCGAGCGGGCCGCCGCCAGCCAGCCGCTTTTGGTTCCGCTGCGGTTGGCGGTCAGCCGCCGCGAAGCCGACGCCGCCGAGCAATGCGCCGGCGAATTCGCCGCGCTCGGTTTTGACATCGGGCGCATTGACGCCGAGCAACTCGCGGTGCGCGCGGTGCCGGAGATGCTGGCAAAAGCCGACATTGAATCGCTGGTGCGCGACGCGCTGTCGGACATTTTGGAGCACGGAAGCACCGAGCGCATCACCGGCGCGCAACACGAAATCCTGTCCAGCGCCGCCTGCCACGGCTCGGTGCGCGCCAACCGCAAACTGACCCACGCCGAAATGAACGCGCTGCTGCGGCAGATGGAAGAGGTGGAGCGCTCCGGGCAGTGCAACCACGGGCGGCCGACTTGGATGGGGGTGACGCTGGGGGAGATTGACAAGTGGTTTTTGCGGGGGAGGTAGGCATCCCCCGCATTTTTTGGTCGACAGTTTTAATTTTCGTTGTAACCGAATTTGCCGCGCGAGAGAAAAACTTTTTTCCAGTGAGTCTCTCGACTATCGATTACCTCTTTTCCAACAGGCGTCGCCCAGCACTCGAGCAAAGAAAATTGGAAGTTGCTTCGAGCATAAGCAACTCCTTCTTTTTTGATAAGTTGGACCAGGGATTTGTTCCCGCCGTGCCCCGTTTTGATGTACGAACGCCACCTCGCCCAAATTCCGTCACTGCCGTAGGCGGAGCCGACATATTTTTTTCCATTTTTCGTATCGGTGATCACATACACACCTTGCAGATGTTCCAGCCGAATTTTCCAGTCAGCATTTTCATTGTGGAAAATTGGCTCCAGCATGCTGAAACTGTGATTGATGCGGTCGTAGCCAAGGAAAGCCTCCCCCGAATAGGGCTCTTTGAGAATTTCAGATACGGTCATTTCGTCCAGATGGTTTTCCAGAACAAACGACCGTCCTCGGCGAGGCTTTTGCATTTTGATTTTGAGTCTGCCGACATAGTCGGTATACTCTTTCAAATCTTTGATGCCATAGCGGAACACCCCGTTTTTTTGTCGGCGCTTGCTGGTGACTGCAAAGGCGCCACCAAACAACCACATATCGGTTTCCTTGTAGAAATCGATAAGTGAAAAAATGTACTTTCGGTTGTAAATATTTTTTTTCCCGCCCCAAGTGTTCCAGCCGCGCCATTTGTCTTTGTCGTGGGCATACACATCGAGTGGATTTTTCACTCCATTGTAACGCGCGGTATGGAGTTTGAACTCGGTAGGGTTGACGATGTTGAGGATTTTTTGAACCGGAATAGATTTCATTTGGACTGCCTCATTGATGTGGGAATAGGCAATACTACTACAATTTAATTTCAAGATTAATATCGCGCAATGCCTCTCCCCGTCATCTTCCTAATGGGTCCCACCGCCACCGGCAAAACCGACCTGGCCGCGGCCCTGCACGACGCCTACCAAACCGACCTGATCAGCGTGGACGCCGTTCAGGTCTACCGCGGCATGGACATCGGCAGCGGCAAGCCCGGCGCTGCATTCTTGCGCAAACACCCGCACGCGCTGATTGACATTCGCGCGCCGTCGGAGACCTATAACGCGGCGCAGTTTTGCGAGGACGCGCTGGGGCTGATTGCGGAAAGTCATGCGCGCGGGCGGCTGCCGATTTTGGTCGGCGGGACCATGTTTTATTTCGCCGCGCTGGAGCACGGACTGTCGGAATTGCCGGGCGGGGACGCGGCGGCGCGCGCCGAAATTGCGCGCGAGATGGAGGAACTCGGCGCGGCGGCGATGCACGCGAAGTTGCGCGAAGTGGATGCCCGGCTCGCCGGGACGATACGCCCGTCCGACCCGCAGCGCATTTCGCGCGCGCTGGAAATTCACCGGCTGAGCGGGCGGCCGCCGAGCGAGGTGATGGCGGAAAACGCGGGCGCGCCGCTGCCATTTCCGCTGGTGAAACTCGGGCTGTTTTTCGGCGAGCGAAAAAAACTGCATGCGCGCATTGAGACGCGCTTTCAAAAAATGCTGGAGCGCGGGCTGGTGGAAGAAGTGCGCGAACTTCTCGCGTCCGCGGAAGCGGCCGGCGAATCGCCGCAAAACTGGGCGTCGCTGCGCGCGGTCGGCTACCGCCAGACGATTGATTTTTTGCGCGGCGAGTTTTCCGGGGAGGAACTGCATGCGCGCGGCGCGGCGGCGACGCGGCAACTGGCGAAGCGGCAGTTAACTTGGATGCGGCGGCAGCCGGAGTTGGTGTGGCTGGAAGCGGAAGGCGCGCTTGAGAAAGCGCGCGCGCATTTGGACGCGCGCGAAGAGTTGGCCGAGTTTCGGCGCGGCTAAAACGGCCGCTAGTTTACAAACACCCCAATCAACTTCGCGATTCCGTGCGCGAATTCGCTTTCCAGCGGGAAGGAGAGCATGCCCATGACCGAATAGCCGAGCAGCCACGGGAGGAGGTAAAAGCGCGCGGCGAAGAAAAACCAGGCGACAAACAGCGGCACCAGCGGGCGCACCAAAAAGTTCGGCGTAATCGGCGCGAACCACGCGAGCAGCGGGTCGGTGGCGCGCACGAAAAAACGCATGAAGAAAAACGAACTGTCCTCGGGCAAAAAAATGTTCATCGCAAAACGGCCGATCAGCGTCCACATGACCATGCCGAGCGCGTAGTCCAGAATGAGCACCCAGAGGGGAATGTTGCCGATCATGCGCGCGGGGGAGGGAGGGGGCAAGAAAAAGCCGGGGCATGCGCCCCGGCTTCTTCGGTGCTGCAGGCGGGGGTCAACGCGAATTGACCACCGTGGCGCCGCGCGGAACGCGGATCTCGTCGACCATCGCCTGCGTCTCCGCATCCGGCGCTTTGGTCATGAGCGAGACCGCGACCGTGGCGATCAGGCTGACCGGCATGCCGATGATGCCGAATCGCAGGTGGTCGATGCCGAACCACGGCGCGTTGCCGGCGAACTGCGGCGCGACCCACCACAGATACAAAGTGCCGGCGATGAAGCCGCAGACCATTCCGGCGATGGCGCCGGCGCGGTTGGCGCGCTTCCACCAGATGCCGAGCACGATCGGGAAGAACAGCCCGGAACAGGCGAAGTCAAACGCCCAGATGACCGCGCCGAGAATGCCGGTCAGTTTCAGGCTGGCGACCAGCGCGCCGGCCGCGCCGATGCCGAGCAGCAGAATGCGCGCGACCAGCAGGCGGTGGCGGGTGTCGGCTTTCGGGTCGATGATCTTGTAGTAGAGATCATGCGAAAGCGCGTTGGCGATCGCCAGCAGCAGCCCGTCGGCGGTGGACATCGCCGCGGCCATGCCGCCGGCGGCGACCAGCCCGGAGATCACATAGGGCAGCCCGGCGATTTCCGGAGTCGCCAGCACCACGATGTCGGGGCGCATGAAGAACTCGTTGATCTGCAGGATGCCGTCGCCGTTGCCGTCGGCGATCGCCAGCATGCCGATGTTGCTCCACTTTTGGATCCACGCCAGCGATTCCACCTCAAAGATGGATTTGCCGATGATGCTGCTCGCGAGGTTCGGATCCAGCAACTGCAGTTTGGTGAAAGTCGCGAGCGCCGGCGCCGTGAAGTAGAGCAGGAAGATGAAGAACAGCGACCATGCGACCGACTGCGTCGCCTGCTGTACCGACGGCGTGGTGAAGTAGCGCATCAGGATGTGCGGCAGCGAGGCGGTTCCGGCCATCATGCACAGCACCAGCGTGATGAAGCGCCAGCTGTAAAGCGCGCTGTCCTGCGGCGCGTTGTGCAGCGTGGTCAGAACGCGCACGCCGGGGATGTTCTCCGCGGCCGCGGCGCCGACGCCGAGGCTTTGCTCCAGTTCGCCGATGCGCACCACCGCGTCGCCGTAGGCGAATTGCGGGATCAGGCCGAAGTCCTGCACATTGGACATCCAGAACACCGGCACCAGGTAGGCGATGATCAGCACGATGTATTGCGCGACCTGCGTCCAGGTGACCGCGCGCATGCCGCCGAGCATGGAGCACAGCAGAATGCCGAGCAGCCCGAACCACACGCCGACCTCAAACGGAATCTGCAGCGCGCGCGCCGCGATGGTTCCGGTGGCGTTGATCTGCGCGGTCACATAGGTGAACGACGCGACCGCCAGCACCACCACCGCGCAGAAGCGCGCGAGGTTGCCGCCGTAGCGGGCGCCGATGAAGTCGGGCACGGTGTAGCAGCCGAACTTGCGCAGGTAGGGCGCCATCAGCGAGGCGACCAGCACATAGCCGCCGGTCCAGCCGACCACGAGCGCGAGGTAGCCGTGTCCGCCGAAGTAGATGCCGCCGGCGAGCGCCACGAAAGACGCGCCGGACATCCAGTCGGCGGCGGTCGCCATGCCGTTGAACACGGCCGGCACCTGCCGCCCGGCGACATAGTAGGCGTCCACCTGCATGGTGCGCGACAGCCAGCCGATGCCGGCGTAGATCGCCACGGTGAACAGCACGAACAGAATGCCGATGGTGTCGGCTTCCACGCCGAACTGCTCGAGCACCGCCATCAGCAGGACGAACACCAGGAACCCGCCGGTGTAGAGCCCGTAGATTTTCGGCAGGTTGTCGATGAACCCGCCTTTCATTTTGAGTTGCATGGTTTAACCCTCCTCGGCGAACCCGGTTTCCCGGTCGATTTTGTTCTGCATTCGGGCGAACACAAACAGCAGCACCACGAATACGATTTCCGAGCCCTGCGCCGCCATGTAAAAGCCGAGCGGAAAGCCCATGAAAGACATCGCGTTCAGTCCGCTTGCAAACCAGTGGACTACAAACGAGAAGAAAGCCCACACGATGAGGGTGATGATCATCAGCCTCTTCGTGCGCTTCCAGCGGGTGATTCGATTTGCATCGTTCATTTGTTGCTCCTCCGGGTGGATTGGATGTTGATACCGCGCGCGCATATTACACTATGCGCGGGGCGCGCGGGGGGG
>JALCBG010000032.1:9782-22754 GCA_028066695.1 Gammaproteobacteria bacterium | reverse complement strand
GCTCCAAGTTGCCATAGTTCCACAACTGCTTGCCGGAGACGAATTTTTTCATGTTGGCCGCGCCGCAGGCCGGGTTCAGGTCGTAGAGCGAGAGTTTGGCGGTCAGCCATTGCAGGTCGGCGTCGGTCATTTCGGCTTCCACGCAATCACGCCACCGCGATTTTCGCCACCGGCATGTTCTTCGCGACCAACTCGGTGATATTGAATTTTTTCGACGCATGCTGGATGTCAAGGCCGGACGGCGCGCCGTCGGCGTCGAAGTCAACGACGAAGTCATCGGCGATTTCCTCGCTTTCCACGCTCTCCTTGCCGGACAAGTGGATGTACATGGAATCGGTTGCGCGGTCGTAGTGAATTTTCATGGTTTGAACCTGCCGTCGAAAAAAGCGTTGTGTATGGTGGCGCGGTCGGGCAGGGTGACGACGCGCAATACCCGACCGCCATGTTCGTCTATCTTACCCCAAAACCGCACACGATTGTCAGCCTGCACTTCGGTGCGCAGTGGATTTTCAATCACGCGAATGCACCATTCCCGCCGCAGATACGGCCGCCGCCGGGCCACGCTTTCAGTGAAGTAATCGGTGAAAGCATACCCTCTCACAAAACCAACTTCTTCTCCGCCGGCTCCAAGTTGTCATAGTTCCACAACTGCTTGCCGGAGACGAATTTTTTCATGTTGGCCGCGCCGCAGGCCGGGTTCAGGTCGTAGAGCGAGAGTTTGGCGGTCAGCCATTGCAGGTCGGCGTCGGTCATTTCGGCTTCCACGCAGTCCACGCCGAGGCCGGCGACTTTTCCGCCGACATAGATGGTGCCGTCATACATGGAGTCGCCGAGGTTTTTGCCGGCGTCTCCGCAGATGACCATGCGGCCGCGCTGCATCATGAAACCGGAGAAGGCGCCGGTGCGGCCGCCGACCAGAATGTTGCCGCCTTTTTGGTCTATGCCGGTGCGCGAGCCGACATCGCCTTTGCAGACCAAATCGCCGCCGCGAATCGCCGCGCCGAAAGTGGAGCCGGCGTTTTTTTCCACGACGATGGTGCCGGCCATCATGTTCTCGGCGCACGACCAGCCGACCCGGCCGCTGATATGGATGTTGGGGCCGTCGGAAAGGCCGCAGCCGAAATAGCCGAGGCTGCCTTCAAAGCGCAGGCGCAGGCGGTTCAAAAAACCGACGCCGACGCCGTGCCGCGCGCGCGGGTTTTTGACGGTGATGCTGCCGACGCCGTCTTGCATCAGGCGGCGGATTTCCAGGTTGATCGCGCTCGCCTCCATGTCCAGCGCGTCAAATTCGGCGCTGCGCGCAAAATCCACCTCAAACGACCACGGGTAGGTGAAGTTTTCCTCCTCGGCCGCCTTGAAGAACAACTGCTCGCCACCGCGCCCGGCGAGGCGCTCGTCGTGCAGCCCCATGGCATGCGCTTTGCCGCGCGGTTTTACGCCCGCCATACTTTCACCTCGCCTTCATACGGGTCCCAGGTTTCAATTTCATTCGGGAAGATGCTGCGAATCGCGACTTCCTCGGAGGCCAGGCCGATGAAATCGCCGCTCTCATACAGCACCATCGGCTTCGCCGCCATCACATCCTTCGCCATGCCCAGTTGGTCGCCGGTCGCGACCAGGTAGGTGAACACGCCGTCCAGTTCGTCAATGGAGCGGTGCATCGCCGCTTCCAGGTCGTCGCCGCGCTGAATGCGCTCGGCGATGTAGACCGCGATCAGTTCGGAGTCGCAGTCGGAGACGAAGCGGTGGCCGATGCGCTCCATTTCGCGGCGAAAAGTCCAGTAGTTGGTCAGTTGCCCGTTGTGCACGACCGAGATGTCGTTGAACGGGTAGGCCCAGTAGGGGTGCGCCGAGCGGATGTCCACGTCGGATTCGGTCGCCATGCGCGTGTGGCCGATGGCGTGGGTGCCGGTGAAGCCGGGAATGCCGTAGTCGGCGGCGACCGTGCCGGCGTCCCCCATGTCCTTGATCAGTTCCAGCGCGCGCCCGATGGACAGAATTTCGGCGCTGTCCACCGCCTCCACCTGCGCGGCCAGGGCGCGCATGTCGCCGTCATAGGCGAAGGCGTAGCGCAGCGAGTATTCGGTCGGCTGCGCTTTGTCCAGCACGCGCACGCCGAGTTTTTCCAAACGCGCGTCCACGTCGTCAATGCGCGCGCGCATTTTGACGCGGATGTCAATGTCGCGCATTTCCTCCTGCTCGGCGACTTTGAAGCGCATCACATGCTGGTTGCCGCCGTCGTCATTGTCGTTGCCGCCGCTGCCGCGCCCGTAGAGGGCGAAGCCGGTGGAGTCGGGGCCGCGGTGCTTGAGCGACTGCAGCATGGAGGTCATTTCAGACCCGATGTCCGAAGTCTTGCCGCGGTGGATTAGTCCGGCGATTCCGCACATGGTGATTCTCCCGTGGAATGAGGTGGGGTCAGGGCAGGCAGTCGAGATACTGCTGGATGTCCCAGTTGGTGACGGTGTGGTTGAACTTCTCCCACTCGTCGTTTTTGTAGTGGTGGTAGACGCGGTACATCTCGTCCGGCATCGCGGCGCGGATGACTTCGTCTTTTTCCAGCGCTTTCAGCGCGTCTCCGAGCGACATCGGCAGTTTCTTGACCATCTTGCCGGCCTCCATCGCCTCGTAGATGTTGCGCTCCTCCGGCTCGCCCGGATCCAGATTGTGGCTGATGCCGTCGTCAAACGCCATCAACAGCGCCGCGGCCATCAGATACGGATTCACCATGGAATCCACCGAGCGGTATTCAAAGCGCCCGGGCGCCGACACGCGCAATGCGCAGGTGCGGTTTTGGAAACCCCAGTCGGCGAACACCGGCGCCCAGAAGCCGGTGTCCCACAGCCGGCGGTAGGAATTGACCGTGGACGAGCCGATGGAAGTCAGCGCCGGCAGGTGCGCGATGACGCCGCCGATGGACTGCAGGCCGACCGGGCCCGGCTTGACCGGATCTATCTTCGGCGCCGGCAGGAAGTGGTTGGTGCCGCCTTCGCGGTAGAGGAACACGCCGTCCATGCCCGGCAGCGGTTTTTGGTGCAGCGCGTTGACCTTGCGCGTACCGCCGCTCCACAGCGAGACATTGTGGTGGCAGCCGGATGCCGAGACATTCATGAAAGGCTTGGACATGAAGCAGGCGTGCAGGCCTTTCTCGCGCGCGACCTGCGCGCAGATCTGGCGGTAGGTGGTCAGGCGGTCGGAGTTTCGCATCGGCTCGTCGTAAGTCCAGTTCAACTCCAGTTGCCCCGGCGCGTCCTCGTGGTCGCCCTGAATCATGTCCAGGCCCATCGCCTGCGCGTATTCAATCACCTGCATGAATGCCGGGCGCAGTTCCTCAAACTGGTCGATGTGGTAGCAGTTCGGCTTGGTCGCGCCGCCGGACAGGTTGCGGTTTTCGTCCAGGCGCAGCCACATCATCTCCGGCTCGGTGCCGATGCGCATGTGCATTTTGTGTTTTTGCATGAACGCGTCGTGAATGAGGCGCAGGTTGCCGCGGCAGTCGGAAGTCAGGTGGCCGCCGGGATTGACGCGCTCCTCGCGGTTGCGGAAGCAGGTGCAGAACACGCGCGCGACGCGCTTGTCCCACGGCAACTGCACGAAAGTTTCCGGGTCGGCGATGCCGACCAGTTCGGAGGCTTCGGGCCCGTAGCCGATGTAGTTGCCGTGGCGGTCTATGAACAGGTTGGCGGTGGAGCCGTAGACCAGTTGAAAGCCGCGCTCGGCGACGCGCTCCCAGTGGTCGGCCGGAATGCCCTTGCCGACGATGCGCCCGGTGACCGAGACGAATTGAAAGTAGATGTAGGTGACGCCGAGCCGCTTGATTTTTTCGCGGACTTGCTTGACCAGCGCGGCGCGCCCCGGCGCGTTGACATGCCGCTCCAGGTCGGTGGACATTTGCGCGCGGCGCGTACTGAGTTTTCGCGCGCCGCTGCGTTTGGCGGCGCCGGTGGTTTTGGTGTTTGCCATGTCGTGCTCCGGTGATAAGTGGTCTGCGCGCGGGATGCGCGAACCGGAAACTATACCCTTAATTCGCCTTAATTAATGATTTCGGCCTTTTGGTATTTAATTGGTATTGGAAAAATTGCGCGCGCGCCGCCGCGGAATTGCGCCATTTTCGCCCGCATGCAGGGCGCGCGCCGATGGTCTATGCTCATGGCTGGACCATAACTGCACCATTTGATGCCCGCCGAGACCCCCGCAACTTCGCGTCCGCGCCGCCGCCGCAAGACGGCCGCGCCGCTCGCGCCGCCGATGCACGGCTCGTCCGGCATTTTCAACCGCCTGCACGACGCGATCACCGGCGGCGAATTGCGCTTCAACCAGCGCCTGCCGTCGGAGCGCGGCATGGCCGAGCGCTTTTCGGTGGCGCGCGGCACCGTCCGTTTGGCGCTGTCGCGGCTGGAGCAGGCCGGCATGGTGCGGCGCAAATTCGGCAGCGGCACTTTCGTCTGCTACCGCGAAAAATTCAACCGCGAAGACATCGCCGAGGAAACCAGCCCGCTGGAATTGATAGAGACGCGCCTGGCGATAGAGCCGCATGTGGTGCGGCTTGCGGTGGCAAACGCGACGCAGCGCGACTTAAAAAAACTGCAGGCCGCGCTCAACCAGGCGGTCGCGGCCGCGCGCGACCGGAACGCGTTTTCGGCCGCGGACGAGGCGTTTCACCTGCTGCTCGCGCATTGCTCGCAAAATCCGCTGTTGATTTGGATGTACCAGCGCATCAACGACATTCGCGCGCACAGCCAGTGGAGCGAGCGCAAGAACAACATTTTGACGCCGCAAAAAATCGCCGAATACAACCGCCAGCACGCGCGCCTGCTGCGCATGATCGTCCGCCGCGACATGGACGGCGCGGCGCGCGCCATGGTGGAGCATCTGCAGTCGGCGAAGCGGGACTTGCTCGGGCGCGGTTAATGCGCGCCGCAAAAATGCGACAATGCCGGCATGTTTGACGCATCCTGCAATTTAACGCCCGGCGGCGACGGCGGCGAAGTGGAACTGCTGCGCGAGAGCGCGGCCGCGTTCGCCGCCGCGCGCATCGCGCCGCGCGCCGCCGAAATTGACCGCGCCAACGAATTCCCGAACGAATTGTGGCGCGAGATGGGCGAACTCGGCCTGCTCGGAATCACCGCGCCGCCCGAATACGGCGGCGCCGGCATGGGCTACCTCGCGCATGTGGTGGCGATGGAGGAAATCAGCCGCGCCTCGGCCTCGGTCGGGCTGAGTTACGGCGCGCATTCCAATTTGTGCGTCAACCAAATCCGCCTGAACGCCGGCGAAGAGTTGCGCCGCAAATACCTGCCGGCGCTGATTCGCGGCGAGCAAGTCGGCGCGCTGGCCATGTCGGAAAGCGGCGCCGGCTCGGATGTGGTCGGCATGCAATTGCGCGCGGAAAAATCCGGCGGCGGTTATGTGCTGAACGGCGGCAAGATGTGGATCACCAACGGGCCCGACGCCGATGTCATCGTGGTCTATGCGAAAACCGACGCGAAGGCCGGCGCGCGCGGCATCACCGCCTTTTTGGTGGAGCGCGCCTTCGGCGTCGGCAGCGGGCGCAAACTGGACAAACTCGGCATGCGCGGCTCCAACACTTCCGAGTTGATTTTTGACCGCGTGGAAGTGCCGGCGGAAAATGTCATCGGCGAAGTCGGGCGCGGCGTGGAAGTGCTGATGCGCGGCCTTGACTACGAGCGCGTGGTGCTCGCCGGCGGGCCGCTCGGCATTCTGCGCGCCTGCCTGGACACCGTGCTCCCGTATTTGCACGAGCGCAAACAATTCGGCCGCGCCATCGGCGAGTTTCAATTGGTGCAGGGAAAAGTCGCCGATCTGTACACTTCCATGCAGGCCTGCCGCGCGTATGTTTATTCGGTCGCGCGCGCATGCGACGCCGCCCCGGATGATGGCGGCGGCGCGCGCGCCGCGCGCAAAGACGCGGCCGGCGCGATTTTGTTCGCCTCGGAAAAAGCCACCGCGGCCGCGCTTGACGCGATTCAACTGCTCGGCGGCAACGGCTACACCAACGACTTTCCGGCGGCGCGCCTGCTGCGCGACGCCAAACTCTACGAGATCGGCGCCGGCACCTCCGAAATTCGGCGGATGCTGATAGGGCGCGAAATCTTCAACCAGACCGCATAATCGGCCTTCCACTCCAACCGGAAAATCTCATGCCAAATTCTGCAAACCAAGGGGCCAACGCAACCCAAGGCGAAGAAGTCGTCATCACCGCGGCCTGCCGCACGCCCATCGGCGGTTTTCTCGGCGCGCTCAGCAGCCAGCCGGCGCCGCAACTCGGCGCGGTCGCCATCCGCGCCGCGCTGTCGCGCGCCGCCGTTGACGGCGAGGAAGTGGACGAAGTGCTGATGGGCTGCGTGCTGCCGGCCGGCATGGGCAACGCGCCGGCGCGGCAGGCGGCGATCGCCGCCGGCGTGCCGATGTCCGCGGCGACCACCACCGTCAACAAAATGTGCGGCTCCGGTTTAAAGACCGCGATGCTCGCGCACGACGCGATTCGCGCCGGCAGCGCGCGCATCGCCGTCGCCGGCGGCATGGAGAGCATGAGCAACGCGCCGTATTTGCTGAGCGGCGCGCGCGGCGGCGGCCTGCGCCTCGGCCACGCGCAGTTGCGCGACCACATGTTTTTTGACGGGCTGGAGGACATTCATTATGACGGCCGGCTGATGGGCGATTTCGCCGAGGACTGCGCGGCGAAATACGAATTCACGCGCGAACAGCAGGACGCTTTTGCGCTGGAGTCGCTGGCGCGCGCTAATCGCGCGATTCGCGAGCGCCTTTTTGCGGAGGAAATTCAGCCGGTGGTTTTCAAGGACCGGCGCGGCGCCGAGCACGAAGTCTGCGACGACGAACAGCCGGGCCTGGCCGACCCGGCGAAAGTGCCGAAATTAAAACCGGTGTTTCGCAAGGACGGCTCGGTTACGCCGGCGAATTCCAGTTCCATTTCCGACGGCGGCGCCGCGCTGGTGCTGATGCCGCTGTCGCATGCCGAAAAGCGCGGCAGCGCGCCGCTCGCGCGCATCGTCGGCCACCACAGCCACGCGCAGGACCCGGCATGGTTCACCACCGCGCCGCTCGGCGCGATTCGCGGCCTGCTGGAAAAACTGGGGTGGAAAGCGGACGATGTGGATCTGTATGAGATCAACGAGGCGTTTGCCGTGGTCACGATGGCGGCGATGCGCGAATTTGATCTGCCGCATGACAAAGTCAATGTGCACGGCGGCGCCTGCGCGCTCGGGCATCCGGTCGGCGCTTCCGGCGCGCGCCTGATGGCGACGCTGCTGGCCGCGCTGCGGCGTTACGGCGGAAAGCGGGGGGTGGCCTCGCTGTGCATCGGCGGCGGCGAAGCCGTGGCGATGGCGGTGGAGTTGATGTGAGGCGGCTTCCGCCGCGGGCGAACTACTTCTCGTCGGGCGGGGGCGGGAGTTTGCCGGTGCAGAAGCCGTAGATCAGTAGCGCCAAAATCGGTCCGGCGACTATCAGCGCGTCTATGACTTGGGGCTGGAGGAGGTAGTTCATTGTTTTCCGGGGTTCTTCGGGATTTGGAACGGGTTGCGCGGACGCGCCACGGGGAAACTGTGGCACGGTCGCGCCCGCGTGTCAAGTGTTTTTTGGCTCCCGCCGAAGCGCCGGCGCCGCCTTGCGCCGCACCAGCGACAGCACAATCAAGGCCGCACCCAGCCAGAAAAAAACCCGGTGGTTGGCGGTTTCGCCGACAATCCCGTGCAGCAGGCCGGCGATGAACAAAGCGATGCCAACGCGGTTCGCAGTTTCCAGCGTCCGCTCCCAGTTCAATTCCCAGCGCTTCGCGCGCCCGGTGATTTTTCCAACTATTTTCACGCTTAATGCTTCCTGCGCATCCATATGCGCCCCCGAATTATGCCCGTTGCGCGCATATAATGTAATGCATAATGATTGCATTGACATTCCCATGCCCGTAATCCCCGACCGCCTCGCTCCGTCCTCGGCCGAGTTTCAAAAAAACGCGGCGCACATGGACGCGCTGTGCGGCGACTTGCGCGCGCGCGTTGAAAAAATCGCGCAGGGCGGCGGCGCGGCGGCGCGCAAAAAACACATCGCCCGCGGAAAACTCCCGCCGCGCGAGCGGGTGCGCCGGCTGCTGGATCCGGCCGCGCCGTTTTTGGAATTGTCGCAACTCGCCGCGCACGAAGTCTATGCGGATGAAGTTCCGGCGGCCGGGCTGATCACCGGCATCGGCCGCGTCAGCGGGCGCGAATGCATGGTCATCGCCAATGACGCCACGGTAAAAGGCGGCGCGTATTACCCGCTCAGCGTGAAAAAGCATTTGCGCGCGCAGGAAATCGCCGCGCAAAACCGTCTCCCCTGCATTTATCTGGTGGATTCCGGCGGCGCGTATTTGCCGCTGCAGGACGAGGTGTTTCCCGACCGCGGGCATTTCGGGCGGATTTTTTACAATCAGGCGAATTTGTCGGCGGCCGGCATCGCGCAGGTCGCGGTGGTCATGGGCTCGTGCACGGCCGGCGGCGCGTATGTGCCGGCGATGGCCGACGAGAGCATCATCGTGCGCGAACAGGGCACGATTTTTCTCGCCGGTCCGCCGCTGGTCGCGGCCGCCACCGGCGAAAAAATCGGCGCCGAAGAACTCGGCGGCGGCGATTTGCACACGCGCGTCTCCGGCGTCGCCGACCACCTCGCCGATGACGACGCACACGCGCTGGACATCGCGCGGCGCATCATCGCCAATCTCGGCCGCGCGAAAAAAACCGAATTGCAAACGCGCGCGCCGGCGCCGCCGCGCTATCCGGCCGAAGAATTGCGCGGCATCGTTCCGCCGGATCCGCGCAAGCCGTTTGACATTCGCCAGATCATCGCGCGGTTGGTGGACGGCAGCGAATTTGACGCGTTCAAGGAGCGCTACGGCGAAACGCTGGTGTGCGGCTTCGCGCGCCTGCACGGCTACCCGCTCGGCATCGTCGCCAACAACGGCATTTTGTTTTCCGAGTCGGCGCTGAAAGGCGCGCACTTCGTGCAGTTGTGCGCGCAGCGCGGCATTCCGCTGCTGTTTTTGCAAAACATCACCGGCTTTATGGTCGGGCAAAAAGCCGAGGCCGGCGGCATTGCAAAAGACGGCGCGAAAATGGTCGCCGCGGTCGCCTGCGCGCGCGTGCCGAAATTTACGCTGGTGGTCGGCGGAAGTTACGGCGCGGGCAATTACGCGATGTGCGGGCGCGCGTATGAAGGGCGGTTCGTGTGGATGTGGCCGAACGCGCGCATCGCGGTGATGGGCGGCGAGCAGGCCGCCGGCGTGCTGGCGCGCGTGCATAAAAGCGGCGGCGAAAAAAAGATTCGCGCGCAATACGAGCGGCAGAGCAGCGCGTATTACGCCAGCGCGCGGCTGTGGGACGACGGCGTCATTGACCCGGTGGACACGCGCACAGTCCTCGCGCTGGCGATTTCGGCGTCGCTGAATGCGCCGCTCGCGCCGAGCAAGTTCGGCGTGTTTCGCATGTAGCGCGCCGTTTAATGTTCAAGAAAATCCTCATCGCCAACCGCGGCGAAATCGCCTGCCGCATCGCGCGCACCGCGCGGCGCCTCGGCGTCTCCGCGGCCACCGTGCATTCGCAGGCCGACCGCGGCGCGCGGCATGTCCGCGAATGCGACGAGTCGGTGGAAATCGGCGCGCCGCCGCCGGCCGAGAGTTATCTGTGCGCCGAAAAAATCATCGCCGCCGCAAAGAGTTGCGGCGCCGAGGCGGTGCATCCCGGCTATGGGTTTCTCTCGGAAAACGCCGACTTCGCCGAGCGTTGCGCGCGCGCCGGGCTGGCCTTCATCGGGCCGCCGCCGGCGGCGATTCGCGCGATGGGCGACAAGCGGCGCGCGCGCGGCATCATGGCGCGCGCCGGCGTGCCGCTGCCGCCCGGATCGGGCGCGTCGGCGTCGTCGCCGGGCGCGTTGCGCGCGGCCGCGAAAAAAATCGGCTGGCCGCTTTTGATCAAAGCGGCCGCGGGCGGCGGCGGAGTCGGCATGCGCGCGGTCGCGCGCGCTTCCGAATTTAATGCGGCGCTGGCCGCGGCGCGGCGCGAAGCAGCGGCCGCATTCGGCGATTCGCGCGTCTATCTGGAGAAATACCTGCCGCGCGCGCGCCATGTGGAGGTGCAAATTTTCGCCGACCGGCACGGAAATGCAGTGCATCTTTTTGACCGCGACTGCACGCTGCAGCGCCGCCGGCAAAAAGTCATTGAAGAAGCGCCCGCGCCGAATATTGACGATGAATTGCGCGGCAAAATGGCGGCCGCAGCGCTGGACGCGGCGCGCGCAATCAATTACGCCGGCGCCGGCACGGTGGAATTTTTGCTGGCGCCGCGCCGCGCGTTTTATTTCATTGAAATGAACACGCGCCTGCAGGTGGAGCACCCGGTCACCGAGATGGTCACCGGCATAGATTTGGTGGAGTGGCAGTTGCGCGTCGCCGCCGGCGAAAAGTTGCCGCGCGCGCAGTCCGATTTGCGCGCGGACGGCCACGCCATGGAAGCGCGCATCTGCGCGGAAAATCCGGCGAATGATTTTTTGCCGTCAAGCGGAAAGTTGCCGCTGTTCCGCCCCGGCGCGAACACCGGCTGGCGGCGGCTGGATTCCGGCGTCGCCGCCGGCGACACGGTCGCGCCGCATTACGATTCGCTGCTGGCGAAATTAGTTGCGCATGGCGGCGACCGCGAAAGCGCGCGGTTGCGGCTGCGCGAGGCGCTGGCCGCGATGGACATCGGCGGCGTGGCAACCAACACCGAGTTTTTGCATGACGCGCTCGGCTTGAAGGAATTTATCGGCGTTAAACACGACGCCGGATTGCTGGAGCGCAGGCGCGAGAAATTGTGCGCGCCGCGTGCGCCGTCGGAGGAATGCCTGGCCGCGGCCGCGCTGCATCATTTTAATATGGACATTAATAATGTCCGCGGCTCCGCCCCCTCGTGCTCTCCATGGGAAAGCCGCGTTCCGTGGCAACTCAATCTGCCGGCGACCGCGACCGCGCGTTTTGCTCACGCCACCGGCGATTGCGCGTTCACCGTGGAATATTGCGGCGGCAAACAATTCGGCGTCATCGGCGGCGAGCGCGCCGAAATTCAATTGACTCGGCTGCCGGTTCCCGGCAATGGCACGCATTTACTGCACCGCGCAACCCAAAAAACACCGCTCTCCATAGATGCAGTGGACGGCGCCACCGTCATTCGCATCGGCGCGCGCCGCTGGACATTGTTGCCGCCGAAGTCGTCTCGCGCGGCGGCCGAGGCCGATGCGCATGACACCGGCGGCGGCGTTCTCGCGCCGATGCCCGGCGTGGTCGCGGGCATAGATGTCCGCGCCGGGCGGCGCGTGGCGCGCGGCGCGCCGCTGTTGACGCTGGAGGCGATGAAGATGGAGCACACCGTTCGCGCGCCGCGCGCCGGCAAGGTTGTCCGCCTGCATTTCCGCAAAGGCGACGCGGTTCGCGAGGGCGAAAAATTGCTGGACTGGGAGGACGCATGAATCTGCCGGCGAGCGTCAAAATCGTGGAAGTCGGGCCCCGCGACGGCCTGCAAAACGAGGCGCGCGCGCTTTCGCCGGAAGTGCGCGCGGAGTTGATTCGCCTGCTCGGCGAGGCCGGGTTGCGCGCGATTGAAATCGGCAGTTTCACCTCGGAAAAATGGATTCCGCAAATGGCCGGCAGCGGCGAGGTGCTGCGCCGCGTTCTGCAGATGCGCGGAAGCGAAAAAATCTCCTACCCGGCGCTGGTTCCGAATTTGCGCGGCTTGGAAGACGCGCTCGCCGCCGGCGCCGCGGAAATCGCGGTGTTCGCGGCCGCCTCCGAGACTTTCAGCCGCAGCAACATCAACTGCGGCATCGCCGAGAGCATCGCGCGTTTTCGCGCGGTCGCCGAACGCGCGCGCGCCGCCGGCGTCGCGGTGCGCGGCTATGTGTCGTGCGCGCTCGGCTGCCCGTATGAGGGCGAAATCGCGCCGGCCGAGGTGGCGCGCGTGGCGCGCATGCTGCATACTCTCGGCTGTTATGAAATCTCCCTCGGCGACACCATCGGCGCCGGCACGCCGGACGCCGCCGCGGCGATGCTGGAATGCGTTTGCGCCGATATTCCAGCGGCGCAACTCGCCGCGCATTTTCACGACACCCGCGGGCGCGCGCTGGAGAATGTGCGCGCCGCGCTGCAACTCGGCGTGCGCGTGGTGGACAGCGCGGTCGCCGGACTCGGCGGCTGCCCGTATGCGCCCGGCGCGAGCGGCAATCTCGCCACCGAAAAGTTGGTGGGCATGCTGGACGAACTCGGCATCGCGCACGGCGTGGATGCCGAAAAACTCGGCCGCGCCGGCGAATACATTCGCGCGCAACTTGCCGCGTCCTGACTGATGCCGCTGCCGCCGCCCGCAGACCGAAAAAAACTGCACGACCGCAGCGTGCTGTGCCGCGGCTACCGCCGCGACGACGGCTTGTGGGACATTGAAGCGCGCCTGTGCGACACCAAGACCTACGACTTCTCCAACCGCGACCGCGGCAAAATCGCGGCCGGCGAGCCGGTGCATCTGATGGAGGTGCGCCTGACCGTGGACCTGGACATGAACATCATTGACGCGCAGACCGGCATGGATTACGCGCCGTTTTCCATTTGCCCGGGCGCGCAGGCGGCGATGAAAAAACTGGTCGGGCTGCGCATCGGCGGCGGCTGGCTGCGGCGCGCGCGCGAGCGCATCGCGCACCGCGAGAGTTGCACGCATTTGTTTGAACTGCTGCGGCCGCTGGCCACGACCGCCTACCAAACCCTGCACCGCGCGCGCGAGGAGCGCGCCGAACGCGCGCCGTCGCGCGCGCGTCCGCGAATCATTGACCAGTGTTTTTCGCTGGCCTCGGACAGCGAGGTGGTGAAGGTGGAATGGCCGAAGTTTTACACCGGCAAAGACGGCGTTTCCGGCGGGGCGGCGAAGAAGGATTGACGCGGCG
>JALCBG010000032.1:0-9682 GCA_028066695.1 Gammaproteobacteria bacterium | reverse complement strand
TACACCGGCAAAGACGGCGTTTCCGGCGGGGCGGCGAAGAAGGATTGACGCGGCGTTTTTTTGCGGCAGACGGCGTTTGCTTTTTCACTGGATTTTTTCGCAAAACGCTTGACACGGGGTTTTTAGGCGGCATAATTTGCCATTGGCGAGGTAGTGGCTCGGCAATAGTCCTAATGAGACCGCCAGATAGCGCCGTCTGATTGCCCCGCTTGCGGCAGACGGCGTTTGTTTTTTCACGGGATTTTTTTGCAAAGCGCTTGACACGGGTTTTTTGTGGGGCATAATGGAAGTTGGCGCCGGTAGCGGCTCGGCAATAGTCCTAATTCGCCCGCCAATCGCGCCGTCTGATTGCCCCGCTTGCGGCAGACGGCGTTTCTCACCCCGCTGTTTTCCTTCCATAGTAGGTAATCATCACCGGATTGCCGCGCTCGTCCAGATCCAGCACCAAAATCCTTTTCAGACGGGCGCTGTAAAACCGCCAGCGCGCGCCGACTTTTTGCGGAGTTATATCGCGCAAAATGGACGGGATGTCCGCATACCATTCCGGCGGCACAGTCCTTCTCCGGCGGTTACGCGCGCCGATTAAGCCCGGCCCGTGCCGCCACCACATCTTCTCGGCCACCGCTTCGGTCAGCCGCAGCACCGTTGATTTCGCGCCGATTTTGCGCGCAAGGTCATCGCGCAGCACCGCCAGCGGCACAAAGTCCGCGGAAACTTTTTTGGGATTGACATTTGCCGGCTTCGCCCGCGCCTCCCGCGGCTTCAGCAAATATTCGGCAAACGCCGCGCTGCGCACAAACGCGTCCACCTCCCTGCGGTTTTGGTCGTCCATTTTCGCTCCGTTTCCCTGCCGCTATTCTACCCCCTCCGCCCAAAAAAAAGCGGCGGCGCGCCGGAATTTTGGCGCGCCGCCGCGGGTGTTGTTGCCGCGTTACTCCGCGGCGGGCAGCAGCGCTTCCACCGCGGTTTTTGCGGCGTCGGCGTCCACCGCGCCGGCGGCGAAGCCGTCGGTCAGGCCGGCGGCTTCGGTTACGCCGAGCAGGTAGCGCGAGATGAGGATCGCGTCCCAGCCGTTGATGCCGGCGTTGCCGTCCACATCAAGCGTGCCGTCGTCCACCAGGCTTTTCAGGCGCGTTTCCAGCGTCGCCGCGTCCACGGTGTTGTCCAGCGTGATGCCGGCGGTCAGCGCGTCTCCGCGCAGGCCGAACACATAGCGCGCGATGATGATGCCTTCGTCGCCGTTTGCCGCGCCGCTGAGATCCAGGTCCAGCCGGCCGCTGGGGAAAAACAGGGCCGGAGTGAAGAAGATCTCGTAGTTGTTGGTCGGGTAGAGCGTGCCCTTTTCAATCGGGAAGGAGCCGTCGGCGTTGGCGGTGGAGCCGACCGCCAATGCGCCGTGCACCACCTCGTCGGCGGATTCGCCGGTGACCAGGCCCTCGCCGGCGACGCCCGATCCCAGCGTGTATTCCAGCACGGCTTCGGCCCGGTCCAAACCGACGGCGTTTTTCGCGGCAATGCGCAGCGGACGCTTGGTGATCTCTCCGCTCGTGCCGGACTGCACCTCGTAGTTGGCGGATTCGTCCCCGTCGGCTCCCCCCGTGAGTATCGGAATGAGGGTGACCGTCCCCACATCTTTGCTGGCGTAGCGCGCGCCGGTGAGGGTGAAAGTGAGTTTGCCCTCATCGCCCGGGACCGGCACGCCGGCCGGGAAAGCCGGCTGGTTTCCGCCGCTGCCGCTCCAAGTGAATCCCGACGGTCCGTCGGTGGTGCCGTCATACACCTTGGGAGCGGCGGTGCTGCCCGGCACGAGGTTACTAATCATGACCTGTTTCGGCGTAATCTCCGCCGGAATTCCCGCGTTGTTTTCCAGCCGGTAGTTGGGCGCGGCCGAGCCGCCGATGTTCAGCGTGATGTGGGTCGCTTCCAGCACATTCTTGCTGTTGTAGGTGTTGGCGCCTTCGGCGAAGTTGATGTCGTCGCCCTGCAGCAACCCGTTCAGGTTGAGGGCGGCCGCGTCGGCTTTGTCAAACCCGGCCGGCGCATTGATGGTGCCGTCATATTCTTTGGTCGGCGTGTTGCCGGCGCTGACGCGCAGCGTGCGCGGCTGGATTAAGCCGGCGACCAGCGTTTCGGTGTCGACTTCAAAACTCGCCGGGAAGGTGTAGTTGCCCGGTTCGGCCGAGTTGCCGGGGGCGGCGCGCAATTCCCAGGTAATGCCGCTGATGATGATGTTTTCGCCGACGCCGGCGGACGCATACACGCCGGCGGTGGGCGCCAGAATGAGCGCGTCTTCGCCGAGGGCGCCGCTGACCACGCCGGTGCCGGCGACCAATTTGGTGTCGCCAAACCCGGTGGTCTTGTCGTATTCCTTGGTCAGTTGCGGCGCGACAATCGTGATCGCCCACGGCTCAATGACGCCGATGATGTCCAGGGTCGCGGGCAGGGCGTAGTTGTCGGCCTTTCCGCCGGCGGCGTCGGCAAGCCGCAGGCGCGCGCCGGGGACGCTCAAGTCGGAGCCGGCGCCGGTCTGGGCGAAGCCGCCGCGCCCGGTGACCACGCGAAGCGCCAGCAACTCGCCGGGAACCAGATTGCCGAGTTCGCCGCCGCTGAGTTCGGTGGCGGGGGTGATGGCGGCCGAGCCGTCGTAGGTCTTGGTCAGCGTGACTTCGGCGACGGTGACCGTGCGCCGCGTGATTTCGCCTTCGGCGGTGATCGCGTCCGGCAGCGTGTAGTTCGCCGGGTTGCCGTCGCCGGCCGCCTGCAGTTGAAAGTCTTCGGCGTCGACGCCGTTGAGCGCGAGTTTTTCGCCGACATCGGCCTGCGCGTAGGTGATGTTGCCGCCGTCCACCAGCGCCAGGCGGAAGGTGTTGGTGCCGACCGCGCCGCCGATTACGCCGCCGATTACCTCGGTTTCGCTCGCCTTGAACGGCGCGACCTGGAGTCCGGTGGGGTCCGGGTTGGGAATGCTCGGGTCGGCGACATTGTTGCCGTCATACACCTTGCGCAGCGTGGCGGTGCCGCTGAAAGTCAGCGCCTTCGGCTCAATCACGCCGTTGATGGTGAGCGCCGGCAGCGTGTAGTTCGCCGGTTTGCTCTCGGTGTCGCCGGACGGGGCGACCAGTTCAAAGTCGGCGCCGGTGACGCCGATGGTGGTTGCGGCGTCGGGGCTGTCAAAGGTGCCGTCGTTTGCCGCGGCCAGTTGCAGCGTGAAAGTCTGCGTGCCGATGGCGCCGGTCACCGCGCCGCCGGCCAGTTCCACGCCGGCCATGGAGTCGCTGTCGTCAAAGGTCTTGGTCACGGTGATGTCGCCGACGGTGACTTCCTTCGGGGTGATTTCGCCGTTCACTTCAAAACTCGCCGGCAACTCGTAGTTGCCCGGTTTGGCGTTGCCGCCGGCCGCGGCCAGCGTGAACTGCGCGCCGGTGAAAGTGCGCGTGCCGGCGTCGGCGAGGTCGTATTGGCCGGCGGCGCTCGGAGTCAGCACCAGTTCCTCGCTGCCGGCCTCGCCGGTGATTTCGCCGCTGCCGGTTTTGATGGAACTCGCGCCGTATTCCACATTGCCGTCGTAGGCCTTGGTCAGCGTGATTTGCGCGACCGCGACTTCTTTGGCGGTGATGACGCCGCTCAGGTTGAGGTTGGTGGTCAGCCGGTAGTTGGTCGCTTTTGCCGGCGAAGTCGCGTCCAGTTCAAAGTCGGAGTTGTCCACGCCGCTGAGGACGATGCCGGTTCCGACATCCGCGGCCGCGTAGTTGCCGCCGGCGTCGGATTTCAGCGTGAGCGTCACCACTTCCGAGCCGACCGCGCCGCTGAGCGCGCCGCCGCTGAGGGTCGCGCCGGTGATCGTGGTGAGGCTGTCATAGGTCTTGGTCAGCACGATTGCGGTCGCGCCGAGTTCCTTCGGCGTGACCTCGTAGTCCGAGCCGGGGGCGATGATGAAGATGTATTTCGCCGAATCGCCGCTGTCCGCCAGCGGCAGCGGATCCACCAGCGAAAACGAGTAGCGCCCGGCGTCGTCGCCGGCGACGCGCCGCACCACGGCCTGGCCGGCGGTGAAGAACACGGTGTTTTCATCGTCGCCGGTGACATAGTTGCTGCCGCTCGCCGGCGCGACCGTGTAGGTGAACGCCGCCGGGTCGGCGGCGCCGTACACGCGCGTTTTTTCCACCGGCGTGACCACCAGCGTCTGCAGCGAGGTGCGGATGAACTCGCCGGCGGTGAAGAACAGTTCGTAGTTGTCCGAGGCGGCGAGCGTGCCGATGGTCAGCGGCGAAGTAAAGCGCGGCGCCGAGCCGGTCTCGGTGCCGCGCTCGATGGAGCCGGACAGCACCGTCGCAGCGGTGTCGGTGCCGACCAGGCCCTCGCCGGACACGCCGCTGGCGATGGTCAGCAGACTGCGGTCGCCGAGCGCGGCCGCGCTCGGCAGGGCGTTGCCGCTGCCGCCGGCGGCGACGCGCAACGGGCGCTTGGTCACCTCGCCGGTGGCGACTATGGTGATGTCGTAGTTGTCTTTGTCGGCGCCGCCGATTTGCGCGTCGGCGACGCCGTTGATGGTCTTGCCGGTTCCGGCATTGGCATCGGCGTAGACCGCGCCGCTGACATCCACGGTGACTTCGTCGCCGCTGATGATTTCCGGGCTGAACGCGGGGGTGACCGTGCCGGTGTCGGTGGTGGCGTCATAGACGCGGCTTCGCACGCCCAAGGTCAGCGTGGTCGCGAGTTGGCTGATGTCGCCGGTGACCGAACTGCCGGAGGCGAGGCTGTAGTTGTCCTTGGACGAGCCTTCCAGCGCGAACTGCGTCACGGTCTTGTCGTCGCCGGCGGCTTTGTCGGCGAAGAGGCCGCCGCCGACCGACAACTTGTCGGCGGCGGTGTCGTCAATTGCAACGCCGTTGACCGTGGCCGTGACCACGCCCGCGGTGAAACTTCCGCCGAGATTGTCGGGCGCGTCCCGGTCGCCGTCATACACTTTGTCGGCGGCGGTGGAGGTGTAGGTTACCTCCTTCGCGGTGATGGTGAACTTGGCGCTGCCGCCGAGCGTGGTGATCAGGTTGTATTGGCCCGCGACATTGCCGGCGGCCACCCACGGAACCGGGTTTTTCAGGCGGAACGCGTATTCGCCGGCGTCTTCGCCGGGAACGCGCTCAAACGGCACCGCGGTGAACACATCGTTTTTGCCGACGCCGCTGCCGAAGAAACTGTTTGCGGTGTAGTCAAACACCGGGTCGGCCTCGCCATACACCTTGCTCGCGGCCATTGGGGTAAGGGTCAGGTCGCGGCGCGTCGGCGTGCCTTTTCCGGTGTCGGAAAACGGGCCGGTGTTGTCGCTCGCAAAACCGTTGCGAAACGCATACTGCACATCGTAGACGGAGCCGCCGGTCAGGCCGGCGATGTTGCCACCGTTGGTGCCTTGCTGGGTTTGCCATTCGCCCGGACTGCCGTCGCCTTTGTCGGCGAGCCGGTAGCGAAAGACGCGGTTTCGGTTATACGCGGAGCCGCCGTCGTCCTCGTTGGAACTCGGCGCGTTAACCGAGAGTCCGCCCGGAAAAGCGGACAGGGTGGGAGTGCTCGTCGGCTTCGCCGGCGGACCGGAAGCCTTGGCGCGCGCGGTGTCCGACCATTTGCTGTTGCCGATGGCATTGACCGCGCGCACCCGCGCCTGATAATTCTCGCCCGGCTCCAGCCCGGTCACCGCGTAACTGCGGTCGGCCGGATCGCTGATGACCTGCCCGGTCGCGTCCGGCAGCCAGTTGGAATCGCCCGGCTTTCTCCACTGCACATGAAAGGCGGTGACGGCCGAGCCGTTGTTGTCGGCGCCGCCGCTCCAGGTCCAGGTGACATCCACGCTGCGCGAGACCGTGCTGGAGCGCGCCACGCTCGGGTCGGCCGGTTTTGCCGGAACGCCGGCGGCGCGGGTCACGGTTACCGTGTAGGTTTTGGTGGTGGAGCCGTCCTGCGCGGTGACGATCAGCGTGATCGCCTTTTCTTCGCCGACATTGATGGCGACCGCGGTGCTCTGCACGCCGGTCGCCGGATCATTGTCGGCGTCGCCGCCGATGACGATTCCGCTGCCGAGGAAAGTCGCGGTGAAACGGACGCCGGTGATGTCGTTGGCGACGCCGGCGGTGTAAGCCACGGTGCCCGCGTCAAACGCCGGGGTGAGCGCGACCGTGCCGCCTTTTGAATCCACCACCGTCAGCGCGGAGATGTCGGCGTTGTCTTGCGCGGCCACGGGCGAGCCCTTGCCGGAAGCCGACCACGGACCGGTGCCCAGCGCGTTGATCGCGGCGATTTGCACTTCATAGGTTTTCCCGGAATCCAGCCCGGTAATCGTGGCGGTGGTGGCGGTGCCGCTGTGGGTGACATCGCTCCAGGTCGGGCTGGCCGCTTCCTCGCCCTGGCGGATGGCGTAGCCGGTGATGGCGCTGCCGCCGGTGTCGGTCGGCGCCGACCAACTGACAGCCAGCGTGCCGGCCGCGCTGCCGGCGCTTACCGTCGGCGCGTTCGGCGCGCCCGGGGGTCCGTTCGGGCGGGTGAGAACCACGGTGTAGGTTTTGGTGGTGGAGGAGTCGCCGGCGGTGACCGTGACCGCGAGCGTGGTGTCGCCGCGAATCAGCGCCTGCGCCGAACTCGCCGAACCGCCGGTCAGGGTCTGCGCGGCGCCGGCGGTGCCGGAGACGGTGCGCACCAATTGCAGGGTGGCCGCGGCCGCGTCGGCGGCGGTTGCGGTCACGGTAACCGTTGCGATTCCGGCGGCGACCGTGACGGTGTAGGCCTCGGTCGCGGCGTCAAACACCGGCGCCAGCGTGAGCGCGTTGTTGTCGGAGCCGGTGACCGCCAGCGAGGCCAGATTGGCGTTGTTCGCCACCGGCGTGGAAGACGCGCTCGGCGAGAAATCGCCGATGCCGCCGCCGTTTACCGCGGCGACTTGCACATCGTAGGCGGTGCCGTTGGTCAGGCCGGTGATGGTGAAGTTGGTGTCGATGCCGCCGGTGAGCACGCCGTTGTTGCCGGCGCCGTTCCAGTCGCCGGCCGGGTTGCCGCTTGCGGCCGCGGTGCGCCAGCGCACGCGGTTGTCGGTGATGCTGTTGCCGTTGTCGTTCGGCGCGGTCCAGGAAACTTTAATGGACTGGAAATCCGCGGTCAAAGTCGGCGCGCCCGGCGCGTCCGGCGCTTGGATCGCGGTGGAGGTGATTTGTCCGGTGGCGGTGATCGCGCCGCTCGGCAGCGCGTAGTTGGCCGAGGCGACCGGGGTGCCGCCGGAACCGGTCACCGTCAAAACGAGTTGCGCGCCGGTCAGACCGGTGATACCGATGTTGTCGCCGGCGGCGGCGCTGGCAAACTCCGCGGTCGGCGACGGGACCAGCGCGAGCGTGCCGGTATGCCCGGCGACCAGGCCGGTAATGGTGGCTTCCACCGTGGCGCCGGTGGTGGAGGTTCCGCCGCCTTGCGCCTTGGTCAGTTTGACATCAGCCAGGGTCAGTGATTTCGGCGTGACATCGCCGGTGACCGAACTGGCGCCGGCGAGCGAGTAGTTGCCGGCTTTGTCGCCGCTGAGGGCGAAGCCGGCGATGGTGATGTCTTCGCCGGCTTGTCCCGGCAATATGAACGGGCTTACTTTCGTCTGGTAGGTGCCGCCGGTCACATCCACATCGTTCTCATCGCCGCTGACGATGTCTCCCGCGGCAAAAGATCCGCCCAAATCCGCGGGCGCGGCCGGCGTGCTGTCATAGACTTTGTCGGCCGAGGTGGAAGTGTAGGTGACTTCTTTCGGGGTGATGGTGAAAGAGGAGCCGGGCGCGAGGACGATGGTGTATTTTTCCCGGACACCGCCTTTGATGATGACCGTATCCGCGTTTTCCGGAAGGGAGAACGCATACGAGCCGGCGTCTTCCCCCGGGGCGCGCCGCAGATGCTCATTGCGGTTTGCGGTCTTTCGGATTGCGTTGAGGTTGTCCGTGGCGTCGCTGGGGATGTCCAGCGTGTAGTTAAACCGCTTCGGCTCGTCGTCGCCGTAGGTTTTGGAGGTCGTGGTCGGCGTCAGCGTCAGTTGGATTTTTGATGACTGCGCGACCGCCGCCGATGCGAAAGCGATCAAAACCGCCGCGACAAAAACGCGCGACACGCGCGCGCGCAGGGGAAGAAAAAGTGCTGAGAGTTTCATTGGGTTCGGACCTCGGTGTTGGGTTTGGAGATTAAGATTTGTTCGGCGCCGCCATTTCACGGCAATACGGCGACAACGCACGGCGGCGCGTCAATGGACGGCAGGGCAAAATAGGCGGCTATTCTATATCCGGCGTTTTGCCGGTTGCAAGTTTTTTGGCATTTTTTTGCAATTTTTTTTGCGGGAGTGGGGGCGGGTTTTTGGGGGGATTTTTGGGGGAATGGGGGGATTTTGAAGGGGTTTTTGGGTGGGGAGGCGGGTTTTTTCGTAAAAAGGCTTGACAGGGGGTGGTGGTGGGGCTATACTGCGGCTATGGCTGGCTAGCGGCTAGGTAATGGTCCTCATAAGCCCCATTGACGCGCCTGATTACCCCGGCAATCGGCAGAGCGTGTAACTATTTCTACTCGTCAGTGCAAAAGCGCGACGCGACCAAATGGAGTGGGCGTGACTTGGTAATGGTCCACATAACCCCCATTGGTGCGCCTGATTACCCCGGCAATTTTTTGTCGGCAGAGCGCACATTTACTTCAGATTTTTTTCCCGTGATAGGTGATCATCACCGGGTTTCCGCGTTCGTCCAAGTCGATCACCAGAATTCGGTTTAGCCCCGCGTGATCAAATTGCCACCGCCCGTATTTGTTTTTATAGGGCGTTGCTTCCCGCAGGATTCTCGGAAGGTCCGCATACCACTCTGGCGGCACACTTCGTCGCCATCGGTTGCGCGCCCTTTTCACCCCCGGCCCGTGGTTCCACCACATCTTCTCCGCCACCGTCCCGGTCAGCCGCAGCACTTTTGATTTCGCGCCAATTTCGCGCGCCAGACCGTCGCCGAGCACGGCCAGCGGAACAAAATCCGCCGTCACCGCTTTCGGATTCACATCCGCCGGTTTGGGCCGCGCCACGCGCGGTTTCAGCAGATACCGCGCAAACTCCGCCCCGCGCACAAACGCGTCCACCGCTTTGCTGTCCCAGTCGTCCATATTCCCCTCTGTTAATTCTCCGCGCCATTCTACACCGCCCGACTGGTCATTGGCGGAAAAATCACTAAAAAAACTCTTAATTTTTTTCCTGCAAACCACTTGACACCACCCCCCACCCCCGCATAAATTCCCCCCACAGGCGCGGGGGAGTGGCTCGGCAATGGCCCACATAACCTCGGCCTCCCGTTGTCCGGCATATCTGATTGCCCCGCGTTTGCGCGGCAGATTGCCCCTTTTCTCCTCAAAAATCCCCGCGGAAACCGGATTTTCCGCCGAAAACCGCCCCTCCCGCCGGCGGCAAAATCCCCGCAAAAAAATGCAAATCTGCGGCATTTTTTTGCGCAAACCCCTTGCAATTTGCAAAAAGCGCATTTATACTCGCGCGTCATTTTTGCCTTGCCGCCGTGATTTATTGCGGCGATTTTTGAAACACCAACCAACGCCAAACCGCATTTTTCCCACTTCGCCGCAGCCGGGCGGGTATGCCCGCGCGCCGCGCGCACATCCACTGACAGAGGTAACCGCAATGAAATTCGCCAAC
>JALCBG010000002.1:6982-75512 GCA_028066695.1 Gammaproteobacteria bacterium | reverse complement strand
CGCCGCCCCCGCATGTCCGAACTGACCTTCGCCAAAGAGACCGTCCCCGCCAATCTCGAGCAGGAGATGCGGCGCTCGTATTTGGACTATGCGATGAGCGTCATCATCGGGCGCGCGCTGCCGGATGTGCGCGACGGGCTCAAGCCGGTGCACCGCCGCGTGCTGTATGCGATGTCGGTGCTCGGCAACGAATGGAACAAGCCGTATAAAAAATCGGCGCGCGTGGTCGGCGATGTCATCGGCAAATACCACCCGCACGGCGACACCGCGGTGTATGACGCGATCGTGCGCATGGCGCAGGATTTTTCCATGCGCCACCCGCTGGTGGACGGGCAGGGCAACTTCGGCTCGGTGGACGGCGATTCGCCGGCGGCGATGCGCTACACCGAAATCCGGCTGGCGCGCATCGCGCACGAACTGCTCGCCGACCTGGACAAGGAGACCGTGGAGTTCGGGCCCAATTACGACGAAACCGAAACCCAGCCGCTGGTGCTGCCGGCGCGCGCGCCGAATTTGCTGGTCAACGGCTCGGCCGGCATCGCCGTCGGCATGGCGACCAATGTGCCGCCGCACAATTTAAGCGAGACCATCGCGGCCGCGCTCGCGCTGATAGACAACCCGGACTGTGGCGTGGACGAATTGATGCGCCACCTGCCGGGCCCCGACTTTCCGACCGGCGCGATCATCAACGGCCGCGACGGCATCCGCCACGCGTATGAGACCGGGCGCGGCCGCATTTTGGTGCGCGCGCGCGCCGACATAGAGCGCGCCGCCAACGGCCGCGAATCCATAGTCGTGCGCGAGTTGCCGTATCAGGTGAACAAGGCGCGGCTGATGGAGAAGATCGCCGAACTGGTCAAGGGCAAAAAACTGGACGGCATTTCGGCGCTGCGCGACGAGTCGGACAAATCCGGCATGCGCATGGTCATAGAATTGCGGCGCGGCGAGCAGGCCGAAGTGGTGCTGAACAATCTTTACAAGCAAACGCAACTGCAGACGGTGTTCGGCATGAACCTGGTCGCGCTCGGCGACAACCAGCCGCGCCGCTTTAACCTGCGCGAGATTCTTGACGAGTTTTTGAAACACCGCCGCGAGGTGGTGACGCGCCGCAGTTTGTTTGAACTGCGCAAGGCGCGCGAGCGCGCGCACATTTTGGAGGGCCTCGCGGTCGCGCTCGCCAACATTGACGAAATCATCAAGACCATCAAGGCGGCGCGCAGCCCGGCCGCGGCGCGGGAAAAACTGCTGGCGCGCGCGTGGCGCGCGGGCGCGGTCAAGAAAATGCTGGCGCGCGCCGGCGCGGACGCGTCGCGCCCCGATGACCTGGACAAAAAATACGGCGCCGGCGCCAAAGGCTACCTGCTGTCGCCGGCGCAGGCGCAGGCGATTTTGGATTTGCGCCTGCACCGCCTGACCGGGCTTGAGCAGGAAAAAATCCGCGGCGAATACGCCGCGCTGATAGAGCGCATCGGCGAATTGCTGAAAATTTTGCGCGACCCGGCGCGGCTGATGAAAGTCATCGCCGGCGAATTGCGCGAAATCCAAAAACAGTTCGGCGAGCCGCGCCGCACCGAAATCATGGAGGGCGAAATTGACCTTTCCACCGAGGATTTAATTCCCGAGGAGGATTTGGTGGTCACGCTGTCGCACGCCGGCTACGCCAAGTCGCAGCGCGTCTCCGACTACACCGCGCAGCGGCGCGGCGGCAAGGGGCGCATCGCCACGCGCACCAAGGAGGAGGATTTTGTCGGGCGCATGTTCGTGGCGAATTCGCACGACACCATTTTGTGCTTCTCCGACCGCGGCAAGGCCTACTGGTTGCGCGTGTTCAAACTCCCGCAGGCCGGCCGGCAGGCGCGCGGCAAGCCGCTGGTGAATCTGCTGCCGCTCGGCGAGGGCGAGCAGGTGACCACGGTTTTGCCGGTCAAAAATTTCGGCGCCGGAAAATATGTGGTCATGGCGACCGCGGCCGGCATCGTCAAAAAATGCAAACTCTCCGACTTCTCGCGCCCGCGCCCGTCCGGCATCATCGCCGTGAAACTCGCGCGCGGCGACCACTTGATAGGGGTCGCGCTGACCGACGGCGAAGCCGATGTCATGCTGGTCAGCGACGCCGGCAAGGCGGTGCGCTTCAAGGAAACCGCGGCGCGCGCGATGGGGCGCACCGCGCGCGGCACGCGCGGCATTAAACTGGACAAAGGCCAGAAAGTGATCGCGCTCATCGTGGCGCCGCCGAGCGAGGACGCGCCCGAAGCAACATCCAAAAAGGCGAAAAAGAAAAAATCCGCGGCAAAAACGAAAACCGCCGCGGATAATGCTGCCGCCGCAAAATCCGACGCGGTGCTAATCAGCACCGGCAACGGCTACGGCAAACGCACCGCCGCCGCCGAATTCCCGCGCAAAGGCCGCGGCACCAAGGGCGTCATCGCCATTCAAACCTCGCGCAGAAACGGCAAAGTCGTGAGCGCGCTGCGCGTCGGCGCCGAAGACGAAGTCATGCTCATCACCGACGGCGGCGTGCTGATTCGCACGCGCGCCGGCGAAATTTCCATGCTGGGGCGCAACACCCAGGGCGTGCGCCTGATCTCGCTGAAAAAAAACGAGCGCCTGGTCAGCGTCGGCAAAGTGGAAGACAGCGGCCGTGCCGCCGCCGAAGCGGCCGAGTCGCCGGAAGTGCATTGACGCCCGGACTGCGGTGAGCGACAACCACGAATCCAAACTGCGCGCCATTCGCGAGCGCATTGACGAGATTGACGCGCAACTGCTGGAACTGCTGAACCGGCGCGTCAAAGAGGCGCAGCGCATCGGCGAGATCAAGGCGTCGCTGGACGAGCCGGCGTTCTACCGCCCGGAGCGCGAGGCGAAAGTGCTGCGGCGGCTGCGCAAGTTGAATGCGGGTCCGCTGGACGGCGCCGAGGTGGAGGCGCTGTTTCGCGAGATCATGTCGGCGGCGCGCGGCAGCGAGGCCGGGCTGTCGGTCGCGGTGCTCGGGCCGCTCGGCACATACAGCGAGGCCGCGGCGCGCCAGCATTTCGGGCGCGCGGTGCGCATCGCGCCGTATTCCACCATTGACGAGATCTTTCGCGCGGTGGAGTCCGGGCAAAACGACTTCGCGGTCGCGCCGGTGGAGAACTCCACCGAGGGCGGCGTGAGCGGCACGCTGGACCGCCTGACCACCACCTCGCTGCTGGCCTGCGGCGAAATCAACCTGCGCATCCGCCACAACCTGCTCGGGCGCGGCGACGGCCTGCAGTCGGTGCGGCGCGTATTCGCGCATTCGCAGTCGCTGGCGCAGTGCAAGCGGTGGTTGGACCGCAACCTGCCGGAGGCCGAGTTGATCGCGGCCGGCAGCAATGCCGAGGCCGCGTTGCGCGCGCGCGACGACGAGAGCGCCGCGGCGATCGCCGGAGACGCCGCGGCCGAGCGCTACGAATTGAAACACCTCGCCGCCAACATTGAGGACGAGCCCGGAAATGCAACGCGCTTTTTGGCGCTGTCCACGCGCCCGACGCCGCCGAGCGGCGACGACAAAACCAGTTTGCTGCTGTCCTGCCGCCACCGCCCGGGCGCGCTGTTTCATTTGCTGAAGCCGCTGACCGACCACAAGGTGGACATGACGCGCATTGAGTCGCGGCCGTCAAAGACCGGTTTGTGGGAATACATTTTTTTCATCGACATCAAAGGCCACCGCGAAGACGCCGAAGTCAAAACCGCGCTGCAAAAACTGAAAGCCGAAGCCGGCCTGTATAAAAACCTCGGCTCCTATCCGGCCTCGGGCTGATGGACGGGCAATCCTTTTACGCGCCGGCGCTCGCGGTCATCGGCACCGGCATGATCGGCGGCTCGCTCGCGCTCGGCGTGAAGCGGCGCAACCTCGCCGGGCGCGTGCTCGGCGCGGACAAATCGCGCGGGAGTCTGCGGCGCGCGCATGAACTCGGCATCATTGACGAGATGTGCGAGTCGCCGCGCGACGCGGCGGCGCGCGCCGATGTCATCGTGCTGGCCGCGCCGGCCGGCGCGAGCGGCGAACTGTTCGCGGCGGTCGCGCCCGCGCTCGGCGCGGAAAAAATTCTCACCGATGTCGGCAGCGTCAAAGCGGAGGTGTGCGCGGCCGCGGCCGCGCTCGGGCCGCACGCGCGGCGTTTTGTGCCGGGGCATCCGGTCGCCGGCAAGGAGCATTCCGGCGCGGACGCGGCGAACGCCGATTTGTTTGCGCGGCACAACGCGGTGCTGACGCCGATGCCGGACACCGACGCCGACGCGCTCGCGCGCATTGAAAGCATGTGGCGCGCGCTCGGCGCGAATGTGCTGCAAATGGACGCGGCGCGGCACGACCGCGTGCTCGCGCTGACCAGCCACCTGCCGCATGTGCTCGCCTACGCGATGGTGGATTGCTTCGCGCGCTCCGACGAGGGCGCGCGCGCCGAGATGACCGCGGGCGGTTTTTACGACTTCACGCGCACCACTTCCAGCGACGTGGAAATGTGGCGCGACATTTGCATGATGAACCGCGCGGAAATTCTGCGGCAGATCGGCGCCTTCCAGTCGCGCCTCGGCGAACTCGCGCAAAGCATTGAGCGCGCCGACCGCGGCGCGATAGAGTCGCTGTTCGCCGCGGCGAAAAAGGAGCGCGCGCAACTCGCGGCCAAGCGCGCGCGGCGCTGATGCGGCTGGTCGTCCACCCCGGCGGCGCGTTGCGCGGCGAAATTCGCGTCGCCGCCGACAAGTCCGTTTCCCACCGCGCGATCATGCTCGCCTCAATCGCCGAAGGCGCCAGTCGCGTGCGCAATTTGCTGCAGGGCGAGGATGTGCGCGCCACGCTCGCCGCGTTTCGCGCGATGGGCGTGCGCATTCGCGAGGCCGGCGGCGTGGTGGAAATTGACGGCGTCGGCCTGCGCGGCCTGCGCCGCCCGCAGGCCGCGCTGGACCTCGGCAATTCCGGGACCGCGCTGCGCCTGCTCGCCGGGCTGCTGTGCGGCCAAGAATGGCCGAGCGAGTTGAGCGGAGACGCGTCGTTGCGCGCGCGGCCGATGGAGCGCATTCTGGAACCGCTGGCGCGCATGGGCGCGCGCATCGGCGCGCGCGCCGGCAAGCCGCCGCTGCGCATCTCGCCGGCGCCGCTGCGCGGCATTCAATATGAGATGCCGATTGCCAGCGCGCAGGTGAAATCCTGCGTGCTGCTCGCCGGGCTGTGCGCCGACGGCGAAACCGCGGTGCGCGAGCCGGCGCCGACGCGCGATCACACCGAGCGCATGCTCGCCGCGTTCGGCTGCGAAGTGCGGCGGCGCGACGGCCGCATTACGGTGCGCGGCGGCGCGACCTTGCGCGGCTGCGACATTGAAGCGCCGGCCGATCTTTCTTCGGCCGCGTTTTTTTTGGTGGGCGCGTCGGTGATTCGCGGCAGCGATGTGTTGCTGCGCGGCGTCGGCGTCAACCCGAGCCGCGCCGGCGTGCTGGATGTCTTAAAGCGCATGGGCGCCGACTTGGAACTGCATGACGAGCGCCTGCTCGGCGCCGAGCCGGTCGCCGACATTCGCGTGCGCGCCGCCGAATTGCGCGGCTGCCGCATCGGCGGACGCGACATCGCGCTCAGCATTGACGAAATTCCGGCGCTCGCGGTGGCCGCGGCCTGCGCGCGCGGCGCCACCGAAATTTCCGACGCGGCCGAATTGCGCGTCAAGGAGAGCGACCGCATCGGCGGCGTCGCCGCCGGACTGGCCGCGCTCGGCGCCGCGGTGGAGGAGCGCGCCGACGGCATGCGCATTCAGGGCGGCGGCCTGCGCGGCGGGCGCGTCGACAGCCGCGGCGACCACCGCATCGCCATGGCGTTCGCGCTCGCCGGCGGCGCGGCGCGCGGCGCGGTGGAAATTGACGACTGCGAAAACATCGCCACCTCGTTCCCCGACTTTTGCAGCGTGGCGCGCGGCGCCGGGTTAGATGTCCAGTCCGCCCCGTCAGCCTGAAATCTCCGCCGCGCCGGTAATCACGCTGGACGGGCCGTCCGGCTCGGGCAAGGGCACGATCGCGCGCGGGCTGGTCGCCCGGCTCGGCTGGCACTACCTGGAAAGCGGCGCGCTCTACCGCGTGCTCGGCCTGCTCGCCGCGCGCGACGGCATCGCGCTCGGCGCGCCGATTGCGGAGCGCGACATCGCGAAACTCTCCGCGCTGGCGGCGCGCCTTCAACTCTCCTTTCGCGACGGCGGCGTGTTTCTGGAGGGCGAGGATGTCAACGCGCAAATCCGCAGCGAGGCAGCCGGCGAGCGCGCCTCGCGCATCGCGCCGCTGCCCGAGGTGCGCGAGGCGCTGCTCGGCTGGCAGCGGCGCTGCGCGCGCCCGCCGGGGCTGGTCGCGGATGGGCGCGACATGGGCACGGTGGTTTTCCCCGGCGCGGCCTGCAAGGTCTTCCTGACCGCCGGCGTGGAAGCGCGCGCTCGGCGGCGTTGCGCGCAGTTGAAAGAACTGGGATTTAATGTTAGCATCGCGCAGATTCACCGGGAACTCGGGGAGCGCGACCGACGCGATTTGAGCCGCGCGGTCTCGCCGTTGAAGCCGGCCGAGGGCGCGTTCCAACTGGATACCACCAGTCTGTCCGCCGCCGAAGCGCTCGTTGCGGTTTCCGCGCGGGTCGCGCGGGACTGCAATCTCCCCGAAATTTCCGCCGGGAATTTTCCGGAGTCGTGAATCTTCGCTGACGCGGTTCGCCGCGTTTTTATCAACCCAGGTTCGGGCGCGCCCGAACCGCAACCGGCAGCAGAGGCTGCAACCCCGGTTCCCGCCATGCGCAGCAAGGCGCGCCGGATTTTTAATATGTCAGAAAATTTTGCCGCATTACTGGAAGAGAGTTTGAGCGGCGTGGTCATGCGCCCGGGGGCGCTGATCATGGCCGAAGTGATCGAAACCAGCGACGACTATGTGACCGTCAGCGCGGGACTCAAGTCGGACGCGCAAATTCCGGCCGCCGAGTTTAAAAGCCCGTCGGGCGAGTTGACCGTGCAAGTCGGCGACAGCGTGGAAGTCGCGCTGGAAGCCGTGGAGGACGGCGCCGGCAACACGCGCATGTCGCGCGAGCGCGCGGTGCGCGGGCGCGCCTGGGCCGAATTGTCAAAAGTGCACGAGTCCGGCGGCGTGGTGCGCGGCATGGTCACGGCCAAGGTCAAGGGCGGGTTCACCGTCAACATCAACAACCTGCGCGCGTTTTTGCCGGGCTCGCTGGTGGATGTGTGGCCGTCCAAGGATGTCGCCGATTTGGAAGGCAGCGAACTGGACTTCAAGGTGATCAAACTGGACCAGCAGCGCAACAACATCGTGCTGTCGCGCCGCGCCATCGTGGAAAACCAACTGAGCGAAGAGCGCGAAAAACTCCTGGACATTCTGGAGGAGGGCATGCTGATCAAGGGCGTGGTCAAAAACCTGACCGAATACGGCGCCTTCGTCAACCTCGGCGGGCTGGACGGCCTGCTGCACATCACCGACATGGCGTGGAAGCGCGTCAAGCACCCGTCCGAGGTGGTCAGCGTCGGCGATACGGTGGAGGCGCGCGTGCTGAAATTTGACCGCGAACAGTGCCGCGTCTCGCTCGGGCTGAAGCAACTGAGCGAAGACCCGTGGCTGGATCTGGCGCGGCGCTACCCGGCGAATACGCGCCTGTTCGGCAAGGTGACCAACCTCACCGACTACGGCGCTTTCGTGGAACTGGAGGACGGCGTGGAAGGGCTGGTGCATCTGTCCGAGATGGACTGGACCAACAAAAACATCCACCCCGGAAAAATCTGCCACGCCGGAGACGAGGTGGAGGTGATGGTGCTGGCGGTGGACACCGAGCGGCGGCGCATCTCGCTCGGCATGAAACAATGCAAGCCGAATCCGTGGACCGAGTTCGCCGCCGCCCACAAAAAAGGCGACGTCATCAACGGCAACATCCGCTCCATCACCGACTTCGGCATCTTCATCGGCGTGGACGGCGGCATAGACGGGCTGGTGCATCTTTCCGATTTGTCGTGGGACCGTCCCGGCGAGGAGGTCGTGACCGAGTTCAACAAGGGCGACAACCTCAATGTGGTGCTGCTCGCCGTGGACGCCGAGCGCGAGCGCATTTCGCTCGGGCTGAAGCAGACCGGCGAAGACCCGTTCGCCGCGTATGTCGCCGAGAATGGAAAGGGCAGCGTGGTCAAGGGCACGATCGGCGAAGTCGGCGCGCGCGGCGCGCGCGTGCAATTGGCGCCCGGCGTGGAGGGCTATGTGCGCGCCTCGGAAATCGCGCGCGAGCGCGTGGAAGACGCGCGCACCGCGCTTACCAAGGGCGAGGAAATCGAGGCCAAGGTGGTCAGCATCGAGCGCAAGGACCGCCACATTTCGCTGTCCATCAAGGCGCGCGACGCCGAATTTGACGGAGAGGCGGCGCAGGAATACGCGCGCGACGCCAGCCTCGAGAGCGCCAAACTCGGCGACAAGTTGAAGGAGCAACTCGACAAGCGGGAACCCTAGAACAGCGCGATGTCGGCCGACGGCAAACCCGCGCTCACCAAGTCGACGCTGGTCGCGCTCATCACCCGCGACCAGCCGCACCTGTCGGAGCAGGATGTGGAACTCGCGGTCAACAGCATTCTGGAGCGCATGACCGCGGCGCTGGTCAGCGGCGAGCGCATTGAGATTCGCAACTTCGGCAGCATGAGTCTGCATTACCGCCCGGCGCGCATCGGGCGCAATCCGAAGACCGGCGAGGCGGTGCGCGTGCCGGAAAAATACGCGCCGCATTTCAAGCCGGGCGCCGCGCTGCGCCGCCGCGTCAACGCCGGCAAGGGCGCGGGGCGCAAATCGTGAAGCGCCTTTTTTATGTCGCATTCGCCGCGCTGGTCGCGCTGTTCGGAATCACCTTCGCATACAAAAACCACCAGGCGGTTTCCATCCGGTATTATTTCGGTGTGCATTTTGACGCCGATTTGGCGCTGCTGTTGTTTGCGGTGTTCGCGCTGAGTTTGCTCGCCGGATACGCGGCGGCCTCGCTGCGCGGACTCGGCGACCGCCGCCAATTGGCGAAAATCAAGCGCGAACTGCGCATCGCGCAGACCCTGCCGACCCGCCCGGCGCGCACCCTGCCCGAAGCGCCGGGCGCCGCGCCCGGCGACTGACGCAAAACTCTCCGAAGTTTCCCCGCCAAAAACTCCTCCCAAAACCAACCGAGACCCGACCATGGACCCGCTCTGGCTGCTGCTGCTCCTGCCCACCGCCGCGGCCGGCGGCTGGGTGATGGCCAAGCGCGAGCGCCGCGCCGAGCGCCGCAAGCACCTGCCCGAGGCCTATTTCAAGGGCCTGAGTTTTTTGCTGAACGAGCAGCCCGACGAGGCGCTGCGCGTGTTTCTGGAAGTGGTGGAGGTGGACAGCGAGACCGTGGAAATCCACCTCGCGCTCGGCAACCTGTTCCGCCGCCGCGGCGAAATTGAGCGCGCCACGCGCATCCACCAAAACCTGGTGGCGCGCTCCGACCTGGACCCGGGCCTGCGCGAGCAGGCGCTGTTTGAACTGGCGCAGGACTATTTCAAAGCCGGCCTGTTTGACCGCGCCGAGAGTTTGTTCCGCGAACTGCGGCGCGCGCCGGACTACCGCGCGCAGGCCTGCCGCTTTCTGATGCAGATCTACGACCAGGAAAAGGAATGGGAGAGCGCGATTCGCGCCGCCGAAGAACTGGCGCGCGCCGCCGGCGCCGACATGTCGCAGCCGCTCGCGCATTACTACTGCGAACTCGCCGAGCAGGCGATCGCCGACGGCCGCAACGCGCGCGCCGGGCGGCACATTGAAAGCGCGTTCCGCCACGACCCGCACTGCATTCGCGCGGTCATTCAGTCGGGGCGGCTCGCCTCCATGAGCGGCAACCACATCAACGCGATTTCCATTTGGCGCGGCCTGGAGCGCTGGGCGCCGCAGGCGCTCGGCGAGGTGGTCGACCATGTCGCCAACAGTTACACCGCGCTCGGCGACGCAAAAAGTTACAAGAAGTTTTTGGAGGACGCGCTCGCGCGCAATCCGGACGCGCGCTTTATCGCCGCGCTGGTGGAACTGGTCAGCCGCGAGGAAAAAGACGAGGCCGGGCGAAAGTTGCTGGTGGATTTGGTGCGCCGCCACCCGAGCATAGAGGGCCTGCATGAACTGCTGAAATCGCGCGCCGCGTCCGGCGGCGGCGAGCGCGAAAACCGCGACTTCGCGCTGCTCGCCGACCTGCTGTCGCAGGTGGTCGGGCAGGGGCGCGGCTACCACTGCCGCACCTGCGGCTTCAGCAGCAACTCGCTGCACTGGCAGTGCCCCGGCTGCAAGAACTGGGGCACCGTGCAAAAGCGCGCGGCCGCCGAGCCGCTGCGCCGCGCCGTGGCGATGCAGCCGCCGGCATGAACATCTGCGTCATCGGCGCCGGCTATGTCGGGCTGGTCACCGCCGCCTGTTTCGCCGAGGTCGGAAACACGGTGGTGTGCGTTGACAACGACGGGGAAAAAATCCGCCAACTATGCGCCGGGCATGTGCCGCTGTTTGAGCCGGGGCTTGACCAGTTGGTGCGCGACAACGCCGAACGCGGCCGGCTGCATTTCACCGGCGATTTGGCGCGCGGCGTCGCGCATGGCGAAGTAATTTTCATCGCGGTCGGCACGCCGCCGCGCGAGGACGGCGCCGCCGATTTGCGCAATGTGCTCGGCGCGGCGCGCGCGGTCGGCGAATTGATGGACGGCCCGCGCGTCATCGCCGCCAAATCCACGGCGCCGCCCGGCTCCGCCGAAAAAGTGCGCGAAGAAATTGCGCGCGCGCTTGAATCGCGCGGCGCCGCGCCGTCCTTCAGCGTGGTGTCCAACCCGGAATTTTTAAAGCAGGGCGCGGCGGTGGAGGATTTCATGCGCCCCGACCGCATCATCATCGGCGCGCGCGAAGAGGACCGCGGCGCGGTGGAGGTGATGCGCGCTTTGTACGCGCCGTTCAACCGCAACCGCGAGCGCCTGCTGGTGATGGACACGGCCTCGGCCGAACTGACCAAATACGCGGCGAACGCGATGCTCGCCGCGCGCATTTCCTGCATGAACGAAATCGCCAATCTGGCCGAATGCGCCGGCGCCGACATTGAATCGGTGCGCGCCGGGGTCGGCGCCGACCCGCGCATCGGCTACGCCTTCATCTACCCTGGCTGCGGCTACGGCGGCTCGTGCCTGCCGAAGGATGTGCGCGCGCTGCGCCGCGCCGCGCGCGACGCCGGCGCCGAATCAAAACTGCTGGACGCGGTGGAGGCGGTCAACGACGCGCAGCGCAGCAAGCCGGTGGAAAAAGCGCGCGCGCATTTCGGCGAGTTGCGCGGCAAATGTTTCGCGCTGTGGGGGCTGGCGTTCAAGCCCGACACCGACGACATGCGCGAGGCGCCGAGCCGCGCGGTGATGGAGGAGTTGTGGCGGCATGGCGCGGCTGTGCGCGCGTTTGACCCGGCCGCGACCGCGCGCGCGCGCGAACTCTACGGCGAGCGCGGCGACCTCGCGCTTTTTGAAGACGACCCCTACCGCGCGCTGGAAGGCGCCGACGGGCTGATAGTGGTCACCGAATGGCGCGCGCTGCGCGCCGCCGACCCGGCGCGCATCAAGGAGCGAATGCGCGGCGATGTGCTGATAGACGCGCGCAACATTTACGACCCGGCCGCGATTCGCGCGGCCGGACTGGTGTATTACGGCATCGGCCGCGCGGCATGACCTCGCGCCTGGAAAAACAACTCGGCAAACTGCCGCAATGCAAGATTCTGGTGGCCGGGGACGCGATGCTGGACCGCTACTGGTTCGGCCGGGTGGAGCGCATCTCGCCCGAGGCGCCGGTGCCGGTGGTCGGCGTGGAGCGCAGCGACGAGCGGCTCGGCGGCGCCGGCAATGTCGCCTGCAATGTGACCTCGCTCGGCGCGAGTTGCACCCTGCTGGCGCTGACCGGCGACGACGAAGCCGGGCGGCACCTCGCGGAAATCGCCGGGCGCGCCGGCATCGCGCGCGAACTGGTCGCCGAGCGCGGCGCGCAGACCACGCTGAAACTGCGCGTGATTTCGCAGAACCAGCAACTGTTGCGCGCCGATTTTGAAACCCCGCCCGGCGCCGGTGCGCTCGCCGAGGCGCACGCGAAATTCGCCGAATTGCTGGACGCGCACCAGGTCGCGGTGCTGTCGGATTACGGCAAGGGCTGCCTGTCGGGCATTGAAAAGTTAATCGCGCAGGCGCGCGCAAAAAACATTCCGGTGCTGGTGGATCCGAAAGGCGGCGACTTTTCGCGCTACCGCGGCGCGACCATGGTCACGCCGAACCTGAAGGAATTTGAAGAGGCCGCCGGCGCGGTCGCCGACGACGCCGACATGCGGCGCAAGGCCGAGGAGTTGATGCGCCGCCACGAACTGGAAAAATTGCTGGTGACACTGAGCGAGCGCGGCATGGTTTTGTTCGCGCGCGGCGGCGGCGAATTGCGCGGCGAAGCGCGCGCGCGCGAAGTCTATGATGTCAGCGGCGCCGGCGATTCGGTGATCGCGGTGATGGCGCTGGCGCTCGCCGCCGGGCTGGAGGACGCCGACGCGCTGGCCATCGCCAACAGCGCGGCCGGCGTGGTGGTTTCAAAACTCGGCACCGCGGCCGCCGACGCCGGGGAACTCGCCGCCGCGTTGCGCCGCGACCACCCGCAATGACTGCGCGCGCGCTCATCGCGGTGACCGGCGGCGCCGGCTTCATCGGCGCGAACCTGGCCGCGGCGCTCAACCGGCGCGGTTGCGATGTGCTGCTGGTGGACGATTTCGCCGGCGGCGGCGAAGAAAAACTGCGGAACACCGCAGACCTGAACATCGCCGAGCGCATGGACAAACGGGAATTTCTGGAAGCCGCGCGCGCCGGCCGGCTGCCGCGCGAATTGTCGGCGGTGCTGCACCAGGGCGCGTGCGCCGACACCATGGAAACCGACGAAAAATACATGATGGAAAACAATTTGGAATATTCCAAAACGCTGTTTGAATTTTGCGCGAAGCGCGGCGCGCAATTTATCTACGCGTCCTCGGCCTCGGTCTACGGCGGCGGCGATGTTTTCACGGAGTCGCCCGAATGCGAGTCGGCGCTGAACATCTACGCAAAATCCAAATTGCTGTTTGATAATTTCGTGCGCGGCGAGCGGGCGCAGTTTCAATGCGTCGGACTGCGCTACTTTAATGTCTACGGCCCGCGCGAGGACCACAAGGGACGAATGGCCTCGGTCGCCCGGCATTTTTTGCTGCAGTACATGAAAGACGGCGGCGTCCGTTTGTTTGAGGGCGGCGGCGGCTACGCCGACGGCGAACAGCGGCGCGATTTCATTTCGGTGGAAGACGTGGTCGCGATCAACATGTTTTTTCTGGACAACCCGTCCATCGGCGGCATCTACAACGCCGGCTGCGGCCGCAGCGAGAGTTTTAACGCGGTCGCGCTGGCCGCGATCAACGCCTGCCGCCGCCGCGACGGGCGCGAACCGGCCACGCTGGAGCGCGCGCGCGAGGAGGGCGAGATTTCCTACATTCCGATGCCGGCCGCGCTGCGCGGCAAATACCAGAACTACACCGAGGCCGACCTGACAAAACTGCGCGCGGCCGGCTACGGCGAAAAATTCCTGCGCATAGAAGAGGGCGTCGACCGCTACGCCGAACATTTGCTGGACGCGCCGGCGCGCGCATGACCACCGCGCTTATCGGCGGCAGCGGCTTCGCGGAGTTGCCGGGACTTGAGGCCGCGCGCGGCGAAGACGCGGACACGCCGTTCGGCGCGCCGTCGGCGCCGCTGGTTTTCGGAAAACTCGGCGGTTGCGAAGTCGTGTTCATCAACCGCCACGGCGCGCGCCACGACATCGCGCCGCACCGCGTCAACTACCGCGCAAATTTGTGGGCGCTGAAACAGGCCGGCGCGCGCCGCGTGATCGCGTTCGCCGCGGTCGGCGGAATTGCGGCGGAGTTCGCGCCCGGCAAACTGGCGCTGCCGGACCAGGTCATTGATTACACCTGGGGGCGCGCGCACACTTTTTTTGACGGCGAGGGCATGGAAAACTTCGACGGCGTCAAACACATTGACTTCACCGCGCCCTACGACGAATCCCTGCGCGCGGAAATTTTGGAGGCGGCGAAACGCGCCGGCGTTGAATTGGCGGCGCGCGCGACGCTCGCGGTGACCCAGGGCCCGCGCTTGGAAAGCCCCGCCGAAATCAACCGTCTGGAACGCGACGGCGCCGGCCTGGTCGGCATGACCGGAATGCCCGAAGCGTCGCTCGCGCGCGAACTGGAACTGCCCTACGCGGCAATCGCGATGGTCATCAACCCGGCCGCCGGCCGCGACTCCGGCCGCGGCGTTGATTTCGCCGGAATGGAAAAATATTTGCGCGACGGCGCCGCGCGCGCGGTCAAAATCGTCATGCGCATGTCAAACGCGTCATAACGCGAATTCGTCTTCCGGCGGCGCCGGCCAAACGCCGAGCAGCACGCCGAACAGCGGGTGATCAAAATAATGGATCTGCCCGAATTTGACGCGGCGTTTTTCCGAGATGAAATACTGCGGCGCGCCGCGCCGCGGCGCCGCGCGCATTTCCGGCGCGGCCGGAATGTGCGGCGAGATTTGCATGTCAATGTCGGCGTAGATCAGCGTGGTCGTGTAAATCCGCACGAATCCCTCCAGCAGCGCGCGCGCCGGGCCGGCCTTGCCGACCGCGATCAGCGGCGCGTTTTGCAGCAGGCTTTCCTTCTGCCGCCAACTGACCGACTCAATGATGCGGTGTCCCGAGGCGCGCAGCGCGGCGCGCGCCGCTTTCAGGCGGTAGACCTGGTTGATGGTTTCAAAATCGCTCGCCCGGTCGCCGAGCCGCTGCATGCGCCGCAGGCGCGCGCGGTAGCGCTCCGAGGAAAAATCCCAGCGCTCGGGGGGGGCGGCGTTTTCGGGGGGGGCGGCGCGCTCGAACACCAGGACTTCAATTTCGTATTCCTCTTCCGCCTCGCCGCTTGCGGCGGCCGGCATCAGCGCAAGAGCGAGCGCCGCGATGCAGATTCGCAACATCGTATTAGTGTATCACGCGGCGGCGGCGCCCAATTCGTCCAGCAACTTTTCCACTTCGCCGATGCGCGCCTCCTCGTCGGAAAAATCGCGCATGAGCGACAGGCCGTTCGGGCGCAGCCGGTATTCGCGCGGCGCGCGCTGCGCCATCGCCAGAAGCGCGGCCGGGTCCAATTCCGGCTTGTCGACAAATTCAATCACGCCGCCGCCGCCGCCGATGTCTATTTTGCGAACGCCGAGCCGCTCGGCGCGCAGGCGAAGCGCGGTCAGGCGGAACAGGTTTTTTCCCTGCGGCGGAAGCAGCCCGAAACGGTCTATGACTTCCACCTGCAGTTCCTCCAATTCGCGCCGGTCGCCGGCGCCGGCGATGCGCTTGTAAAGCACCAGCCGCGCGTGCGGATCGCCCAGATAGTCCGGCGGAAACAGCGCCGGCAGATGCAGGTCTATCGTGCATGCGGCCGGCATCTCGGCCTCGGGCGCGATGCGTTTTTCGCGGATGGCCGCGACCGCCATGCGCAGGTATTCGGCGTAGAGCGAGAAGCCGACGTCGTCGATCAGCCCGCTCTGCGTCTCGCCGAGCAATTCGCCGGCGCCGCGAATTTCCAGGTCGTGCGAGGCCAGCGCAAAACCGGCGCCGAGGTCTTCCATCATGCCGAACGCGTCCAGCCGTTTTTTCGCGTCGCCGCCGAGCAGCCGCCGCTCCGGAATCAGCAGGTAGGCGAATGCCTGGTGGTGCGAGCGGCCGACGCGGCCGCGCAATTGGTGCAGTTGCGCCAGGCCGAAGCGGTCGGCGCGCTGAATGATGATGGTGTTCGCCGACGGAATGTCAATGCCGCTTTCAATGATGGTGGAACACACCAGCACATTAAACCGCCGGTGGTAAAAGTCGCGCATCACGCGCTCCAGGCGCGCCTCGCCCATTTGCCCGTGCCCGACATTCACCTCGGCCTCCGGCACCAACTCGGCGAGTTCGGCGGCGAAGCGCTCTATGGAGCGCACCTCGTTATGCAGAAAATACACCTGTCCGCCGCGGCGAATTTCGCGCAGCACCGCCTCGCGAATCAGCGCGCTGCTTGATTCACAGATAAAAGTTTTCACCGCCAGCCGCAATTCCGGCGCGGTGGCGATCAGCGAGACCGCGCGCAGCCCGGACATCGCCAGGTTGAGCGTGCGCGGAATCGGCGTCGCCGTCAGCGTCAGCAGGTCCACCTGGCTTCGCAGCCGCTTGATCTTTTCCTTTTGCCGCACGCCGAAACGGTGCTCCTCGTCAATGATCAGCAGCCCGAGGTTTTTGAAGCGGACGTCGTCCTGCAGCAGGCGGTGCGTGCCGATGATGATGTCGGGCCGCCCCTTGCGCAGCCCTGCGGTGATTTCGTCCGCCTGCTTTTTGGTTTTGAAGCGCGACAGCATTTCCACCGCGACCGGCAGCCCGGCGAAGCGGTCGGTGAAGGTGCGGTGGTGCTGCTGCGCGAGCAGCGTGGTCGGCGCGAGGACCGCCGCCTGGCAGTTGTTGTGCACCGCGATGAACGCGGCGCGCAACGCGACTTCGGTTTTGCCGAAGCCGACATCGCCGCAGACCAGCCGGTCCATCGGCTCCGGCGATTCCAAATCGGCGCGCACCTCTTCAATCGCGCGCAATTGGTCGGGCGTCTCCTCAAAGGCGAAGCGCGCGGCAAAACCGCGGTATTCCTCCTCGGGCACGGTGAACGCGCGCCCCTTGCGCGCGGTGCGCAGCGCTTCAATTTCCAGCAACTCGGCGGCGACGTCGTAGGCTTTTTCGCACGCGCGTTTTTGCGCCTTGATCCATTTGTCGCCGCCGAGGCGGTGCAGCGGCGCGTCTTCGCCGCCGCCGACAAACCTTCCGATCAAATGCAGCGACAGCACCGGCACATACAACTTGTCGCCGCCGCGGTATTCCACCGCGAGGAACTCGGTCTCGCGCCCGTCAATGTCCAGAAAGCACAGGCCGCGGTATCTGCCGACGCCGTGCTCAATGTGCACCACCGGATCGCCCTCGTGCAGTTCGGCGAGCGAGCGAATGACCGCTTCCGGGTCCTGCGCCTTTGTTCCGCGCCGGCGGCTGCGAACCTTCTCGCCGTAGAGCTGTGTTTCGCTGACGACTTCAATGCCGTGCTCCGGCAGGCACAGCCCGCGCTCCAGCGGGTAGACGCACAGGCCGAGCGCGGCCGACGAGTCGCGCGCGAACGCGGCGAAGTTTTCGCATTCCACCGCGCGCAGTTCGCGGCCGGCGAGCGTCTCTTCCATCGCCTCGCGCCGCCCGGCGGTTTCCACGGCGAGCAGCACGCGGTTTTTTGCGTTTGCGATGTGTTCAAACAGCGGGCGGTAGGGCGACTCCGCGCGCGCGTCCACCGGAAACTGCGCGACCGGCGCACTCGGCGCGCGCCAGCCTTTGTTGCGTTTTGCGGCGAAGCGCAGCACGCGCGGGTGGCGCTCCAAATGTTTATGCAATTCGCGCGGCTCCATGTGCAGCATTTGCGGCGGCGGCGCGCGGCGCTCGGGGTCGGATTGCGCCGCGGCGTAACGGTCCTGAATTTCCGCCCAGTGCGTTTTCACGCCCGCGTCAAAATCCTCCGGCAGCAGCCACGCCTGATCGCCGCGGACATAGTCAAACAATGTGTGGACTTTTTCAAAAAACAGCGGCAGAAAAAACTCGGCGCCGGCCGGCACGCGCCCGCCGCTGATTTCGGTGTAGATTTTTTGCGCGCCCGGGTCGCCCGCAAACATGCGGCGAAACGCCTCGCGAAACCTGCGAATGCCGTCTTCGTCCATCGGAAACTCGCGCGCCGGCAGCAGCGAAAGTTCCGCGGCCTCGCCGCGCGAGCGCTGCGTGTCCGGGTCAAAGTGGCGGATGGATTCAATTTCGTCATCCATCAGGTCAAGCCGAAACGGCGCGTCCGCGCCCGCCGGAAAAATGTCCACCAGCCCGCCGCGCAGTGCAAACTCGCCCGGCGACATCACCTGCCGCACCGCGGCGTAGTTCGCGTCGCCGAGTTGCGCGCGCAATGCGGCGAGATCCACGCGCTGCCCGCGGCGCAGCGAAAAACTCCGCCCCAGCACATATTCGGGCGGCGGCAGCCGCTGCATCAGGTTGGCGCAGGTGGTCAGCACCAGCGCGTTTTCCAGCGACGGAAGTTTGGAAAGAACGCGCAGGCGCTGCGAGATGATGTCCGGGTGCGGCGAGAACACGTCGTAGGGCAGGCATTCCCAACTCGGAAACACCAGCGCCTCGCGCCCGGGGTCCAGGTAGAAGCGCAGGTCGTTGTCGCAGATTTGCAGTTGGTGCTGGTCGGCGAACACCGCGACCAAAACGCCGCGGTGTTCGCGCGCGGCCTCGGCCAGCGCGAGCGCGGCCGCCGAGCCGTGCAGGCCGCTCCAAACGAGCGCCCCGGCGCCGTCCGGCAGCGGCGGGCGCAGCAGATGCTGGTAAGATTCGGACATCATCCAATCCGGGCGCGCACGGCCCGCGATGCAAGCGGGCGCGGATTGTAACCGCCGCGCCGCAAAAACCGCAAGCAAAATCCGCTCCCTTTCATGCCCGCCAGAAAAAAATCCGCCGGCGAAAAAATCTGGGCGGTCGCCGCCGCCGCCGGCATCGGCAAGCGCATGATGTCGCCGCGCCCGAAGCAGTATCTGCAGTTGTGCGGGCGGCGCGTGATTGACCGCGCATTGCTCGCGCTGTGCGCCAGCGATTCGGTGGACGGCGTCATCGTCGGCATTCGCGACGACGACGAGGAGTGGCGCGCGCGGCCGTTTGCGCATGAAAAATTAATCGGCATCAGCGGCGGCGGCGACACGCGCGCGCGCACCGTGCTGAATGCGCTGCGGCAATTGCTGCGCGGCGATGCCGCGGCCGGCGACTGGGCGCTGGTGCACGACGCGGCGCGCCCGTGCCTGGCGCAGGCCGACATAGAGCGCCTCGCCGCGGCCGCGCGCGCCGACGGCAACGGCGCGGTGCTCGCGCTGAAAGTCTCGGACGCGCTGAAGCGCGGGCGCGACGGCCGCATAGAGGAATCGCTCGGCGGCGCGGCTTACTGGCGCGCGCTCACGCCGCAGATGTTTCGCTGCGGGCAACTGGAAACCGCGCTGCGGCGCGCGCTGGAGCGCGGGCTGGCGCCGCCCGACGAATCTTCGGCGATGGAACTCGCCGGCGCGCGCCCGCTGGTGGTGGAGGGCGACCCGGGCAACATTAAAATCACGGTGCCGGCCGATTTGGAATGGGCCGCGCGGTATTTGGAACATCGGGAAGCGGCGGCGCAAACATGAACTGGCGCATCGGCAACGGCTACGACGCGCACCGCTTCGCGCCGGAAGGCGGGCGCGAACTGCGCATCGGCGGCGTGCGGATTGAATGGCCGCGCGGACTCGCCGGGCATTCCGACGCCGATGTGCTGCTGCACGCGGTGTGCGACGCGTGCCTCGGCGCGGCCGGGCGCGGCGATCTCGGCGCGCATTTTCCGAACAACGAGCGCTACCGCGGCGCCGACAGCCGCGGGTTGCTGCGCGAGGTGCGGCGAATGCTGGACGAGGCGCGTTTGCGCGTTATGAACATTGACTGCGTGGTGGTCGCCGAGCGCCCGAAACTCGCGCCGCACACCGCGGCGATGGCGCGCAACATCGCCGAAGACCTCGGCGCGGACGCGGCGCGCGTCAATGTCAAGGCGACCAGCACCGACGGCCTCGGCTTTTGCGGCCGCGAAGAGGGGATTGCCGCGCACGCGGTCGCGCTGCTCGCCGGGTCCGGCTGAGTTACTGCGGCTTGACCATCCAGCCGAGCGGGCGGCCGCCGAACAGGTGCATGTGCAGGTGGTACACCTCCTGGTTGGCGTGCTTGCCGCAGTTGACCAGCAGGCGGTAGCCGTCTTTCGCAACGCCTTCCTGCTCGGCGATTTTCGCCGCGACCACGAACAGGTGGCCGAGCACGCCCTCGTCTTCGGCGGTGATGTCGTTGACGGTCGGAATGATCTTGTTGGGGATGATCAGCACATGCGTCGGCGCCTGCGGGTTGATGTCGCGGAACGCGGTGACGCGCTCGTCTTGAAACAAAATGTCCGCCGGAATTTCGCGCTTGACGATCTTGCTGAAAAGGGTGTCTTGTTTTGCGTCGCTCATGGAGTTTCCTCGCTGGGTGAAGTTTGAAGGCGCCGCATGCGGGTGCGGCGTTACAACCGCGCCGCGACCGCATGCAACTCGGTGTGTTCAATGCGCAGTTCGCTCAGCCGGCGCGCGGTGTTCAGTATGTATTCGCGGTTTTTTCCGTGCACGCCCTTGGCGCGCAGCACCACTTCCACCGTGGCGCGCAGGCCGAGCGGGCGCGCGAATTGCGGGTGCTCGCGCTTGGAGACAAAGGTCAGCGCGTCCACGCCTTCGCCGCCGCGCAAATACACGCGCTTGACCGCCGGGCGGTAGGCGTTGTTGACCATCTCGCGCTCGCGCAAATAGTCGGCCGCGGCGCGCGCGTGTTTGCGCGCGACGCGAAACGCCATGCCGTTGCACGAGCCGCCGCGGTCCAGCCCGAGCACCAGCCCGGGGCGCTTCGCGCTGCCGCGGTAATGCGTCGACCACAAACACAGGCGGCGGTGGTAGCCGTAAAGCCGCGCCGGCGCGGCGCGCGCCACCGCAAAGCCGGGGTTCCACATCAGCGAGCCGTAGCCGAACACCCACAAGTCGCCGTCGGGCAGCGGCAGCGACGCGCCGGCGTAAGGCGGAAAATGCGTCCCGCTGAAATCGGGAACCTGGACTTGGGTTTGCATGTCAGCGCGCCACACTACCGGCCTACCGGCGCGCGCGCGAATGGGAGGCGCCGATGCAGCCACGCAACTCGCCGACCAGCACCGACAGCATCGCGAAGTCCGGCGCGTATTCGGTTTTCAACGCCGCGCGCATTTTTTCGGCGGCGGCCGCGGCGGCGCGGTTCGCCGACAGCCAGCGCGCGATGACCGCGCCGGCGTCCGCGCCTTTTTGCGCGAGCGCGGCGTGGGTGATTGCGGAGTGCGCGGCGCGCAAGTCGGCGCCGAGCCGGAACTGCGCGCGCTGCCGCCAGTCGCTGTCGGCCGGCAGCGCGTCTATCGCCTGCTCCAGCCAGTTGATGCCGAAAATTTCATGCGCGCGAAAATACACATGCGCGGTTTTTTCCAGCGGGCGTTTGCGGCGGTTCGCGATGTCAATGATGTCGGCCGCATGCCCGAGCGCCGGCAGCGCGGCCAGTTGCCGCGCGAGCGCGGGCGGCGCGCCGGCCTCGGTGAATGTTTTTTCACTCTCCCCCGCGGCCGCGGCGCCGCCCCCGAGCGCGCTTTTCAAAACCGATTTCAATTTCGCGCAGCCGGGGCGCAGCGCGGAGACGCGCGCGCCGATGTCGGCCGACGGCTCGCGCAGCAGCCCGACCACGCACGACTCCAGCGCGGCCGCGATGTGCGCCAGCATTTCCATTTGCGCGCGCGCGGCGATTTGGTTGTCCAGTTCTTCCACGCCATGAATGAGCGCGGGCGCGTCCAAAATGTCGCGCGCGGCGATGTAGGCGCGGGTGACCTCGGTCGCGCCGCTGCCGGCCAGGTCGGCGAGGCGCAGATGAAAAGTCGGGCCCATCACGCCGACCAGGTCGTTGGTGACGCGCGTGGCGATGATCTCGCGCCGCAGGCGGTGCGCGCGCATTTGCGCCGGGTATTTCTTTGACAGCAGTTGCGGAAAATACCGCTCCAGTTCGCCGCGCAGATACGGGTCGTCGGGCAGTTTGGAATCCAGAAGCGCCTGGTACAAATCCATCTTCGCGTAGGAAAGCAGCACCGCGAGTTCCGGGCGCGTCAGCCACTTGCCGGTTTCGCGGCGCTCTTCAATCGCGGCCGCGTCCGGCAAAAACTCAATCGCGCGCGACAGCAGCCCGTCGGCCTCCAGCGCGCCGAGCGCGTGCGCGTATTGCTGCATGCGCCGCGGCGCGCGCGCCGCTTCCATGCCGAGCGTCTGCGTCTGCTGGTAGTTGTTGCGCAGCACCAGCGCGGCGATTTCCTTTTCCATGCTTGCGAGCAGGCGGTTGCGCCCGGCCGGCGCGAGTTTTTTCGCGGCAATCGCCGCGTTCAGCAAAATCTTGATGTTGACCTCGCGGTCGGAGGTGTCCACGCCGGCCGAGTTGTCTATCGCGTCGGTGTAGCACAGTCCGCCGCGCGACGCGAATTCCACGCGCGCCAGTTGCGTCATGCCGAGGTTGCCGCCTTCGCCGACCACCTTGCAGCGCAACTCCGAGGCGTCGGCGCGCACGCCGTCATTCGCCTTGTCCTGCACTTCGGCGTGCGTCTCGCCGCTCGCCTTGACATAGGTGCCGATGCCGCCGTTCCACAGCAACTCCACTTCGGCTTTGAGGATGAGGCTGATCAAATCGTCGGGCGCGATGCGGTCTTTCGGCGCGCCCAGCATTTTTCGCGCCTCGGGCGAAAGCGCGATTGATTTCGCGGTGCGCTCAAAAACGCCGCCGCCTTTGGAGAGCGCGGCGCGGTCGTAGTCGCTCCACGACGAGCCCGGCAAGTTGAACAGCCGCCGCCGCTCGCGAAAACTGCGCGCCGCGTCCGGATTCGGATCCAGGAAGATGTGCATGTGGTTGAACGCGGCGACCAGGCGAATGTGTTTGGACAGCAGCATGCCGTTGCCGAATACATCGCCGGCCATGTCGCCGATGCCGGCCGCGGTGAAGTCGGTTTTCTGAATGTCCTTGCCGAGTTCGCGGAAATGCCGCTTGACCGACTCCCACGCGCCGCGCGCGGTGATGCCCATTTTTTTGTGGTCGTAGCCGGCCGAGCCGCCGGAGGCAAACGCGTCGCCGAGCCAGAAGCCGTGCTCCTCGGAGATGGCGTTGGCGATGTCGGAGAAAGTCGCGGTGCCTTTGTCCGCGGCCACCACCAAATACGGGTCGTCTCCGTCCAAGCGAACCACATTTTTCGGCGGGATGACGCGGCCGCCGCCGAGGTTGTCGGTCAGGTCCAGCATGCCGCCGATGAACAGGCGGTAGCAGGCGATCACTTCGCGCTGAATTTCTTCGCGCCCGGCCGCCGGCAACCGCTTGGCGACGAAGCCTCCTTTGGAGCCGACCGGAACGATGACCGCGTTTTTCACGCGCTGCGCCTTGACCAGGCCGAGCACTTCGGTGCGGAAATCCTCCAGGCGCTCCGACCAGCGCAGCCCGCCGCGCGCGACCGCGCCGCCGCGCAAATGCACGCCTTCCACGCGCGGCGAGCAGACGAAAATTTCATGCAGCGGCGCCGGCTCGGGAATGCGCGGAATTTCGCGCGGGCGGAGTTTCAGCGCGATGCACGGTTTGGATTCGCCGCCGGCGCCGGTTTGGTAGTAGTTGGTGCGCACGGTGGCGCGCACCACGTCTATCAGCGCGCGCAGAATGCGGTCTTCGTCCAGCGTGGCGATGCCGTCCAGTTTGCGCTCCATTTCCGCTTCGGCGCTTTTCGCGCGCGCGCGTTTCGCCGACGGGTCAAAGCGCGACTTAAAGAACGCGACCACCGCGACCGCCAGGTCCGGGTAATTCGCCAGCGCGTCCATGATGTATTGCTCGCTGTACCGCAGGCGGATTTGTTTCAGGTAGCGGAAACAGGCGCGCAGCAAACTGACTTCCTTCCAGCCGAGCCCGGCGAGCAGCGTCAGCCGGTTGAAGCCGTCGTCTTCAATTTCGCCGCGCCACGCGCGCAGAAACACCGACTCAAAATTTTCCGCGCAGGCCGCGATGTCAAACTCGCGCCCGTCCTTGCGCGTCAGCGAAAAGTCGTGCAGCCACACGGTGACGCCGTCGCGGCGCGCGACGCGGTAGGGGCGCTCGTTCAGAACGCGCACGCCCATGTGGCGCAGAATCGGAAGCACATCGGACAGCGCGACCGAATCGTCGCCCGCATACAACTTGAAACTTGCGGCGCGCGCGTCATTGCCGCCGCGCGCCGGCTCCAGCGCCGCGCAAATTTCGCCGGGACCGGCGCGCGCCGCGGCGAAGCGGCCGATGTCGGCGACCGCGCGCTCCACCGAAAAATCGTCGCGGTAACTCCCCGGAAACGCGTCGCGGTACAACTCCAGCATTTCCCCGGCGAATTGGTAGCCGCGCTGTTCGCGCAGCGCCTCAAAGAGATTTTCATTCCAGTCGCGCGCCATGGAGCGAATGCGCCGCTCAATCGCGGCCGCGTCCGCTTTTCCTTCGGAGCGGTCGTGGCGGTGCGCCAGGTAGTGAATCCGCGTCAGGATGGAATCGGAAAAATACACATTGAAAGTCACTTCATCCGCGCCGAGCGCCGCGCCGAGATATTCCTGAATGCGCGCGCGCAGTTTGCTGTTGAAAAGGTCGCGCGGAATGTAGACCAGGCACGAATAAAAATGCCCGGTGATGTTGCGGTGCAGGTGCGCGCGCGTTTTGCGGCGCTCCAGATGATTGAGGATGGTCATGCAAAGCGCGTAGAGGCTGCGCGTGTCCATCTGAAACAGCAGTTCGCGCGGCAGCGTTTCCAATGTGGTCTGCAGCGTTTTGTGGGCGTGGCCGCCGGGGCGCAGCGCGCTCTCCTTTAATATGTAGGCGGTCTTGTTGCGAAGGTGCGGAATCTCCCCGGTCGGCAGCAGCGCCGAGCGGCCGGCGAGAAAGCCGAGAATGCAGCTGACGCGGCGCTTGCCCTTTCCATTTCCGTTTCCCGCGCCGCCGTGCGCGATCATGATGCAGTCAAAATAATTGGCGCGGTGAATGTGCGCGCGCCGCCGCGACTTCGCGAACACCAGCGGCGAGGCCGCGCTGCATTCCGCGTCCGGCAGCATGTCCAGCGCGGCAGCGTCTCCGTCGCGCCGCGCGGCCGCGCGCAGCACGCCGAGCGCGGATTTTCGGTCCAGCGAAGCGCGCGCGCCGTCGGCGACTTCCACTTCGGCGTAGCCGAGAAAGGCGAAGTTGTGGTCCTCCAGCCAGCGCAGCAATTCGTCGTGCTCGCGGCGCATGCCGCTTATCTTTGCGAGCCCGCCGCCGCCCTTTCGCGCCGCGACCATCTCGGCGAGCAGCAAAGTGTTGGCGCGCATCCGCGCCCAGTCGGCGACCACGATTTCAATGTCGCTCATCACGCCGTGCAGTTCGCGCAACAGGTGCGCGTGCTCGGCGCGGCGCGTGAAGTCAATGCGAAACTGCACATAGGTTTCAATCGGCGCGCCGTCGCGCCGCGCCTTGCCGGCGAACGGCGTCATGCCGCGCATCCGCCCGCGCGCGTCGCGCTCCACTTCAAAAATCGGGTGCGCGATGCGGTGCGGCGTCTTTCGCATCGCGTTCAGTTTGATGGTCAGCGAATCAATGATGAACGGCTTGTCGTCGCTGATGATGTTGATGACCGTCTCGTCGCGGTCGGCTGCGGGTCCGCCGCGCGTGTCCTGAAGGTTGTAGGCCTCTATCAGCGTCTCGCCGGGCGCACGCGCCGCGCCGAGTTTGCGGTGGCGCAGCGCCGCGGCGCGCAACGCGGCCGCCTTGCCGGCGGAAAAATCCTGGCCCGAAAGGCGGTGGTAATACCCGCGCAAAAAGTCAATTTCCGCGGCGCGCGGCGCCGGGCGCGCGGCCTTGACCGCTTTGATCAATTTTTCGGTAACGGCATTTTTCATGCTTGTGCCTTTATGCCCGCCGGCGGGCGCGGTCGGTTGGCGCGAAATCATTATACGCCCCGCGCCGCCGCCCCCGCGCATTTCCCATAAATATTCCGGGGATATATTCGGGGTATATTAATGGCATGAACATCACGCTGCAAACGCCCGAACAATTCGCGCGCGCGCCGAGCCCCCAATTGGAGCGGCGGCGCGTGCCGGCGATGGGCATGCTCGCGCTGCCGCTGTTTTGCGGAGACGAAGTGGAGATAGTGGACCCGCAGGGACTGCAGCCCGCGCTGGTCGCCGGGTTCGGCGCCGAGGGCGAATCGCGCACCGCCGCGCTCGGCCTCGCCGAAAATGCCAACGGCGGCGGCGCGCGCATGGCCGAGTGCCTGCGCGGCGGCGCGCCCGGCGCGGCGCGCCTCGCCAAAAAACTGCGCGAGCACCGCATAGACCTGGCCGCGGCAAAGACCTGCGAATTGCTCGGCGGCGAAACGCGCGCCGGCAGCACCGCTTCTTTTGTCTGCGAGACCGACGCGCTCGGTTTAATCTGCGCGCCGGGCAATGACATGGCGGCCGACCGCGTCGGCGGTGAAAATCCCCTGGCCGAGTTGCCGCCCGGCGAACTCATCGTCTTCATCCGCCGCGCCGCGCCTCCGCCGGCCGGCGCCGCGGCCGAACTCCCCGACCCGCTCGCCGACCCGCGCGCCGATTTGCGCGTCAAAGAAAGCACCGCGCTCGCCTATGAAGTCGCGGCCGGCGAATATGTGCAGATCATTGATGTGGAGGGGCGCCAATGCAGCGACTTCCAATGCTTCGGCGCGGCGAATCTGGAGCGCGGCCGCGAAAACTGCCTGGACGCGACCACCACGCGCGGGCTTCTTGGCACCGCCTACCCGGCGCCCGGTTTGTATTCCAAGTTTTACGACGCCGATTTTGAACCGCTGGTGGAAGTGGTGCAGGACACCTGCGGCCGCCACGACAGTTTCGGCCTGGCCTGCACCGCGAAGTATTACGACGACGCCGGCTACCCCGGCCATGTCAACTGCTCGGACAATTTCAACCTCGCGCTGGCGAATTACCCGGTCACGCCGCGCAAGGGCTGGATGGCGATGAATCTGTTCTTCAACACTTTCTTTGACGACGCCCACCAGTTTTCCTTTGACGACCCGTGGTCGCGCCCCGGCGATTATGTGCTGATGCGCGCGCTCACCGATTTGGTGTGCGTCTCCTCGGCCTGCCCGTGCGACATCAACGCGGCGAACGGCTGGGACCCGACCGACATTCACCTGCGCATTTACCCGCGCGACAACCTGTTCAAGCGGGCGGTCGCGTATCGCAAAACCACCGACGCGGAACCTGAGATGACCAAAGAAACCGGCTTTCACGCGCGCACCTCGCGCCTGACCCGCAACTTCACCGAATCCAACGGCTACTGGCTGGCCGACGACTTCACCAACCTCGGCGCGGTCGCCGAATACTGGGCCTGCCGCGAAAGCGCCGCGGTCATAGACCTGTCGTCGCTGCGCAAGGCCGAAATCACCGGGCCCGGCGCCGAACTGCTGATGCAGACCTGCGTCACCCGCGACATGCGCCGCCTCAGTCCCGGGCAGGTGGTCTACACCGCGATGTGCCACGAGTCCGGCGGCATGATTGACGACGGCACCGTGTTTCGCCTGGCGAAGGACAACTTCCGCTGGGTCGGCGGCTCCGACGACTCGGTGCTGTGGCTGCGCCGGCAGGCCGAGGAGCGCGGCATGCATGTCTGGGTGAAGGACTCCACCGAGCAACTGCACAACCTGCAGGTGCAGGGCCCGCGCAGTTTGGATGTGCTGCGCGAAATTGTTTGGACGCGCCCCGACCAGGCCGGCGCCGCCGAACTGGAATGGTTTCGCTTTTCCATCGCGCGCATCGGCGGGGAGGACGGCATTCCCATCGTGCTGTCGCGCACCGGCTACACCGGCGAGCGCGGCTACGAAATCTTCTGCCACCCGAAGCACGCCGGGGAAGTGTGGGACGCGGTCTGGCAGGTCGGGCAGCCGCACGGCATCAAGCCGCTCGGCCTGGCCGCGCTGGACATGCTGCGCATTGAAGCCGGCTTAATTTTCGCCGGCCACGAGTTCACCGACCAGACCGACCCGTTTGAAGCCGGCATCGGTTTCACCGTTCCGTTGAAGAGCAAGCAGGACGACTTCATCGGCCGCGCCGCGCTGACCAAGCGCAAAGACGCCCCGCGGCGCAAACTGGTCGGCCTGGTATTGTCCGGCGAAGAGCCGGCCGCGCACGGCGACGGCATCTACACCGGCCGCACCCAAATCGGCGAAGTGACCAGCGGCGCGCTCTCCCCGATCCTGCGCAAAAACATCGCGCTCGCGCGCGTGGATGTGGAACACGCCGCCCTCGGCGGCAAACTGGAGGTGGGAAAACTGGACGGCCACCAGAAGCGGATTGCGTGCGAGGTGGTGGAGTTTCCGCATTTTGACGCGGGGAAGAAGCGGGTGCGGGGGGTGGAGTGACGCGGCCGGGGGAATTGGGGTAGAATCGCCCGCGCGGGCAAAACGCAATGGCAGACCACCAAACCACAACAATCCACGCCAAAGCAGGGCGCGCCGTCGGCGCTCCGGCAAATGCAAGTCTGCGCCGGAAAAAGCCCGCGAAAAGCAAAGGGACGCGGTCTTTTTTCAAAGACAGGGGAGTGCGGCTCTTCAACGGGGACGCGGTGACGGTGCTCAATTCCCTGCCGGAAAACAGCGTGGATTTGATTTTCGCCGACCCGCCCTACAATCTTTCCAACGGCGGTTTCAGCTGCCATGCCGGCAAGCGCGTCAGCGTGAACAAGGGCGCGTGGGACAAGAGCAACGGCTTCGAGAAAGATTACGACTTCCACTACAACTGGATTGAAGCATGCCGCAGAGTGCTGAAGGAAAACGGCTCTCTGTGGGTGTCAGGCACCTACCACTCCATTTACATTTGCGGATTTGCATTGCAAAGCCAGCGGTGGCATTTGCTCAATGAAATCTGCTGGTATAAGCCGAATGCATCCCCCCATCTGGCATGCAGGATGTTTGCCGCCAGTCACGAGACTTTGCTGTGGGCGCGCAAAACCAAAAAAGCAAAGCACAAATTCAATTACGATCTGATGAAGCAGTCGGAATGGCCCGGCGACTTCATCAAAAAATCCGACCGGCAAATGCGCAGCGTCTGGGCGATCAATACGCCGAAAAGAGACGAGAAAAAATTCGGGAAACATCCCGCGCAAAAGCCGGTGTCGCTTTTGGAGCGAATCGTGCTGGCATGCACGAATGAAAATGACATCGTGCTCGACCCCTTCTGCGGCAGCGCGACCACCGGGGTGGCCGCGCTCCGCCACGGCAGGAATTTTGTCGGAATCGACGCCGAGAAAAAATACCTTTCCGGCATGGCGGTAAAGCGCATCAAAGAAACGATCAAAGAAACGATGACGCGGGAAATCTTTACGGTTTCCGAAAATGCCGTGGCCGAGCCGGCGGCGGCGTATTTTGAAGAAATGTTTGCCGCGTAGGCGCGCGTCATGGCTTCCGACAAATCCTGGGCGAAAATCTGCAAGGACCACAAAATCCTGAAGCATGATTTTAAGAAATCGCCGTTCACTCTCACCGCCGAGGACATCAAAAAATCCTGCCAAGACTTCAAAGCCACCGGCGAAAAGGAAGTGCGGATTTTGTGCAAACAAGACACCCGCGAAGACCGTCCGCGGGTATTCCGCGACAACGGCCTCTTTCTCCTTCCAATCAAAAACGGCGTGTATGCGGTGGTTCAGGGCGAGGGCTATGTGGACATCCCGGAAATCACCGGCAAAGTGCAAACGTATTCATCCAAAATCGGATTTACCCCCGACACCACGAGTGTCGGCAACTCCGAAATGCAGCATTTGGACTATGCATATGCCGCGAGTTTGATTCGCACCTACATGGGCGATGACAGTTACATCCTGACCATACGCGGGCGCAAATACACCCCGCTTTTTTCATTTGCCGCGGGCAAGCACAAAAGCAAAATCACCGCCAAAAGCGTGCAAACCGAAGTCGATGCCGGCTATGAAGGCAAAAACCGCGTGCTGCTGGTGGAGGCGAAAAATGCCGCGACCACCAATGTCATTATTCGGCAACTGTATTATCCGTTTCGCCAATGGAGCGCCCACACCGACAAGCCCGTTGACCTGATTTTCTTTGAAAAACGGGGGGAGATTTTTTGCATTTGGCGGTTTGTTTTTGACGATGTCAACGATTACAATAGCGTCCGCATGGCTGATTCCGCCCGGTATAAAATACGGGACTGATGCCGGCGCGGCGGATGCCGCCCTGCAAATTGACCGCGGCTTGTTCGCGCATACATCACAGATTAACAACGAGGAAAAAATGGCTATTCGAAACGACCAACGCATCAACAAAAGTCTCACACTTAAAGTGAACACAAGGGCTGGAATTCGGCGGTTCTTGCTGCTTACATGGCTGAAAGAGACGAGGGAGAAAAAATACCGGTATTTTGTCGAAACCCTTGTCACTGGCAAACATGTCTACCTTGAACGCCCGGGGCGGCTGAACAAAGGATGTGATTTTGTCATCTACATTGAAGACATGGCCGGTTGCCAATGGAAAAATGGGAATGATCGCCCGCCCAGCCACAAGTTTTTGCTGGATGATCTTCTCCGCAAGAAGAGGCGCTTAAGCCTGAAAGTTTGGCGCGACCTGATAGCCTCCATCGAGGCTGAGCATCAAATGATACCCCACACTTGTCCAATCACGAGCAAACGAAAAATCGATGCATTGGCTAAATCGCGAAGAACTTCGGCTACACCGCAACCGATGTGCCTCCAGCAAATTGTTCTTTTGTGCAAGTGGCTTTTCATCGAGCAAGACCTGACCTATTGGAATGGCGAGGGAAGAGATAAGCTCATGGGCGTCATTCGGAAACTCTGACTGGTGGATTTCAACATTTCACCAGCCAGGGTTTCGTCTGGCGCGGCATGGGCAAAGTTTTTCCTCCCTTTCCACCCGTGCTATCTTAATCACCCGAACCACACAGAAGAAAACATCATGAAAAAACCAGCAAACAGCGCAAAATACGCATGCCCACATTGCGGGTCCGTCGAGTACATCACCGCGCCGAATTCTTACGACGTGTACCTCGCCACTGCGGGAGGCTTGCAGTTGCAAGAGCGCGCGCCCATCAACGAAAAATTTCAACTGCATTGCCGCGAATGCTCCGAGCGCGCGCCGGCGGCATTTGAAAATGTTGCGGGCTGAATAGGCGTCTTCCACCCGTGCTATCTTAACCACCCCTACCAACCACACCAACCGGAGCCACCCATGCCCAAAGTAGCCATCATCGGCGCAGGCCCCTGCGGCATTTCGCAGCTCTGCGCGTTTGCATCCGCCGCCGCGAAAGGGGCGGAGATTCCGGAACTGGCCTGCTATGAGAAGCAGGGCGGATTCGGCGGGCTGTGGAATTACACCTGGCGCACCGGCGCGGACGAGTTCGGCGAGCCGATGCACTGCAGCATGTACCGCTACCTTTGGTCCAACGGGCCGAAGGAATGCCTGGAGTTCGCCGACTACACCTTTGAGGAGCACTTCGGCAAAGCGATTGCGTCCTATCCGCCGCGCGCGGTGCTGGCCGATTATCTGCGCGGGCGGGTGGAGAAGGCCGGCGCGCAAAAATACATGCGCTTTCACCACGCGGTGCGCGATGTCCGCTACTCCGAGGAGCGCGGGCGCTTTCGCGTGACCGCGCACGATGTCAAAAACAACAAAATCTCGGCCGAGGATTTTGATTTCGTGGTGGTCGCGACCGGGCATTTTTCGGTGCCGAACACGCCGCACTTCAAGGGCTTTGAAACCTTCAACGGGCGGCTGCTGCACGCGCATGATTTTCGCGACGCGCTGGAGTTCAAGGGCAAGGACATCCTGATCATCGGCACCAGTTATTCGGCCGAGGACATCGGCTCGCAATGCCACAAATACGGCGCGAAGTCGGTCACCTGCAGCCACCGCACCGCGCCGATGGGGTTTCACTGGCCGGACACCTGGAAGGAAGTGCCGCTTCTGACCAAGGTGGAGGGCCGCACCGCGTTCTTCAAGGACGGCTCCAAGAAGGATGTGGACGCGATCATCCTGTGCACCGGCTATCTGCACCACTTTCCGTTTTTGCCGGACGAGTTGCGGCTGCAGACGGCGAACCGGCTGTGGCCGCTCAACCTCTACAAGGGCGTGTTCTGGGAGGACAATCCGAAACTGATGTATCTCGGCATGCAGGACCAGTTCTACACTTTCACCATGTTTGACGCGCAGGCCTGGTATGCGCGCGACTACATGCTCGGCAAAATCAAACTGCCGCCGCTCGCCGAGATGCGCGCGCACAGCGCGAAGTGGCGCGCGCGCGAGGAAAAACTCGCCGACGACGAGCAGATGATCTGGTTTCAGGGCGACAATGTCCGCGAGTTGCTGAGCGAGACCGACTACCCGGACTACGATGTGGAGGGCGTGAACAAAACCTTCATGGAGTGGGAGCACCACAAGCACGAGGACATCATGGGCTACCGCAACAACGCCTACCGCTCGCTGGTCACCGGAAACATGCAGCCGGTGCATCACACGCCGTGGCTGGAGGCGATGGATGATTCCATGGAGAGTTATCTGAAAAGCGGCTGACGCGCGGACAGTCGGCGCAACTGCAATGAAAAGCCCCGCCGAAGCGGGGCCGGGAGAAACCGGGCCGCCGCCGAAACGGCGGCCCGTGGATCAGGCGGGTGTGACGCGCGTCGCCTGCAGGCCTTTCGGGCCCTCTTCCATGTCAAAGTCGACGCTCTGGCCTTCGCGCAGGGTTTTGAAACCCGTGCCTTCGATTGCGCGGAAGTGGACGAATACATCCGCTCCGCCGTCTTCTTGCGTGATGAAACCAAAACCTTTGGATTCGTTGAACCACTTTACGGTGCCTGTTGCCATGAAGAAAATACCTGTTGAAAATGAAAGAAAGGAAATGCATACAGTAATGACATGAAATCGGGGAATTCGGGGTCGCAAGGAATCCAAATCGCCAACAACAATCTGTAAGCGCGGGGAACTATAGCGGATTTTTTGCCGGCGCGCACGCGCGCGCAAAAAAAATTTCGCGGGGTTTTTCGGGGGGGAATTTCGCGGTGGGCGCCGCGGGGCGCGTCCCGGCGCCCGCGAAAAGGGGAATGGTGGAGGTGGCGGGAATCGAACCCGCGTCCGCAGGACCTACACCACCGGCGGCTACATGCTTAGTCTGCGCTTGTCGGATTAACCGCCGCGTCAAAGCACTGCAGACGCGAACACGCGGCGGCGAGCCTGTGAATCTCGCTTACGAGCGCCAGGCGAACCCGCAAGCAAAGCCTTCTGTTTGACCTTTCAAACCCCAGTCAAAGGCGAACCAGGTGAAAGGGCTGAGCCGGATTAAGCGGCCAGCGCGTAGTTGTCGTCGTTGGCAACTATTGCGTTGCAGATGGATTTACGAGGTGTTCTGCTCCTCGGCATGCTCCGATGGCTTCGCGACCGGCGTCGAAGCCAGGTCACCCCCATGGAATACGCCCGCATTATGGCACTTCGGCGGGCGGTTTGCAGGCGCGCGGCGAAAAAATATTTTTCCGTTTCGGGCGCCCAAAACGCAATATTTCGGCGGATTACCGCGCTTTCAGCGCCCGCCGCCGGTCGCGCTCCCACTCGCGCTGCTTGAGCGCGCGCCGTTTGTCGTATTGCCGCTTGCCTTTCGCCAGCGCGATTTTCGCCTTGACCCGGCCGCGCTTCCAATACAGCGCGAGCGGCACGATGGTGTAGCCGGCGCGTTCGCGCGCGCCGATAAGTTTGCTGATTTCGCGCTTGTGCAGCAGCAGTTTGCGGCTGCGCGCCGGGTCCGGGTTGACATGGCTTGAGGCCGAGCGCAGCGGCGAAAAGTGCGCGCCGATCAAAAACAACTCGCCGTGCAGGATGACCACATAACTCTCCTTCAACTGCGCGCGCCCCTCGCGCAAACTTTTCACCTCCCAGCCCTGCAGCGCGACGCCGGCTTCAAATTCCTCCTCGATGGAATAATCAAACCGCGCCTTGCGGTTTTGCGCGATGTCATTGGGTTTGGATTTTTTCTTTTTTGCCATTTTCGCCGGGGAGGGGGGGAGCGGGAAAATGCGCGGGCATTTTCGCCGCGCCCCCGGAGTATAATGCAGCGCATCATGGTTTTCCCCGTCTGAACATGCAGCGCGTGGCGAGATCGGCGCTGGTCATGCACGCCGCCGAAGAAATGTATGCGCTGGTCGGCGACATTGAATCGTATCCGGCCTTCCTGCCTTGGTGCGAAAGCGCCGCGGTGCTCGCGCGCGGCGAGCGCGAACAACTCGCGCGCGTGGACATCGCCTACCGCGGCGTGCGCCGCTCGTTTACCACGCGCAACCGGCTGACGCCGTTTGCGCGCATAGAAATGGAATTGGTGGAGGGTCCGTTCAGCGAATTGTCCGGCGCCTGGAATTTTTCCGCGTTGCGCGAGGACGCGTGCCGCGCCTCGCTGGATTTGCGCTTTGAAGTGTCCGGCGTGATGCGCCGCGCGTTGACGCCGGTGTTTGAACACATCGCCGGCACGCTGGTGGATTCTTTCGTGCGCCGCGCCGATTCATTGCGCGCCCCCTCCGCCGGCGGCATGATTCGCGTGGAAGTGGTTTATGCGCTGCCCGAACGGCAAGTCTGCGAGGAGTTGACGCTGGACGCGCCGGCGACGATTGCAGATGCGATTCGCGCGTCTTCGTTGCCGGCGCAGTTTCCGGAGGTAAATTGGGCGGAAACTCCGGCCGGCGTTTTCGGCATGCGCCGCGCGCATGATTGGAAACTTTCCGACGGCGACCGCGTGGAAATTTACCGGCCGCTGCAACTCAGCCCGGGCGAGGCGCGGCGGCGGCGCGCGCTGCATTCGGCCGGCGCCGCGGCGAATTGACGCCGCCGAAAAATTGCCGGAAAATCTCTCTTGCAAAATTCCCGTCGGAAAACTTCCCCTTAAAATCCCTCCGGAAAATTCCCCCTGAAAAATCCCCGCGAAAAAATCATGTTGCGCCGCGCCGCGCAATCTGGTATAACCGATCCGGTTAATTTTGGCCCATCCCTCATCCACCGATGCCAGCAAAATCAAAATCCGAAACACTGATTCACGGAATCAAACCCTACAAGCCCGCGAAGAACGAAGCATACATGGGCCCGGCGCAACTGGAGCATTTCCGCGCGATACTGAACGCGTGGCTCTCCGAGTTGAGCAGCGACACCTCAAAGACGGTGGTGCATCTGCAGGATGAAACCGCCAACCACCCCGACCCGACCGACCGCGCAAGCCAGGAAACCGACATGGCGCTGGAGTTGCGCGGCCGCGACCGCGACCGCAAACTGATCAAGCGCATCAACGAATCCATTCACCACCTGGATTCCGGCGACTTCGGCTACTGCGAAAACTGCGGCGAAGAAATCGGCATCAAGCGCCTGGAGGCGCGCCCGACCGCGGTGCTTTGCATTGACTGCAAAACGCTGGACGAAATTCGCGAGAAGCAAATCTCCTAACTTTCGTTTGCTTCTTTTTCGCCGCGCTGAAAGCGAATGCGCGGCGGGTAGGGGAAAACATCGCGGCGTTTTTGTTTGGCGATGTCTTCCTGCACTTTTTTCCAGTAGTCGGGCCGCAGCAGGTCGGCGTGGTGGGCGAGAAAACTCTCGCGCACGCGCGGGTGGCTGGCGACGAAGGAATCAAATTGCTCGGGAAAAAAGTCGTCTTCGCCGGCGTGATACCACGGCTCCGACGACATCTCTTCCTCGGGGCTGCGCGCGGGCGGAACTTCGCGGATGCGGATGTCGCTCAGCAGGCGGATTTCGTCGTAGTCGTAAAACACCACGCGGTTGTAGCGGGTTACGCCGAAATTTTTCAGCAGCATGTCGCCGGGGAAAATATTCGCGGCGATCATTTCCTTTATCGCGTTGCCGTAACTGATGACCGCGCGCTCCAGCATTTCCCGGCCGGCGTGCTCAAGATAAATGTTCAGCGGCACCATGCTGCGCTCTATGTAGAGGTGGCGGATGATGACGAAGCCGCCTTCGGTGTACATGCTGGAGGCGATTTCCTTTTGCAGTTCGGCGAGAAGTTCCTCGGAAAACCGCCCGACCGGAAACGCCACCTGCGAAAACTCCAGCGTGTCGGCCATGCGCCCGGCGCGGTCGTGCATTTTCACCAGTTGGTATTTTTCCCTGACCGCGGCGCGGTCGGTGACTTTCGGCGCGGCGAAGCGGTCTTTGATGACCTTGAAAACATACGGATAGGACGGCAGCGTGAACACGCTCATGACCATGCCCTTGATGCCCGGCGCGGAAATCAGTTTGTCGGAGGAATGCCCGAGGTGGTGCAAAAACTCGCGGTAAAAAAGCGTCTTGCCCTGCTTGTGAAAGCCGATGCTGGCGTAAAGGTCGGCGCGCGTTTTGCCCGGCAGGATGGACTGCAAAAACGCGACCAGCCCGGCCGGCACCGCCGTGTCCACCATGAAATACGAGCGGGTGAAACTGAAAATCACCGCGAGGTCCTCCTCTTCGGTGACGATGGCGTCGGCGAACAACTCCATATTTTCGTCCAGCAAAATCGGAATCACGAACGGGCGGATGTCCACGCCGACCAGCGCGCGCCCGACCACATAGGCCGCTTTGTTGCGGTAAAAAAGCGACGACACCACATGCAGTTGCAGCGGCGGGCGCGGCGCCGGAAACGGCTGCAGCGCGGCATCCAATCCTTCGGCGAGCAGGCCGGCGTCGCCGTCCAAGTCGCGCCATTTGCGGCGAAACTTAAAACCGGTGAGCGCGCTTTGCAGCGCGCCGCGCATGCCGCTCTCGTCCGGGTAGTAGCCGGCGTAGACCGGGTCGTCCATGTCCAGGTGGTCAATCGCGCTGCCGGGCCTTACGAAGATGTGGTCGTTGTTGAAATAACTGCGGTCAAACAGGCGGCAGAAAACCGAGTTGTAAAAACTCTCGGCCAGTTCCGGTTGCTTGTGCTCGTAGAGTTCCCACATGTACCACCGCTTGATTTCGCGCCACAGTTTCGGGTCGGGTTTTGCCAGGTCAAACCGCGCGTTTAAGTTGCCGATCGCCTCCTTGACGCGCAGGTCGTAATAGGCGATGCGCTCGCGGCGCGCGGCGGTTTCGGCCTCCCAGTCGGCCGCTTCAAAACGCTCGCGCGCGCCGCGCGTGATTTCGCCGAACAGCGAGAAGTGGCGGTTAAACCCCTCAAGAATGGTGGCGGCGATCCGCCGCGCCAGGCCCGCGCCGGCGCCGCTGTCGGCGGTCATTAAAAAAGGGATTAAAGAAAGGCGGGCGGGCGCGGCGGCGCGGACTAAAACTGCTCCTCTTCGGTGGAGCCGGCGAGCGCGGTCACCGAGGACGCGCCGCCCTGTATCGTGGTGGTCACATCGTCAAAGTAGCCGGCGCCGACTTCCTGCTGGTGCGCGACGAAGGTGTAGCCGTCGGCGGCCGCCGCGAATTCGGGCTGCTGCACTTTGTTGACATAGTGGCGCATGCCCTCGCCGCGCGCGTAGGCGTGCGCCAGGTCAAACATGTGAAACCACATGTTGTGAATGCCGGCCAGCGTGATGAACTGGTAGACATAGCCGAGCGCGGCGATTTCATCCTGAAACGAGGCGATCGCCGCGTCGTCCAGGTGCTTTTTCCAGTTGAACGACGGCGAGCAGTTGTAGGCGAGCAACTTGCCGGGATGGCGCTCGCGCACCGCCTGCGCGAACTCGCGCGCGAAACCCAAATCCGGCGTCGCGGTTTCGCACCAAAGCAAGTCGGCGTAGGGCGCGTATGCCAGGCCGCGCGACACCGCTTGCTCAAGGCCGTTGCGCGTGCGGAAAAATCCCTCGGAAGTGCGCTCGCCGGTGAGGAACGGGCGGTCGTTTTCGTCCACATCGGAAGTCAGCAGGTTTGCGGCCTCGGCGTCGGTGCGCGCCAGCACCAACGTCGGCGCGCCGAGCACATCGGCGGCGAGGCGCGCCGCGATCAGTTTCTGCACCGACTCGCCGCTCGGCAGCAGCACCTTGCCGCCCATGTGCCCGCATTTTTTCACCGCGGCCAACTGGTCTTCAAAATGCACGCCGGCCGCGCCTGCGGCGATCATGCCCTTCGCCAGTTCAAACGCGTTCAAGATGCCGCCGAATCCGGCCTCGGCGTCGGCGACGATGGGCAGGAAGTAGTCGACATATCCGTCGTCGCCGGGCCCGATGCCGCGCTGCCATTGAATCTGGTCGGCGCGCGCGAAAGCGTTGTTGATGCGCCGCACCATCGCCGGCACCGAGTCGCACGCATACAGCGACTGGTCGGGATACATCGTCTCGGAGGTGTTGTTGTCGGCCGCGACCTGCCAGCCGGACAGGTAAATCGCCTCCACGCCGGCCTTGGCCTGCTGCACCGCCTGCCCGGCGGTCAGCGCGCCGAGGCAGTTGACATAGCCTTTGTTGGCGGCGCCGTGCACCTGCGCCCAGAGTTTGCGCGCGCCGCGCGCCGCGTAGGTGAGTTCGGGCTGCACCGAGCCGCGCAGGCGCACCACGTCTTCGGCGCCATAGCCGCGGGTGATGTCTTTCCAGCGCGGGTTTTCTTTCCATTCGCGCTGCAGCGAATCAATTTGCTCTTGGCGGGTCATGGGATTGCACCTTGGGTTTGAGGGAGATGCGGGATTATAGGGAAAATTCCCTAAAATGGGGATCGCATGCATGCATCCGCGGCTTGGAAAAAGTTTGCCGGAAGCGGCCGGCATTGGAGGCGTCCGGGTATAATCGCCCACCATGAGCGTGAAGCCCTCCACCATTTTCATCAGCGACAACCTGCCGGTGCTGCGCGGCATTGAGGATGCCAGCGTTGACCTGGTCTATCTGGATCCGCCCTACAACTCAAACAAGAGCTGGGTTGCCTTCGACGATGACGGCAATGTGTCCGCGCATTTCAAAGACACTTGGACGCTGGCCGACATTGACATCGCATGGTGGGGGCGGCTGGCCTCCAAAAAGAATGCTAAGTTGTATTCGGTGCTGCGGACGGTGCAGGATCTGGACGGCTCGCGCAATGGGAAAAATATTTCCTACTGCGTCTACATGAGCATTCGCTTGCTTGAGATGCATCGCATTCTCAAGCCGAGCGGTGCGCTGGTTCTGCAGTGCGATGATGTCATGGGCCCGCACCTCCGCTTTGTTCTGGATGCGATTTTCGGACCAAAAAACATGGTCAATGTGGTTGCGTGGAACCGCAAACCCAAGGGCGTCGGCAACATTGCCAAAAAGCAACTGCCGCGCAGCTTTGACTACATCTACTACTACCGCAAAAGCGCGAAGCACAAGTTTCGTCCGCAATACCGCGAATATGACGACCTCTCCAACTACCGTTTCGAAGACGAGAAGGGGAAGTACTATGCCGTTGGCATGGCGAAGAACGGCAGCGGGATGCTCTATGAGTTTGAGGGTGTGACCCGCGAGTGGAGTTGCACCGAAGCCAAGATGCGTGAACTGCATGCACAGGGGCTGTTGGTGCAATTGAAAGAGGGCGGACTGTTCTACAAAAAGAACTACCTCTCCGACGCCAAGGGGGTTTTGGTCGGCAATTTTTGGGATGACATTGACGCGGCGGAGCCGCTCAAAGGCGTCGACTATCCCACGCGCAAACCTCTGGAATTGCTGAAGCGCATTATCAGCATGACCACCGATCGCGACGACCTAGTACTGGATCCTTTCTGCGGCTGCGCCACCACTTGTGTTGCGGCGGAAGTGCTTGGCAGGGAATGGGTCGGCATTGACTTGTCCTCCGAAGCGGTGGTTTTGGTGGCCAAGCGCATGAAAGTGCAGTTGCCCGGCGACATGCTGTCGCCGAAAATCAACCAGCGCACTCGCGCGCCAAAGCCGATTCATTCCATTTCCTCAAAAGAGGAACTGAAGAACCGCATGTATGGTGAATGCGAAGGCGAGTGCATTGGTTGCGGCGCATGGAAGCCGCACAGCGATATGGATGTTGACCACATCATTCCTCGCAAAACCGGAGACCACGAGATCGAGTTTGATGAAAACAAGCAACTGCTTTGCCGCACTTGCAACAACCGCAAAAGCAATCGCTCCATGAAAAAACTTATGGAGGCAAATCTTCGCGACGGCATCATCAGCAAGAAGTATTACGACAAAGTCATGAAATCTCGCGAGTGGCCGGAATGACCCGCTAAAAATCCATCAGTAGGGTGAATGGCCCGTCGTTGATTAAAGTGACGCGCATGTCTGCGCCGAACCGGCCGGTCTCCACGCGAAGCGCGGTTTCCTTAAGCGCGGCGACAAACTCTTCAAAATGCGCGCGCGCCGCATCGGGCGCGAGCGCGGCGGTGAAATCCGGGCGCCGGCCCTTGCGCGCGTTTCCGTGCAGCGTGAATTGCGGCACGGCCAGCGCGGCGCCGCCGGTGTCGCGCAGCGAATGCATCAACTTGCCGTGCTCGTCGGGGAAGATGCGAAGTTGCGCGATTTTTTCGGCGGCGCGCGCCAAATCCGGCGGCGCATTTTCATCGCCGTCTTCGCGGCCGAAACCGACCAACAACAAAACGCCGCGCCCGATGCGCGCGATGGTTTCGCCGCCGACGGCGACTTCGGCGCGCGCCGCGCGCTGCAGCAGGATTTTCACGCGGCTTCGGCGGTCTCGGGGATTTCGTAGGGGAGTTTTATGCGCGCCGAATTTTTTGCGCCGTCCGGCGCGGCCGCGGGCAGAACCACGCCGGCGATGCTGCCGCCGTCGCATGCGACCGCGTCGACGACCTGTCCGATTTTTTGTTCGGAATCTTCGGCGAGCAGCGGCGCGCCGGGCGCGGGTGGCGTTGCGTCCGGCAAAAAGAGCGCGAACATGCGCTGCTTGACCTTGCCGCGGTGGCGCAGGCGCGCGACGATTTCCTGGCCCGGAAAACAGCCTTTGGTGAAACTGACGCCGCCGGTCAAATCCAAGTTGAGCGCCTGCGGGAGAAATTGTTCGGCGGTCGGCGCATACACCTGCGGCAGCCCGGCGAGAATGTCGGCGAGGCGCCAGAATGCGTCGGTTTTTTCGGCGGATTTTTCCGCGGGTGCGCCGATGAGAATTTTTCGCGAGACGGCGGTGTCGCCGTCCAATTCCGCGTGTGAAATTCCCTCTTCGCCGTTGCAATTAATCGCCCCGAACAGTTGCGACTGCGAGTGCGCGATTTCCACTTTCGCGCGCAACACGAACATTTTCAATCGCATGATCAGTTTGTCGGCCAACTCGGCCGGCGCGACCAGCCAAAAACCTTCGGCGCGCGGAATCAGCCGCAACGCCGCGATCACCCGCCCCTTCGGATTGCAGTAGGCGTTCAATTGCGCGCGCTCCGGTTGCGCCGCGCCGACATCACCGCCCAATTGCGCCTGCAAAAATTCGCGCGCGTCTTCGCCGCCGACTTCAATCAGCGCGAGCGAATCCAGCGCGACCAGGCGCGGCCGGGAGAGCGCGTCAAAAGCGCGGGCGGTTGCGGCGGCGGCGTCCATCGCCGCATTATCGCAAATTGACACGCGCCGGCGATTTGCGGGTATCATTTGCGAAATTCGCCCGACGCCGCGCCCATGCCCGTTCCGCAACGCCCGCTCTCCCCGCACCTGCAGGTCTACCGCCCGCAGTGGACTTCGGTGCTGTCCATTTTGCACCGCGCCACCGGCATGGTCATCGCCGCCGGCGCGCTGTTTGTCGCGTGGTGGCTGGCCGCGCTCGCGCTCGGCGGCGGCGCGTATGAAATCGCGCGCGCGTTTTTTGCGTCGGCGCCCGGAAAGGTTTTGCTGTTCATCTGGACGCTGTGCACCTTCTACCACTGGGGCAACGGCATTCGCCACCTCGTCTGGGACGCCGGTTTCGGCTTTGAATTGTCCAGCGCGTTTCGCAGCGGCATGTGCGTGCTCGGCGCGACCGCCGCGCTGACCGCGTTCGCATGGCTGGCATGAACGCCAAAGCGCAAAAAGGCGCGCACCATTGGCTGTGGCAGCGCGCGACCGCGGTGGCGCTCGCGGTTTTAAGCGTGTGGTTCGTGTTTGAAATTCTCAGGCGCGTGGATGACGCGCATGGCGCGGCGATGGCATGGGTCGCGCATCCCGGCGTCGCCGCCGCGCTCATTATTTATCTCGTCGCGCTTTTCTGGCACGCGCAACTCGGGCTGCAGGTCATCGCCGAGGACTACATCGCCTCCGACGGCGCGCGCCGCAAAAGTGTGCGCGCGTTCGCCGCAATCAACACGCTCGCCGCGCTCGCCGCAATCGCCGCGGTGGCGCGCATCGCATTTTTCCAGACGCCATGAAGAACATGCACACCAGGCCGACCTCGGCCTACACGGTCACCGACCACCAATACGATGTGGTCGTGGTCGGCGCCGGCGGCTCGGGACTGCGCGCGACTTTCGGCATGGCGCTGGAGGGCCTGCGCACCGCCTGCATCACCAAACTCTTTCCGACGCGCAGCCACACGGTCGCCGCGCAGGGCGGCATGAGCGCCGCGCTCGGCAACATGGGCGAGGACGACTGGCGGTGGCACATGTATGACACGGTCAAAGGCTCGGACTGGCTCGGCGACCAGGACGCGATTGAATACATGTGCAAGGAGGCGCCGGCCGCGGTGATAGAACTTGAGCATTACGGCGTGCCGTTCTCGCGCACGCCCGAGGGAAAAATCTACCAGCGCGCCTTCGGCGGCATGACCACGCATTACGGCGAAGGGCAGGCGCAGCGCACCTGCGCGGCCGCCGACCGCACCGGCCACGCGATTTTGCACACGCTCTACCAGCAGTCGCTGAAGCACCACGCCGAGTTTTTCATTGAGTATTTCGCCACCGACCTGATCATGGAAAACGGCGAATGCAAGGGCGTGCTCGCCTGGGATTTGGAGGGCGGGCAACTGCACCGCTTCGCCGCGAAGATCGTGGTGCTGGCCACCGGCGGTTACGGCCGCTGTTATTTTTCCTGCACCTCGGCGCACAGCTGCACCGGCGACGGCGGCGGCATGGCGCTGCGCGCCGGGCTGCCGCTGCAGGACATGGAGTTCACGCAATTCCACCCGACCGGCATCTACGGCGTCGGCTGCCTGATCACCGAAGGCGCGCGCGGCGAGGGCGGCTACCTGACCAACGCCGACGGCGAGCGCTTCATGGAGCGCTACGCGCCGAACGCCAAGGACCTGGCTTCGCGCGATGTGGTCAGCCGCTCCATGACCATGGAAATCCGCGAAGGGCGCGGCGTCGGCGCGAACAGGGACCACATTCATCTGCACCTTGAACACCTCGGGCCCGAAGTGCTGGCCGAGCGGCTGCCGGGCATTTCCAAATCGGCGCGGATTTTCGCCGACGTGGATGTGACGCGCGCGCCGATTCCGGTGCTGCCGACCGTGCATTACAACATGGGCGGCATCCCGACCAATCTGCACGGCGAAGTGGTGACGCTGCGCGACGGGGACGCCGACTGCGTGGTGCCCGGGCTGATGGCTATCGGCGAGGCCGCGTGCGTGTCGGTGCACGGCGCAAACCGGCTCGGCTCCAATTCGCTGCTGGACATCGTGGTGTTCGGTCGCGCGGCCGCGCGCCGCGCGCGCGAATTGATTAAACCGGGAAGCGGCGCGCCCGCGCTCGCGCGCAACGCCGGCGACGAGGGCGTCGCGCGTTTTGACAAACTGCGCCACGCCAAAGGCGAAGCGCCGACCGCCGATTTGCGCCTGGCGATGCAGCAAATCATGCAAAACGACTGCGCGGTGTTTCGCGCCGCGCCGGTGATGGAGGAGGGCAAGCGCAAACTCGCCGAAGTGTGCGCGTGTTTTTCCGGGGTGCGCGTGACCGACCGCTCCATGGTCTGGAACACCGACCTGGTGGAAACGCTGGAACTGGACAACCTGCTGCGCCAGGCGCGCGTCTCCATTCACGCCGCGGCGAACCGCACCGAAAGCCGCGGCGCGCACGCGCACGAAGACCACCCGGAGCGCGACGACAAAAACTGGATGAAGCACACGCTGACCTGGCAGGACGGCATGGAGGACGACCCGCGCATTGATTACCGGCCGGTGCATGCCTTCACGCTGAGCGACGAAGTCGAGTATATTCCGCCGAAGAAGCGCGTTTATTGACCGCATGGCTGAGTTCCGGCTACCCGCACATTCCACGATCAAGGCAGGCAGGCGCCTGCGCGATTCGTCGCGCGTGCGCCCGCGCAAGTTGCGCGTGTACCGCTGGGACCCCGACCTCGGCGAAAACCCGCGCATGGACGAGTTTGAAGTGGATGTGAACGACTGCGGCCCGATGGTGCTGGACGCGCTGATTCGCATCAAGGACCGCCTGGACAGCACGCTCGCCTTCCGCCGCTCGTGCCGCGAGGGGATTTGCGGCTCGTGCGCGATGAACATAGACGGCGTCAACACGCTCGCCTGCATTCGCCCGCTCGGGGAAATTCGCGGCGACATTAAAATCCATCCGCTGCCGCACATGTCGGTGCTGAAGGACCTGGTGGTGGACATGAACAACTTCTACAAGCAATACGCGTCCATCAAGCCGTGGCTGCAGGCCGGAGACGCGCCGGAGCGCGAGCGGTCGCAGTCCGAGGAGCAGCGCAAAAAACTGGACGGCCTGTATGAATGCATTTTGTGCGCGTGCTGCTCCACCAGTTGCCCGAGTTACTGGTGGAACAGCGAGCGCTACCTCGGCCCGGCCGCGCTGCTGCAGGCGCGCCGCTGGCTCGCCGACAGCCGCGACCAGGCCGACGCCGAGCGCCTCGCGCAACTGGACGACGCGTTCAAACTCTACCGCTGCCACACCATCATGAACTGCACCAAGGCCTGTCCGAAAGGGTTGAACCCGGCGAAAGCGATCGCCGAAATCAAAAAGGCGGTCGCGCGGCGATGAAGCGGTGGTGCTGCGGGTGAAGTGAGCGGAGAACACAAGCGCAGGCTGTGGCGCTGCCGGCGCGGCTCCAAGGAATTGGATTTGATCTTGTCGGATTTCGCAACCAACCACGCAGCCGCGCTCAGCGCCGACGAGCAGCGGTGTTTTGACCGGCTGCTTGACTGCGCCGACCCGCAACTCAGCGACTGGCTGTGCAATGGCGCGGCGCCGCGCGACCCGGAACTGGCTTCCCTTGTCAAACGAATTCTGTCTTCCCGTCCGGCTTAGCGTCTCGCCGCGCCCGCTCGGCGCCGCGGTCGTTGCCGCGTATTGCCTGCCGCTGCCGTTGCTGCTGGCCGCGCCGGCCGAGTGGGGCGCGCACGGCGCATGGGCGGCGCTCGCTTTCGCCGCGGCCGCATTAACATGGGAGTGGCGGCGGCGGCGCGCCGCGGCCTCGGCGGTCGCGCTTGAGGCGCTGGTGGATTACGGCGGCGGCGAAAACTGGCTGCTGCACCGCCGCGACGGAAGTTGCGCGCGCGCGCGGCTTTTGGACTGCATGGATTTCGGCGGCTTTTTTCTGCTGCTGGTCGGGCAGAATGGAAAGACCTTTCATCTGGCCGCGCGCCCGCATGTGCATGACAACGGCGACCGCCACCGCCTGCGCGTGCTGTGGAAGTGGGCGCAAAGCCCGCGCGCGCCGCGGAAAGATTAAGCGGCCAAAGGAATTACGGCGACAAAATCGTGGCGCGCGCCGCGCGCGCCGAGCGCTTCGGGTGATCGCGCATACTGTGCAGTCCGCGGCTCTCCTTGCGCGACATCGCGCTGCGCACGATCAACTCGGCGACCTGCGCCAGATTGCGCAGTTCAATCAGGTCGTTGCTGATGCGAAACTTCCCGTAGAAATCGCGGATTTCCTCGCGCAGCAGCGCGATGCGCCGCGCCGCGCGCGTCAGCCGTTTTTCGGTGCGCACGATGCCGACATAGTCCCACATGCAGCGGCGCAACTCGTCCCAGTTGTGCGCGACAACGATGCGCTCGTCCGGGTCGGTGACGCGGCTTTCATCCCATTGCGGCGGCGGCGCAAATTTGCGCGCGGCGTCCGCGCCGGCGGCGATGCGCGCGGCGCAGGATTCGGCGAGCACCAGGCATTCCAGCAGCGAATTGCTCGCCAGCCGGTTGGCGCCGTGCAGGCCGGTGCAGCCGGTCTCGCCGATTGCGTAGAGATTGCCGATGTCGGTGCGCCCGTCCAAATCGGTGACCACGCCGCCGCAGGTGTAATGCGCGGCCGGCACCACCGGCAGCGGCTCGCGCGTCATGTCCAGGCCGAGTTCGCGGCAGCGCGCCGAGATGGTCGGAAAGTGCCGGCGGATGAACGAGGCCGGGCGGTGGCTGATGTCCAGGTAAACGTTGTCGCAGCCGTTGATTTTCATTTCCAAATCTATCGCGCGCGCCACGATGTCGCGCGGCGCGAGTTCGGCGCGACGGTCGTATTTCGGCATGAAGCGCCGGCCGTCGGCGTGCACCAACTTGCCGCCCTCGCCGCGCACCGCCTCGGAAATCAAAAACGATTTCGCGTGCGGGTGGTAGAGGCAGGTCGGGTGGAACTGCACGAATTCCATGTTGGCGACGCGGCAGCCGGCGCGCCAGGCCATGGCGATGCCGTCGCCGGTGGAGGTGTCCGGGTTGCTGGTGTAAAGGTAGGCCTTGCTCGCGCCGCCGGTGGCGAGCGCCAGGTGCGCGCAGGGCAGCGCGATCGCGCGCTTGCGCCGCAGGTCGTATGCATAGACGCCGGTGCAGTCGCGGTTTTTGCCGGCGCCGCGTTTTGCCGCGCGCTTTGCCGTCCGCCTGGAAGTGATCAGATCTATCGCGATGTGGTTTTCCATCAGCCGAATGCGCGGGTGTTTTCGCACCATCTGCTCCAGCGTCACTTCCACCGCGGCGCCGGTCGCGTCGGCGGCGTGAATCACGCGGCGGTGGCTGTGCCCGCCCTCGCGCGCCAGGTGAAACTCGCGGCGCGCGCGGCCGCCGCGCCGGCTGAAACTGACGCCGCGCTCCACCAGCCAGCGAATCGCGCGCGGCGCGTTGGTGACCACGAATTCCACGCTGCGCCGGTCGCACAGTCCGCCGCCGGCTTCAATGGTGTCTTTAATGTGCGCGCGAAAGGAGTCGTCCTCGCCGAGCACCGCGGCGATGCCGCCCTGCGCGTAGCGCGTGGAGCCTTCGTCCAGCACCGATTTGGACAGGATGGTCGCGCCGATGCCGCGCTCCGCAAGCCGCAGCGCCAGCGACAGGCCGGCGAGACCGCCGCCGATGATGATGACCGGATTGAAGGCCGGGGAGGGCATGGGCTGAGTGTCGCCGGCAACGCGGACCGGGCGGTCCGCGCCGGGCGACGCGCGATTTTACCGCGCGCGGCGCGCGCTTATTCGGCGCGCGGCGGCGCGTTTCCGTTCAGCGGGTAATACGCGGTGATTTCCGAAAATGCCGCAAGCGCGGCTTCGGGGTCTTCGCCGTCGGCGAGTTGGTAGGCGTCAATGCCGCAGCGCTCCATCAGCGGCAGGTTGTCGCGGTGCGCGCCGAGCGCGCGAATTTCGCCGCGAAAACCGCGGCGGCGCAATTCCACCGCCTGGCTGTAACCGCGCCCTTCGTTGAAACTCCCGAATTCCAGCGCGATTAAACCGGCCGCGGTGAGGTCGGCGTCGGCGAGCGACGCGATTTCATCTTCGGGCGCGAGCAGCAAGCCGGCGCGCGCGGCCGAAGACGCGGCGCGCAATTCGCGAAAGCGCGCGAGCGGCAGAATGACGCGGCCGTCGCCGCCGCCGTCAAGCCGCCACCGGTTCCGGATGAGTTTGCGGTTTTTGATGATCCGCATAGACCCTCTCACGAAACGGCGCCACACCGGCGCGGCGCACGCACTCAAGGAACTTTTCGCCGGGCGAGCGCAATTCCAGGTAGGTCTCCAGCAGTTTTTCTATGCATTCGGCGACGCGCGCGCGCGCGATCGCCGGGCCTAGGCGCTCGCCGATGCGCGCGTCGTCGCCGGCCGAGCCGCCGAGTGTGATCTGAAACCATTCCTCGCCTTTTTTGTCCACGCCGAGAATGCCGATATGGCCGGCGTGGTGGTGGCCGCAGGCGTTCATGCAGCCGGACATTTTCAACTGCACTTCGCCGATGTCGCACAAGCGGTCAAGGTCGCCGATGCGCGCGTTGATTTGTTTCGCGATCGGAATCGTGGAAGTGTTGGCGAGCGAGCAGTAGTCCATGCCCGGGCAGCAGATCATGTCATTTAAGGTGCCGATGTTCGGCGTCGCCAGATGCAGGCGGTGCAGCGCGCGCCACAGTTCCGTCAGGTCTTCGGCATGTACATGCGGCAGTGCCAGATTCTGCAGGTGGCTGACGCGGATTTCGCCGCCGGCATAGTCGTCGGCGATTTGCGCCAGCGCGTCCATGCGCGCGGCGTCCAGGTCGCCCGGCGGCGCGCCCGGCGCTTTTAAGGAAATGTGCACGATGCGCATGTTCGGATCGCGGTGCGCTTCGGTGTTGCGCGCGCGCCAGCGCAAAAATTCGGCGCCGGCGGCCGGAAGAACATGCGGCGCTTTTTTGTTTGCGCGGTCCTTTTGCTTTTTCGGCGGCGCGGTGAAAAACGGCGCGGTGAAAAACGATTTCGCGCGGGCGATTTCCGCTTCGCCAAGCCGCGGCGCGCGCGCATCGCGCCACACCGCGTCCACTTTTTCGCGGAACGCGTCTATGCCGAGGTCGTTCACCAGAATCTTGATGCGCGAACGGTATTTGTGATCGCGCCGGCCGTAGAGATTGTAGACGCGCAAAATCGCCTGCAGATACGCCGGCAAGTCCGCGCCGTCCAGCGATTCCCGAATGACTTTTCCGATGACCGGCGTGCGCCCCATGCCGCCGCCGACCAGCACGCGAAAATGCGTTCGCCCGGCCGCATCGTGATGCAGGCGCAGTCCGATGTCGTGCCACCGCACCGCCGCGCGGTCGGCGCGCGCGCCGCTGACCGCGATCTTAAATTTGCGCGGCAGCCAGTTAAATTCCGGGTGCAGCGTCGACCACTGGCGAATCAATTCGCACCACGGGCGCGGGTCTTCAATTTCGTCTCCGGCCGCGCCGGCCAGATGGTCGGCGGTGATGTTGCGCACGCAGTTTCCGCTGGTCTGAATCGCATGCATGCCAACTTCGGCGAGGCGCGCCAAAATCTCCGGCACATCCGCGAGTTCCGGCCAGTTGAACTGGATGTTCTGGCGCGTGGTAAAGTGGCCGAAACCTCGGTCAAAGTCGCGCGCGATTTCGGCGAGTTTGCGGAGTTGCGCGCTGCTCAGCACGCCGTAGGGAATCGCCACGCGCAACATGTGGGCGTGGCGCTGTTGGTAGAGTCCGTTGCGCAGCCGCAGGTGCTGAAAGTGCCCGGCGTCAAGCGCGCCGTCCTGAAAGCGCGTCACCTGCCCGCCGAATTGGCGGGCGCGCTCGGCGAGCAGTTTGCGGTCGTTTTTGCCGTATTGATACACTTGCGAACCGGGGGGGACTGGGGGGAAAGCACCGGGGGGTAGTGCGATTCCGGGCATCATGCGGGGGCGCGCGTAAAAAAGCAAGGGGAAATAGAAAATAATACTATTTATGCGGTATAATGCGCGTCCCCATAGAAATTATTACTGAGATGAGCGAATCCAAAGAAAATTTCACCATTGACGGCGTAGACCGCAAAATTTTGTATCACCTGCAAAATGATGCGGATCTGACCATCAAAGAAATCGCGCAAAAGGTGCATTTGTCGCCGACGCCGTGCTGGAAGCGCATCCAGCGCCTTGAGGACGCCGGCGTCATCCGCGCGCGCGTCGCGCTGCTCGACCCGGCGAAAGTCGGCGCCGGCGTCACCGTGTTCATCGCCGTGCGCACCGACCAGCACAACATTGAGTGGAGCGAAAAATTCGCGCGCGAGATGAAGAGCATTCCGGAAGTCATGGAGATCTACCGCATGAGCGGCACGGTGGATTACCTACTGCGCGTGGTGGTGCCGGACATCGCCGCGTTTGACCGGATCTACAAGACCATCATCGGCCGCGTTTCTCTGACCGATGTCACCTCCATGTTCGCGATGGAGCAGATGAAATACACCACCGCGCTGCCGGTGTAAAATGCCGCGGCGCGCACGCCGCGCCAAATGAAACCATGCCAAAAATTCTCGTCCTGCACGGCCCGAACTTAAACTTGCTGGGCGCGCGCGAACCGCACATTTACGGCGGCGCCAGCCTGGCCGACATTGACGGCCGCCTGCGCGCGCTCGCCGCCGACGCGCGGCACGACCTGGCCTGCCGCCAGAGCAACGCCGAGGGCGAAATGGTGGACTGGGTGCAGCAGGCCGGCGACGACGGCGTGGACTTCATTCTCATCAACCCGGCCGCGTTCACCCACACCAGCGTCGCGATTCGCGACGCGCTCGCCGCGGCCGGAATTCCGTTCATTGAAATTCACCTTTCCAATGTGCATGCGCGCGAGGAATTTCGGCGGCGCTCGTATTTTTCCGACCTCGCGGTCGGTGTGATCACCGGGCTCGGCGCGCGCGGGTATGAATTCGCCTACCGCGCCGCGGCCGCCTATCTGGACGAAGCCAACAATTCCGGCGCGAAAAAACGCATGCGCCCGACGCAATCTTCACACTCCGAGACCCATGAACATGGACCTGCGCAAGATTAAAAAACTGATCGAGTTGCTCGAGGAATCGGCGCTCAACGAAATCGAAATCACCGAAGGCGACAACACCATCCGCCTGAACCGCGCGCGCCCGGCGTCGTCCGCGCCGCCGCCCGTGGCGCCCGCCGCGCCGGTTGTTCCCGCGGCGGCCGCCCCGGCGCCCGCGTCCGCATCCGATGCGCCGGGCGACACCGTGGTCTCGCCGCTGGTCGGCACTTTCTACGACGCGCCGTCGCCGCAGGATTCTCCCTATGTGCGCATCGGCGCCGAGGTCCGCAAGGGCGACACGCTGTGCCTGATAGAGGCGATGAAAACCTACAACCAACTGGAAGCCGAGTTCGCCGGCACGGTGCGCGCCATCCACAAAAACAGCGGAGACCCGGTGGAATACGGCGAGCCGCTGTTCGTGATTGAACGCCGCGATGGCTGAGACCAAATCCATCAAAAAGATGGTCATCGCCAACCGCGGCGAAATCGCGCTGCGCATTTTGCGCGCCTGCCGCCGCCTCGGCATTCGCACCGTGGCGCTGCATTCCGAAGCCGACGGCGACGCGAAATATGTGCGCCTCGCCGACGAATCGGTGTGCATCGGGCCGGCGCCGGCCGCGCGGAGTTATTTGGACGGCGCCGCGGTGATCGCCGCGGCCGAGGTGACTTCGGCGCAGGCGATTCACCCGGGTTACGGATTTCTCGCGGAGAACGCGGCTTTCGCCGAGCAGGTTGAGCGCAGCGGTTTTATTTTTGTCGGGCCGCGCCCCGAAACCATTCGCGTGATGGGCGACAAAGTCTCGGCGATTCGCGCCATGCGCGAGGCCGGCGTCCCCTGCGTGCCCGGCTCCGACGGCGCGCTGCCGGAATCGCCGGAAGAGGCCGCGCGCATCGCCGACAAAATCGGTTTTCCGCTGCTGGTCAAATCCTCCGGCGGCGGCGGCGGCAAGGGCATGCGCGTGGTGCATGCGCGCGCGCAACTGCAGGATGCCTGCGCGCTGACGCGCCAGGAGGCCGCGGCCGCGTTCGGCAACGACGAAATTTATCTGGAGAGTTTTCTCGCCGCGCCGCGGCATGTGGAATTTCAGGTGCTCGCCGACGCGCATGGCGGCGCCATTCACCTCGGCGAGCGCGACTGTTCCATGCAGCGCCGCCACCAAAAACTCATTGAAGAGGCGCCGGCGCCCGGCATCAGTGAGGAGCAGCGGCGCGAAGTCGGCGCGAAGTGCGCCGAAGCCTGCCGAAAAATTAACTACCGCGGCGCCGGCACTTTTGAATTTCTATACGAGAACGGCGAGTTTTTTTTCATCGAGATGAACACGCGCATTCAAGTGGAGCACCCGGTCACCGAGATGGTCACCGGCATTGATTTGCTGCAGCAGCAAATTCGCATCGCCGACGGGCAGCCGCTGCCGTTCGCGCAGGAGGACATTCGCATGCGCGGCCACGCCTTTGAATGCCGCATCAACGCCGAGGACCCGGAGACTTTCATGCCGTCGCCGGGGCGCATCACGCAATACCACATGGCCGGCGGGCCCGGCGTGCGCATTGATTCGCATGTCTACGCCAATTACGTAGTGCCGCCCTATTACGATTCCATGGTGGCGAAGGTGATCACCCACGGCGAGCACCGCGACGAGGCGCTGGCGCGCATGAACGGCGCGCTGTGGGAAATGGTGGTGGACGGCATCAAGACCAACCTGCCGCTGCAGCGCGAACTGACCGCGGACGAGGTGTTCGTGCGCGGCGGGCAGGACATTCACTATCTGGAAAACAAACTGCGGGAGCGCGCGTGATTTTGCGCGAGCCGGGGGTGCGTGCGGCATGCCCGCACTGCCGCGCGGTGTTCACGGTGTCGCAGGCGCAATTCAACGCGCGCGGCGGGTTGATTCGCTGCGACGACTGCGGCGAGGTTTTTGACGCGACCTGGCATCTCGCCGAGCGTCCGCAGGACGCGCCGCCGGGCAACTATGAGGGCGCGCCGCATGACGAAGGAGAGAGCGAACACGAGCACGGGCACGAGGAAGGGAACGAATCGCCGGCCGCGCGGCCGGAGTATTCGCGCACGGCCGGCGCGCCCGCGCGCGGCGCGCCGCCACCGCACGATAATGCGCCGCCGCACGATGCCGCGCATTACATCGCGCCGCGCGCCGGATTGGCACAGGTGTTGCTCGGCGCCGCGGCCGGGCTGGCGCTGGTGGTCGCGCTGGTCTGGCAGGTCAAGGGATTTTTCATAGACGAATACGCGCAGCACGAGCAATACCGCCGCCACCTCGCGGCTTTTTGCAAATTCGCCGGCTGCAAGTTGCCGCCGCGCCGCGCCTCGGCGCGCATCACGATGATGCACACCGACATCCAACTGCATCCGCGCGAGCCGAACGCGATGCGCATCATCGTCAAACTGGTCAACGAAGCGCGCTTCGCGCAGCCGTATCCGGATTTGCAGTTGACGCTGACCGACCGCAACGGCCGTGTGGTCGGGCGGCGCGCTTTCGCGCCGGAAACCTATCTGCAGGGGCGCGGCGATGTGCTGCAGTCGGGCGAACTGGGCGTGGTGCATTTTGACCTGGCGCGGCCGCACGGCAAGGCGGTCGGCTTCGTGGTGGAAGTGGTGTCGCGCTCGTAAAAATCGCCGCGCCGCGCGACGCCGCGCGCGAAAAAGTTTTACAATCGCCGGTCCGTCCGCCGCCGCGCCCGCCTTTCTTTAATGACCGCCGACCCGACATGACGAAAAAAACGCGAACCATCAGCCTCTGCGACTGCGTGGAAAAAACCGTCGACCGCTACTTCACGGATTTGAACGGCGAGGAAGCGAGCGGCGTCTACCAGATGGTGCTCGGCGAAATTGAGAAACCGCTGCTTGAAGTGGTGATGAAGCGCGCCGGCGAAAACCAGAGCAAGGCCTCGCGCATGCTCGGCATCAACCGCAACACGCTGCGGAAAAAACTCGAGCAGTATGGGTTGAACGGCTCGGCCTGAGCCGTTCGCGCAGTTTTAATTCCCCGAGCATTGGCATGACAACGGTCGCCACCGCCCTGGTCAGCGTCTCGGACAAACGCGGCATGGTTGAGTTTTGCCGGGGTCTGGCCGCGCTCGGCGTCAACATTCTTTCCACCGGCGGCAGCGCGCGCGCATTGCGCGACGGCGGCGTCGCGGTGACCGAAGTTTCGGCGCACACCAACTTCCCCGAAATCATGGACGGGCGCGTCAAGACGCTGCACCCGAAAATTCACGCCGGCATTCTCGCGCGGCGCGGGCGCGACGACGCGCTGCTGGCCGAGCACGGCATCACGCCGATAGATTTGGTCGCGGTCAATCTCTACCCGTTTGCGCGCGCCGCGGCCGAGCCCGGCTGCGATTTGCAGCGCGCGCTGGAGCACATTGACATCGGCGGGCCCGCGTTGCTGCGCGCCGCCGCAAAAAACCACCGCGATGTCGCGGTGCTGGTGGACGCCGCCGACTACGAGCCGGTGCTGGCGCAACTGCGGCGCGCGCGCGAAATCCCGGCGCCGATGCGCTTTGAACTCGCGCTGAAAGCGTTCGCCCACACGGCCGGCTACGACGGCGCCATCGCCAACCGCCTCGGCGCGTTCGCCCCCGGCAGTGAAAATGACGACGGCGACTTTCCGCGCAATTTGCATCTGCAGTTTCGCAAAGTGCGCAATCTGCGCTACGGCGAAAACCCGCACCAAGCCGCGGCGCTGTATGCGGCCGACGACGCGGCCGGCGCGGCCAACGCCGCGCAATTGCAGGGCAAGGAATTGTCGTTCAACAACATCGCCGACGCCGACGCGGCCTTCGCCTGCGCGGCGCAGGCAACCGATGACGCCGGCGCGCATGCCTGCGTCATCGTCAAGCACGCCAATCCGTGCGGCGCGGCGCTGGCGGCGCGCCAGGAAAGCGCCTACGAGCGCGCGTTTGCCACCGACCCCGAATCCGCGTTCGGCGGCATCATCGCCTTCAACCGTCCGCTCGGCGCCGCGGCCGCGCGCGCGGTGGTCGCGCAGCAATTCGCCGAAGTGATCATCGCGCCGTCGGTGTCGGCCGAGGCGCGCCGCGAGTTGGCGGCGAAAGCCGACATTCGCGTGCTGGAATGCGAAACCCCCGGCGGGCCGGCCGACGCGGACTGGGAATACCGCAGCGCCGGCGGCGGTCTATTAATGCAGCACGCCGACGCCGCGCTGTGCGGCGACATTAAGGTGGTCAGCGCGCGCGCGCCCGGCGAGGCGCAGATGGCCGACATGCATTTCGCCTGGCGCATCGCCAAATATGTCAAGTCCAACGCGATTGTCTACGCGGCCGGGGGCGCCACCGTCGGCGTCGGCGCCGGGCAGATGAGCCGCGTCAATTCGGCGCGCCTTGCGGCCGACAACGCGCGCCGCGCCGGCCTGGAATTGCGCGGCGCGGTGATGGCCTCGGACGCGTTCCTGCCGTTTCGCGACGGGCTGGACGCGGCCGCCGAAGTCGGCATCGCCGCGGTCATTCAGCCCGGCGGCTCGCGCCGCGACCACGAGGTGATAGAAGCCGCCGACCGCCACGGCATGGCGATGGTGTTCACCGGCATGCGGCATTTTCGGCACTGACCATGCCGGGCGAAGAAAAATATCTGGTGGTGCTGAGCGGCCGCGTGCTGCCGGAGCGCGCGCGCGAGGAAGTGCTGGACAATCTGGCCGAGTTGTTTCATGTGCCGCGCGAGAAGGTGGAACCGCTGCTGCGCGGGCGGCGCGCGCCGCTCGCCAAGCAATACGACCGCGCGCGCGCCGAGGAAGTGCGCGACGCGATTCGCGAAGCCGGCGCGCAATGCGAGATTGAGGAAGTCGCGGAAGAAGTCGCGCCGGAAGCGGATGCGCATGAACATATACATGATGAACATGCGCGGGAATCCGCACCGAAGCAAAAACCCGGCGGCGCGCGCGGCGGCATTCCCGACGAAGTCGCGCTGATGCGCGTGGTGGCGGTCAACACCGACTACTACCGCAAACAATTTGCCAAGTTTGTCGCCGCCGACCGCATGCGCGCGAAGTTCGCGCTGACCTGGCACTGGCCGGCGTTCTTCGCCTTTTTCTTCTGGGCGGTCTACCGCAGGATGTGGCTGCCGGCCGCGGTCAATCTCGCCGGCGGCCTCGCGCTTTTGCATTTCGCCGGCTGGGCGCATCCGCTGTGGATGTCGCTGGCCTGGGCGTTTGTCTGGCCGCTGTGCGCGAACTATCTGTATTTCCGCCACGCCTGCGCGCTCGCGCCGAATGCAACCGGAGAAAAAAGCGGCGGCGAACACCGCTTCGGCGTCAGCCGCCTCGGGCTGCTCGGCGGCGTGCTGTTTCTGTTCTTTTTGTCGTTTACGCTCGGCGAGCGCATCGGCCTGCAAAGCGCGCTGCACAAATACGAAGCGCTGGATCCGCAGGCGAGGACCGCGCTGGTTCTGCGCGGCACTTTGTTCATGGTGCTGACCAAGACGCCGCGCGGCGAAGCCCTGGACAGCGCCGCGCTGCTCGGCGCCGCGCGCCGCGTCATTGAAGAGCGCAATGTGCGCGACGGCTGGGACAACGAAATTGAAGCGCGCATGGACGCCGACGGCCGCATCGCGCTGGTCTCGGCCGGAGCCGACGGCTACTTTGACACCGAAGACGACATCACGCATTCGGCGGATTTTTTCGGCAAATGAAATGGCAAATGAAATGCGCGGGCCGGCGAAAATAAAAGTGCTGGTGGTCGGCGGCGGCGGGCGCGAGCACGCGCTCGCCTGGAAGGCCGCGCAGTCGCCGCGGGTCGCGCGCGTTTACGTCGCGCCGGGCAACGCCGGCAGCGCGGCCGAAGAGCGCGTTGAGAACATCGCGATTGACGCCGGCGACATTGATTCGCTCGCCGATTTCGCCGAGCGGCGCGAAATCGGCCTGACCATCGTCGGCCCCGAGGCGCCGCTGGTCGCCGGCATCGCCGACGCGTTCGCCGCGCGCAAACTCGCCTGCTTCGGGCCCGGCCGCGACGCGGCGCGCTTGGAAGGCTCCAAGAGTTTCGCCAAGGAATTTTTGCGCCGCCATGGAATTCCGACCGCCGCGCACCGAAGTTTCACCGAGGCCGCGGCCGCGCGCGCGCATCTCGCCGAGCGCGCCTATCCGGCCGTGGTCAAAGCCGACGGCCTGGCCGGCGGCAAAGGCGTGGTGGTCGCCGCGCGCCGCCGCGACGCCGAAGACGCGCTGGATGCAATGCTCGGCGAAAAACGCTTCGGCGAAGCCGGCCGCCGCGTCGTCATTGAGGATTTTCTGGAGGGCGAGGAGGCGAGTTTTATCTGCATCGCCGGCGGCGGCGAAGTTTTGCCGCTCGCCAGCAGCCAGGACCACAAAGCCGCGCATGACGGCGACACCGGACCCAACACCGGCGGCATGGGCGCGTATTCGCCGGCGCCGCTGGTGGATGCGGCGGTGCATGCGCGCATCATGGACGCGGTGATTCGCCCGGCGTTGCGCGGCATGGAGCGCGACGGCATGCAGTACACCGGGTTTTTATACGCGGGCCTGATGATCGGCGAAGACCGCGTGCCGCGCGTGCTGGAATTTAATTGCCGCCTCGGCGACCCGGAAGCGCAGCCGCTTTTGCTGCGCATGCGCTCCGACTTGGTCGCGCATTGCCAGGCCGCGCTGCGCGGCGAACTCGGCGCCGAGCGCGCGCAATGGGACGCGCGCGCCGCGCTCGGCGTGGTGCTCGCCGCGGACGGTTATCCGGGCGAGGCGCGCACCGGAATGCCGATAGACGGGCCGCTGCATGCGAGCGAAGCGGAGCCGCCGCGCAAGGTGTTTCACGCCGCCACCGCCGCGGGCGAAAACGGCGGCGCGCTGGTCGCCGGCGGACGGGTGCTGTGCGCGACCGCCTGCGGCGACGATGTGCGCGCCGCGGCGCGCGGCGCCTATCAACTCGCCGCGCAGATTGACTGGCGCGGCCGCTGGTACCGCGGCGACATCGGCCACCGCGCGATTGCGCGCGAGGAGGCGGCGGTGACGGCGGCGCAACCGGCATGAACGCGGCCCTGCGAAGTTTCGCGCGCGCGGCGCGCATCATCGTGTGCGCCGCATTCGCGCTCGCGCACGCGCCGCTCGCCGCGCAGAGCGAATGCCGCGCGACCAACCCCGGCATGGAGCGCATGCACATCGCGCGCATCGCGCTGCTGGACGCCGACGGGCAGCGCGTGGAAATCGCCGCGCACATCGCCGACGACCCGTATGAGCGCGCCGACGGCTACCAGCACATCTGCCCGCGGGTCATTCAGCGCAGCGCGATTTTGTTTCGCTTTGACGCGCCGGTGCCCGCGCAATTTCACATGAACAATGTGCACGCGCCGCTGGACATCGGTTTCTTTGACGAGCGCGGCGTGCTGCTGCAGTCCATGGTGATGCATCCGTATGCGGACGGGGAGGAAGTGCTGTATGCGCCGATGCGCCCGTTTCAATACGCGCTGGAGGCGCGCGAAGGGTTTTTCGCCGAAAAAAACTTGTCCGCCGGAATCACGCGCCTGCTTCTCAATTCGCTGCAGTGACGCCGCAACCCGTTGAAACGCCCGGCGGCCTGTGGCGCAGCCCGATGCGGCCGGAGGAATTGCTGGCGCGGCCGTCGGCGCCGTCCTATCCGTTTCGCCACCGCGGCCGCCTTCACTGGCTGGAGGCGCGCGCCAAAGAGGGCGGGCGCGTTGCGCTGATGCGCGCGCCCGCGCAAGGCGGCGCGCCCGAATGCGTAACGCCGCCCGGCTTCAACCTGCGCAGCGGCGCGCACGAATACGGCGGCAAATGTTTTTGCCGGTTCGGCGATGACATCATCTTTAACAACCTTAATGACGGGCGCATTTACCGCCAGCCGCTCGCCGGCGGCGCGCCGGCCGCGCTCAGCGCGCCGCTTGACGGCGCGGCCTTCGCGGATTTAATCGCGCTGGAAAAATTTGACGCGGTGGTCGCGGTGATGGAACGCGGCGGGCGCGACGCGCTGGTCGCGCTGCATGCAAACGCGCGCGGCGATGCGCAGCCGCAAATCCTGGCCGAAGGCGCCGGTTTTTACGCGTGCCCGGCGGCCTCGCCGCAGCAGCGCGAAATCGCCTGGATGGAATGGGACGACCCGCACATGCCGTGGGACCAAAGCCGGCTGGCCGCGGCCGAATTGCATGCGCGCGACGGCGTGCTGCAATTGCGCCGGCGGCGCGCGCTGTTTGACCGCGCCGAACATTCGGTCTGCCAAGTCGGTTTCTTTGACGAGCGACGGTTGTTTTTCATCGGCGACGGCGGCGATGACCAGGACGGCGACTTCTGGAATTTTTATTGCATGCGCGGCGGCGCGGCGCGGCGCATCACCGGCGCGCGCGCCGAATACGGCGAGGCGCACTGGCAGTTCGGACAGCGCCGCTGGCGGCGCGTCGGCGCGCGCATCATCGCGGTGGAAAGCGCGCCCGACGGCGACCGGCTGGTCGCGGTCAACCCGGAGTCGGGACGCGCCGCGCCGCTGACCGGGCGCTTCGCCGCCTGCGCGCATTTGTGGAGCGACGGAAAAGAGTTGCTGTTCGTCGCGCGCCACGCCGACCGCGACGCCGAGATTAGAAGTTTGACGCCAGCGCCGGCGCCGATAACGAGCGGCGATGCAATCACCGACGGAAAATTGGAATACGCGGCGTCGTCGTCCGCGCCGCCGGCCAGCCGCGCGCGCGCAATCACTTTCCCGACGCGCGACGGCGAATGCGCGCACGCGTATTTTTACGCGCCATGCAATTCCGGCCACCGCGCGCCGCGCGGCGCGCTGCCGCCGCTGCTGGCGCTGGTGCACGGCGGCCCGACCGGCCGCGCCACGCCCGAATGGCATCCGCTCAAACAATATTTCGCCTCGCTCGGCTACGCGGTGCTGGATGTCAACCACCGCGGCAGCACCGGCCACGGCCGCGCCTACCGCCAGCGTCTGCTCGGCAACTGGGGCGAACTGGACGCCGACGACATCGCCGACGGCGTCGCCCACGCGCTCGGCGAAAAGTGGGCCGACCCGCGCCTGGTGTTCATCCGCGGCGGCAGCGCCGGCGGTTACGCGGTGCTGCGCGCGCTGACCAGGTTTCCGGAACTGTTCAGCGGCGGCGCCTGCTATTACGGCATCGGCAATTTAATTACGCTGGCGCAAATCACGCACCGCTTTGAGGCCTGCTACACCGACCGGCTGATAGGCGCGCGCTACCATGCGGAAGTCGCCGGTGATCCGCAAAGTCCGTTCGTGCTTCGCTCGCCGATTTTTCAAATCGCGCAACTGCGCTGCCCGCTGATTTTGTTTCAGGGGCGCGACGACAAAGTGGTGCCGCCGGCGGTTTCGCGCGAAGTCGCCGACGCGCTCGCCGCCAACGGAGTCGCGCACGAATACATTGAATACGAAAACGAGGGGCACGGGTTTCGGCTGCTTTCCAGCCGCGTGGATTCGCTGCGCCGCGAAACCGAATTTTTCGCGCGCATCATTCGCGCCGCGCAAAAAGCGTAGCGCGCTTCCGCGGTTATTTTCGCTTCCGCAAATACACCGGGAAGCGCGGCGCGCCGCTCGCGGTGCGGCCGTAATATTTGAAAGTGATCACTTCACCGGGCGGCGGCGGCGCGGCGCGCATCGCGTCGGTGAAACCGCTTCCGACTTTGACAAGGCGGCCGTCCGCCATTTCGCACTGCAGCGCGCCCATCATGCCGCGGTATTTGCCGCGGCCCGGCAGAATTTTTTTCACTTCGCATTCGGCGTCAAAATGCGTTTTGACTTTCAGCGCCGAGGCGAGGCGGCCGGCGCGGTAGGGCGTGTTCGGATCGCGCACCACCACTCCCTCGCCGCCGGCCGCGGTAACTTCGGCGAGGAATTCGCGCAGGTGTTCGGCGTCGCGCACCGCGGTTTGGCGGATGATTTTGATATGCGGGTGCGGATGCGCGGCGAGGTAGTCGGCGAGCACCGAGAGCCGCCGGCGCAGTCCGCCGGGCTGGCGCGGGACTTCAAACACCTGGTAGGTGATGCGCCGCCACTTGTCGCCGGACGAGCGCGCGCGCACCGTGGAGACGATGTTTTCAAAATCGCCGCGCGCCGTCCACAATTCGCCGTCCAGCGCGAAAGGCGGAAAGCCGCGCGTGAACCACGCCGGCGCATGCAGCGGATTGCCGTTGCGGCTGCGCAGTTGCGCGCCGTCCCAGACGCCGCGCACGCCGTCCAATTTTTCGCTCATGACCCAGCCGCGCACATCCTGCGTGCCGTCGTAGGTTTGCAAAAGAAAAACCTCGGGGGGCGCGGATTGCGCGCGCGCCGCGCAGCACAGCGTGAAAAAGAGCGCGAAAAACACGCGCGCCGCGCGCGCCAAATTTGCCGCCGCCGGTTTTGCCGCGGCGCGCGCTTTGCCGTTCATTTCCATTTCCGTTTCCATTTCAATCTCCCGCGGGCATCAAATTCCAATCACAACGCGCGCATGATACCCGAATGCGCGCGGCGGCGCTAGAGGTTTTTGAACTTGCGCGCGATGTTGCGCTCGACCACGAAGGCGCGCGCGTCTTCCATGTCTTTGACCAGCGCGTCTCCGCGCAGGCCGATGAGGTGGCGCGCGATCAAAATCCCGTCAATGCCGTCGGAATCGCCGTCGCCGTCCACATCGGCCGCGCCGGCGTCCACCATTGTTTGAATGTAGGCGGCGAGGTCGGACGGGACGGCTCCGCTTTGCCCGGCAACCAGCGCCGCGCCGCGCACGCCCATCAGGTACCGCGCGATGAGAATGCCGTCCTGCACGGTTGCGCTGAATACCCGGCTTTGGGGCGTGTCGGCGTCCACATTCAACCCGAACTTTGCGATGACGTTGATGGTGAAGCGCTGCGAAACGCTCGCGCCGGCGGCGTCGGTCACGGTATAAGTGACCGGAAACGCGCCGGGCGTGTTCGGCGTATTCCCTATGTCGGGCGGAGACGGGGACGCGGTGAAGTCCAGGCCGGAGGGCAGGGCGCTCATGCTGTACACATACGGCGTGGTGCCGCCCTGCGCCACCGGCAAATCCAGTGCCAGGTGCAGGACATTGGCCTCCAGAAACATGTCGGCCTGCTGTGAGACGAAAGACAGCGCGGTCGCGCTCGGCGTGGCCGTCGCCGGATCGCTCCACGCGCCGGCGCCGGCGCCGTTGACGGCGGCGACTTCAACGCGGTATTCGTCGCCGTTGTCCAGGCCGGTGATGGTGTGGGAGGTGGTTTTCACCTCGGCGCCGGAAGCGCCGCCGCTGTTGAGGTAGGCCGTGGAGGCGGCGCTTTTCGCCCACCTGAGGCGGTAGCCGCTCGGCGCCTCGCCGCCGGCCTCGGCGATGCTCGGCTCCAGCCAGTTCAGTTGAATGGAAGCGTTGGCGCCGGCCGCGCGCACATTCGGCTTGGCGGCGCGCGCCGCGCGCACGCGCAGCGATATGTCGGCGCGCGCCACCGAGCCGCCGGCGTCGCGCGCGCGGTAGGAGATGGCGCGGGTTACCGAGCGCTCCGGCGTGCCGGCGAGCGCGCGGGTGTTCGCGTCAAAAGTCAGCCCGGGCGGCAGGCTTTCGCCGCGCAGTTCATAGGCATAGTTGCCGACTCCGCCGGAGACCGCGGGCAGGGTGGCGCTTCCGGCCACGGCGTAGGTGAACAGCAATTCGGCCGGCGCGGCTTCGGTGAACACCAGCGGCGTGGAGACCACCAGTTGGGTGGCTTGCGCTCCGGTGAGGCGCGGATTGCCGCTGTCGGTCGCGATGTAGTTCAGCGTGTAGGTAACGCTTCCGGAGGCCAGGCGCGGCGTGCCGGACAGCGTGCGGGTGTTTTCGGTGAAGCGCAGGCCGGCCGGCAGGCCGCCGCCTTCCCGCAACAGGACGTAGCGGAAAGGCGGCGTGCCGCTGCTTTCCACGACCTCCGAAAAAACGATCGGCGAAATCGCCCCGCCCGAGTTGACCACGGTTTGCCTCGGCGCATTCGCGGTGAACCGCAAATCCGGCAGCGGCACGCGCGTTACCGTCACCCGGTACACCCGCGTGTTGTCGGCGCCGGCGACCGAAATCGCAATGGTGCGCGGCTGGCCGATCTCCAGCGGAAACGACGGGCTTGCCCGCCCGCTGGCATGCGCGGCGCCTTCCACGCGCAGGCGCAGGCCCGCCGTGGAGATGCTCGGCGTAACCGTTACGCTGCTGACGTTGTAGGCGAGGTCCACCGTGTACTCCAATTGCGACGGGTCAAACGCCGGCTTCAATTCGCCCGGCGAGACCGCGAGCGCGGAAAGCCGCGAGTCGGTGCCGCGCGTCAGCGTGAAGGTGTAGGCGTCCTCGGCGGCGCCGAAGGCTTTGAGGCGGATTTCCCGCGGCGCGCCGACCTGCAGCGTCAGGGTGCCCGCGGCGTAGACACCGCTTCCCGCCGTGATGCTTCCGCCGTCGTGCCCGGCGACGAATGATGCGCCGCTGCTGGTGCACGACCGAATGCGAATGACATCGCTCTCAAACGGCGCGAAGACCGAATAGGCGCTGAAAGTCTGTTCGTCAAAGGCCGGCGTGACCGCCAGCGGGCGCGTGCAGGTGCGCAGGGTGTTGACATTGTTTTCGTCGCAGAACTCGGCGCAGGAGATGTCGCGCGGCGCCCGCGGCCGGCCGGACACCGAGCCGCTCCAGGTGACCGTGGAGCCGACGCGCGCGCCGACCTGCACTTCGTATTCCGAGTCCCTGCCCAGTTGCGTGATCGTGTATTGGCGGGCGGCGCCGGCCGAGACGCCGGCCGCGTTGCCGGTGTTGATCCAGTTGGTGGAGCCGGCGCCCCGCGCCCAGCGCACTTTGTATTCGGTCGGCGTGCCGGCGCCCGGCGCGCCCCACGACAGGCGCAACTCGTTGTGCGCTTCGCGCAGCGTGATCGCGGTCGGCTCGCCCGACTGCACCGCCAGCGGCCGAAACGAAACCGACTCCGACCATGCGCCGGTTCCGGAGGCGTTTTCCGCGGCGAGTTGCAGCGTGTGCGCGGTGTTGCCGGCGAGTCCGGTCAGCGTGAACTGCAGCAAATCCGCGCTGTCCGGAATGACCGCGCCGTCCGCGCCGCCGGCGCTCTCCCAGCCGGGGTCGGCGTCGTTGGACCAGCGGTAACGGTAGCCGCTGATGTCCGAGCCGATGGCGCCCGCGGCCGGCGCCTCCCACTGCAGCGCGACTCCGCGCGTGCGCTCGAGCGTCCGCGTAATGCGCGGCGCCGACGGCGCGCCTTCGCCGCGCACCAGCGTGAACTTGTAGACCCGCGCCGTGGCGCTGGTGTCTTCCGGCGTTACGGTGATTTGGAACTGGTTTTCCACCAGGCGAATACCGGCGGTGACAAACCGTTTCAGATCCAACACCCCGGTCGTCCCTTCATCGGCCAGCGCGCGCGTGCCGAGACCGACTGCGTCGGCCGACGTATAGGCGTAGCGCATGCCCGCCGCCGGGTGGGTGGCGCTGGCGGTCGCGGTGAAACGCGCGGTGGTCGACGGCACCGCCAGGTAATACGAGGTAACCGAGGCGGAAAACGCCGGTTTCATCGCCAGCGCCTCGCCGCCGGCGCCGCGAAACACCGCCGACAGCAAGGTCGCGTCGCTGCTGCGCCCGGGCGCGGGGCGCGTCACCGTAACGGTGTAAGTCTTGGTGGTCACGCCGTCTTCGGCGGTGACCACTATCAGAATATCCGTGGTCGTGGTGGTCGGAGAAAGCGCCTGGCGCAGGCTTTGCGCGCCGCTTGCCAGCGCGCGCCCGCTGACATGCAGAGTCGCCAGATTGGGCGCGTTGAGCGTCGGCGTAACCCGCACGCCGGTGACGGTGCCGGCGACGGTTGCCGCGTATGTGGTGGTGTCGGCGGAAAATGCCGGCGACAGCGTTCCATGCGACAGCGAAAGCGCCGACAGTTTCGCGTCATCCGACGCGTCGGGGCGGGTCACCGCGATGTTGTAGGTGGTGAGCGGCGCGCCGTCTTCGGGGGTGACTTCCACGCTGATGCCGGTCACCGTGCCTTTTTCGCCGACCGCGATTTCTTTGGCGATGCCGGTTTGCAGCGCCTCGCCGCCGGCGCGCATGGCGGCGACCGAGTGGGTCGGCGCGGCGCGCAACGTGACCGCGGTAACGCCGGCGCCGACGGTCGCCGTGTATGCCATGTTGTTCGCGGCGAATCCCGGGCGCAGCGGCCACCTTCCGTCGGAAAGCGACAACTGCGACAGCGTGTTCACCGTGGAGCCGCGCGGCCGGGCCTCCGCCGCGTCCGACCATTCGGTGTCTTCGGCGTCCTCGTGAAACGGGCGCACCTGCACCAGGTAGTCGTCCACGCGCATGTTTTCAATGGTGAAACTGACCAGTTGCCCGACCGTCCGGCCGTTTGCGCCGCCCTCGTTGATGAAAGTGTTCGGCTCCGATTTCGCCGCCCAGCGAATCTGAATGCCGCCCGGTTTCGCGCCGTGTTTTCCGGCGACATCAAAATCCCCGCCCCACCCGACCTGAAGCGAGCGGAGGGCGCCGGTGTTGTCGATTGCCGGCGCGGCGAATTTCGGAGGCGCGCTGTTTTTTTCGGCGGTCGCCCGCACCGTATCCGACCATCCGCTGACGCCCTGAATGTTGCGCGCGCGCACCTGCAAATCGTAGGACTTGCCGAGGATGATGCCGTGCGTTTCGGCGGTGAACGCGGCATGCGCATCGGCGCCGAACCAGGCCGTAGTCGCGCCGGAAGTCAAATCGGGGTTGGGATCTTCGGCGGTGACTTCCTTGTAGCGCACCTGGTGGCCGGTGAGCGCAAAGCCGTTGTCGCCGCTCTTGGTCCAGCCAAGCCGAAACCCGTCTTTTTTGCCGCTGGATTCCAGCGCGGTCGGCTTGAACGGAATGCCGGGGACGAGGTTGTGCTCGCTGGATGTTGAGTAGCAAAATTCATCATGCTCGGCTGAGTTGACGCATCCGCGGTATTCCAAGCGGTAGGAGAGCCCCGGCGTCAGCGGAACTGCCCTGAATTCGCGTATGTGCTTTTCAACACGCACCCAGCTCTTCCTCAAATCACTCGGTCCGAGTTGGCTGTTGGCGACGCTGGCCCAGGACACCGGCGGGATTGCCGAGGTGTATTGGTAGTATCCCCGTATCAGCAGATTGTATTCCCACTCCGCTTGCACCCGGACTTCAAAATAGTCCGGTTCGTCGCCGTTCCATGTCCATTCTATGTGGATGCTGTCCCTGCCCAAGGTGACGGTTTTGTCGCCGAAAGTCTGCGCCTGCGCCGCAAACGGCGCGGCCAGCATGGCAAGCGCAAATACATGCGCGAAAAACCGCGCCGGGCGAAGCGCCGCAAAAAACCGCGCGCCGGTCATTGCCGGCTTGGGGGGCGAAAAAACCGATTGCTTTTCAACTTTTGCCGTAGCCATGTTCATGTTCGGCTGCCTCTTCGGGATTTGGTGAAAAATCAGTTTTCCAAATATAGCAAAAAAAACGGGGGGTGTGCGTTGTTCGGAAAAAAAGTTTTTTCGCAAAATCAAAAACATCCGGCGGAACATCCGGTGGAAAATGGAGTTCCGCGAAGCGCGCGGTTTTGTGCTTTGTGGCGCGCGCTTCGCGGCCTCACCGCCTCAGTTAGTAGTCATCGTCGTCATCGTCGTCGTCAAAGCGCGCGACCATTCGCGCGAGCCGCCGTTCCTGTTCGTCGTTCAGCACTTCAAACAGCGTCGCTTTCATGCCGGCGATCAGTGTGGTCACTTCCGCGGCCATTTCGCCGTTGGTTTTCGCCAGCGCGGCGACTTTGCCGTCGTAGTCCGGCGCGTTCGGGTCAAACTCGCGCAGCGCGCGCCGCGCCGCGCGCAGTTGGTCGCGCGCGGCGCGCATCTTCGGGCGCACTTCGTCGGCGGCCGCAAAAAGCGCGGCGCGCTGCTCGTCGTTGAGTTTCAGGCGCTTGGAAAAACGCTCTATGGCGCGGTCGGACAGCATGGCGATGCCGTGGTTGTGGTCGCGGTGTCCGCCCCAGCCGAACGCGCCGGCATGCAGCGGCAACGCCGGGATTGCCGCCGCGGCCAGCGCGGCGGCGCCGAGCGCGGCGAACAGCCATTTCTTTTTGCCTGCGGGGTTTTTGGTGTCGCTTTTCATCGGGAATTTTCCTCGGTAATGGATGGGTTGTGGTGGAAAGAATTGTGAATGGAAAAGTGCATGCGCCGCGGCCTTCCCGCGGCGCCGGAGCGAATCATGCGGACCGCGCCGGTAAATCTGGGGAAACATTTTGTAAAGATCATGTAATTTATCCGCGCGGCAGGCGGACGGTCACCACCAGTCCGCCGCCGCCGCCGTCGCCGTCCAAATTGTCCGCAAAGATGCTTCCGCGGTGCGCCTCCACCGCGCCTTTGGCGATGGCCAGGCCGATGCCGGCGCCGCCGCTGGCCGCGCTGCGCGACGGGTCGGGGCGGTGGAACGCGTCAAAAATGCGGCGCAATTCGGCGCGCGGCACGCCGGGCCCGTCGTCGCGAATTTGCACCTCCGCTTCGCCGCGTACGCCGGCGCGCGCCTCCACTTCCACCGACGATTTCGCGTAGCGCAGCGCGTTGCGAATCACATTTTCAAACGCGCTGCGCAAACTCGCGGCGTCGGCGCGAATGCGCAGCGCGCCGCCGCGCACCTCAACGCGCTTGTTCTGCGCGGCGAATTCGTAGGCCGCGTCGCGCGCCACGCGCCGCAGCAATTCGGCCAGATCCAATTCGGCGCGCTCCAAAACCTGCGCGCCGGCCTGCAGCCGCGTCAGCGACAGCAACTGCGCGATCATTTCGTCAAGGCGGCGAATTTCGGTTTGAATGCGCTCCACTTCGCCGGCCGCGCCGGATTTGTCCTCCAGCAGCGTCGCCGCGACCTGCATGCGCGACAGCGGCGAGCGCAGTTCATGCGAGACATCGCGCAGCAGGCGGCGGTGGCCGCCGACCAGTTTTTCAATGCGCTCGCTCATGCGGTCAAACTCGCGCGCGAGTTCGCCGAACGCGTCGTTGCGCCCGGTGAGCGCGGCCGGCGCGCGCGCCGACAAATTTCCGCCGGAAAAACGCGCGGTCGCGGCCTTCAGCCCGCCGAGCGGGCGCGTGATCAATAAACTGATCAGCAAACTGGCGAGCGCGATCACCGTCAGCGGCAGCAGCAGGCGGCCGCCGCTGAAAAACGGCGCGCGCGCTTCGGGGCGTGCCGCCAGCACAAAGTGATACAGCCGCCCGTCCACATCAAGGCGCAGCGCGCGCAGCGCGACGATGCCGCGCGATGTTTCCACATCCTCAATGGTCTGCGGGTACCGCGTGATGCGCGCGCGCAGCGCGCGCGGCAGGCGGCGGCCGATGGCGCGCCCGTCGGCGTCCATCAAAAACGCGCGCACGCCGTGCCGCCGCAGCCCGCGGATTTCGCTCTCCAGCCCCTCCAAGCCGTCCTCGCGCCAGGCTTCCACCGCCTCTTCGGCGAGTTCGTAGGCGTCTTCGTAGTCGTGTTCAAAGAAGTCGTGGTGGTCGTGGTCAAAATAAAAAAACGCGGCGGCCGCGGTGAACAGCGCGACCGCGGAAAACAAAATCAGCGCGAAGACTTTGAAGAACAGGCTGCGCATTTATTTCGCGCTCTTGCCGTTGCCGGTTTTGCCGCCGCCGTCTTTTTCACCGGCGGGCGCGTCCAGAAAAAATCCGCGCCCGCGCACCGTGACGATTTTCACGGCGCTTTTTGCGCCGTCCAATTTTTTGCGCAGGTGGCTGATGTGCATGTCCAGGCCGCGGTCGTGCGGCCCCAGTTTTTTGCCGAGCGCGCCCAGCGAGAGTTCGTCGCGGCCGACCAATTCGCCGCGCGCGCGCAGCAGCATTTCCAGCACGCCGAACTCGGCGTCGGTCAGCGCAAGCGGCGCGCCGCGCGCATGCGCGCTGCGTTTTTTCACATCCAATTCCAAACCGCCGCCGGCCAGTTGCGCCTCGTCGCCGCGCATGCTGTCGCGCATGCCGGCGCGCGGCTCGGCGCGGCGCAGCACCGCCTTGACCCGCGCCAGCAATTCGCGCGGGTTAAACGGTTTCGGCAGGTAATCGTCGGCGCCCATTTCCAGGCCGACGATGCGGTCCACATCGCCGCCGCGCGCGGTCAGCATGATGACCGGGGTGTCGCCGGCCTTGCGCAGCGCGCGCAATGCTTCAAAGCCGTCCATCACCGGCATCATCACATCGGCGACGATGACATCAAACCTCGTTTCGGCGGCGCGCGCCACCGCCTGCGCGCCGTCAAACGCCTGCGACACCGCGAAGCCCTCGCCCTCAAAATACTTCCGCAATAAATCGGA
>JALCBG010000002.1:0-6882 GCA_028066695.1 Gammaproteobacteria bacterium | reverse complement strand
ACGCCTGCGACACCGCGAAGCCCTCGCCCTCAAAATACTTCCGCAATAAATCGGAGAGGACGCGGTCGTCGTCGGCGAGAAGAATGTGGCGCGGCATCGGGGGAGGGGGCGGGGGTTGGCGAAGAGCATAGCAGTTTCCCCGCGCGCGGCGTTATACTGCGGCGAATGGAAACCGCATGGAAATGAACGCCATCGCCGCCGGGCTGCTTCCGGTGGGCCTGGCGATCGCGCTCGGCGCGCTCGCCCGGCGGTTTTTGATTCCGGACGAGGCCGACTGGGCCGGCCTCAACAAAATCACCTTTTACTTGCTGGTGCCGGGGCTGGTCATTTCCACGCTTGCCAACGCCGACATCGCGGCGATTCCGGTGCGCGAAATTGCGCAGGCGCTGGTGCTCGCGGCCGCGCTGGTCGCGCTCGTGCTCGGCGCGGTGTATGCGGTCACACCGAAAACCGCCGAGGCGAAGGCCGGTTATTCGTCGCTGTTTCAAACCGCGACGCGCTGGAACGCCGCGGTCGCGCTGGGGGTCACCGGCGAGATGTATGGCGCGGTCGCGCTCACGGTCATCGCGCTTTCCATGCTGGTGCTGATGCCGGCGGTCAATGTGGTCAATATCGCGCTGCTGACGCGCCTGCATTCGGAGCGGCGCCTGCGGCTCGGCGAATCGCTGTGGAAGGTGCTGAGCAACCCGATCATCGTCGGCTGCCTGCTCGGCCTGGCGGTCTCGCTGCCGGGCGTCTCGGTGTGGCCGCCTTTAATGAATGTGGTGGACGCGCTCGCCGACGCGTCCATCGCCGCGATCCTGCTCATAGTCGGCGCCGGGCTGCGCCTTTCCAATTGGTCGGCGCCGCGCGCGCGCCGCAACATCGCGCTTTCGTGCGCGCTCAAACTGGTGCTGATGCCGCTTTGCACGCTGCTTCTCGCGGCCGCGCTCGGCCTGCGCGGCGTGCTGCTTTCCAGCGTGGTCATAGTCGCGGCGGTGCCGACCGCGATGCACGGTTATGTGCTGGCGCGCGAGATGGGCGGAGACGCGCCGCTGTATGCGAGCGCGGCCTCGCTGCAGGTGCTGCTGTCGTTTGTCACGCTGCCGTGCTGGATTTGGCTCGCCGCGTCGGTTTGACGCTTGTGGGATACTCCGGATTGTTGTGATGAGGACGCGACAATGTTTTTGCTGATTGCGGCGATTTTGGCGCTGCTCGCCGCGTTTGCGCGCCTGCGCATGCCGGCGCGGACTTGGCTGGCGCTCGCGGCCGCGGTTTTCGCGGCGGTTTTTGTTTTCACCGACGATTTTGCGGCGGCGCTTTCGCTGCTGTTTTTGCTCGCGCTGGCGCCGCCGCTGGCGCTGCTGCATGCGCCGAATTGGCGGAAGAAATTTGTCAGCGCGCGCGCGCTGCAATTCGCGCAAAAAACCATGCCGCCGATTTCGCAGACCGAGCGCGAGGCGATAGAGGCCGGCAGCGTGTGGTGGGAGGCGCAGTTGTTTTCCGGCGCGCCCGACTGGGATGTGCTTTTTTCCGCCGGAAAACCGTCGCTGAGCGAGGCCGAACTCGCTTTTATTAATGGCCCGGTGGAAACGCTGTGCGCGATGTGCAACGACTGGGAAATCGGCGAGCGCGGCGACCTGCCGCCGCCGGTCTGGGAATACATCCGCAACAACGGCTTCTTCGGCATGAACGCCTCGCCCGAACACGGCGGACTCGGCTTCTCCGCATACGCGCAGTCGTGCATCGTGCAAAAACTCGCGAGCCGCTGCGCCGCGGCCGCGGTCACGGTGATGGTGCCGAACTCGCTCGGTCCGGCCGAATTATTGCAGCATTACGGCAGCGAAGAACAAAAACAACTCCACCTGCGCCGGCTGGCGGGCGGCGAAGAGACGCCGTGTTTCGCGCTGACCGGCCCGTGGGCCGGCTCCGACGCGGGCGCGATGCCGGACAGCGGCGTGGTCTGCGAGGGCGAGCATGAAGGCGAGCGCGTGCTCGGTTTCCGCCTGAACTGGGACAAGCGTTACATCACGCTCGGCCCGGTGGCGACGCTGGTCGGCCTGGCCTTTCAGGCGCATGATCCGAAGCGCCTGCTCGGCGGCGCGACCGAACTCGGCATCACCTGCGCATTGGTGCCGGCGAACACGCCCGGCGTTTCCATCGGCGCGCGCCACCAGCCGCTGCGTGCGGCCTTTCAAAACGGCCCGCAGCGCGGCGCCGATGTGTTCATTCCGCTGGACTGGGTCATCGGCGGGCGCGAGCGCATCGGGCAGGGCTGGCGCATGCTGATGGAGTCGCTCGCCGCCGGGCGCGGCATTTCGCTGCCGGCGATGGCCGCCGGCGCGGCGAAATCCGCGGCGCGGTATAGCGGCGCGTATGCGCGCGTGCGCGAGCAGTTCGGCGTGGAAATCGGAAAGTTTGAAGGCGTGCAGGAGGCACTGGCGCGCATCGCCGGGCGCACCTATTTGCTGGACGCGGCGCGCACTTTAATGACCGACGCGCTCGGGCGCGGCGAAAAGCCGGCGGTGATGTCGGCGATGGTGAAACTGCACTGCACCGAGTTGTCGCGCGCGGTCATCAACGACGCGATGGACTTGCACGGCGGCAAGGGAATCTGCATGGGCCCGCGCAATTATCTGGCGGCCGCCTACCAGCAACTTCCGATCGGCATCACCGTGGAGGGCGCGAACATTTTGACGCGCTCACTGATCGTCTTCGGGCAGGGCGCGCTGCGCTGCCACCCGCATCTTCTCGCCGAAATGGAAGCGGCGACAAACGGCGGCGATGACGCATTGGAAAAATTTGACGCCGAGTTGCGCCGGCACATGGAGCATTTAATCGGCAACAAAATTCGCGCGACCGCGCTTTCGCTGAGCCGCGGCCGGCTGGCGCGCGGCGCCGGCGGGCATGCGCTGGTGCGGCGGCACAGCCGCTCGGTGGAGCATTTAAGCGCGGCCTTCGCGTTCCTCGCCGATGTGACCTTGCTGCTGCTCGGCGGCGAGTTGAAGCGACGCGAGATGCTGTCCGGGCGTTTTGCCGACGCGCACGGCAATCTCTTTCTGGCGACCGCCGCGCTGAAAAAATTCCGCGACCGCGGCGAGCCCGAGGACGAAGCGCCGCTCGCCGACTGGGCATGCGCCTACGCGCTGTTTCACGCGCAGCAGGCGCTGGACGGAATTTTGCGCAACTATCCGCGCCCGCTGCTCGGCAAATTGATGCGCATCAATGTGTTCGGCGGCGGGCGCTATTTGCAGATGCCCGGAGATGAATTGTCGCGCCGCGTTGCCGAGACGCTGCAGACCGACGGCCCCGTGCGCGCGCGTTTGTGCGAGCATATGTTCATTCCGTCCGACGCGTCCGAGCCGGCCGCGCAACTTGAGAGCGCGTTTCATTTGATGACCGAGAGCAAACCCGTGCGCCGCCGCCTGCGCAAAGAAAACCGCGCGCCGGCGCCGGCGCAATCCTATGCCGACTGGGTCGCGTCGTTGCGCGCCGACCAAGCGGTGGATGAATCCGAAGCGAACTTGCTGTTGCGCGCGCGCGAAGCGGCCGAGGAGGCGATTCGCGTGGACGAATTCGCGCCCGGCGGCGAAGCGCGCAACACGCCTGCGCCGGAAACAAAAAGTCCGCCGCCTCCCGCGGTTACCGACACCGCCGTCGCATGACCGAAAAAACCGGGCAATTGGAGCAATTGGAAAATCGCGGACGCGCGCCGCAACAGGCGCGCGTCTATCCGTCCGACGCGCTCGCCGCAAACCGCGCGCGCATGGACGCGATTGAGCCGGACGGCACGCTGCACGATTTGTTTCGCGAACGCGCGCGGCGCACCCCGGACAAAACCGCCTACACCGAACACCGCGGCGGGAAATGGGTGCGCCGCAGTTGGCGGTGGATGTCCGAGGAAGTGGAAAAACGCCGCCGCGCGATTGCCGCCGAGGGCGTCGCGCGCGGCGCGCGCGCGGCGATTCGCATGCGAAATTGCGTGGAGTGGATTTTGTATGACCAGGCATGCATGGCCGCGGGCCTGGTGCTGGTGCCGCTGTATGCCGACGACCGCGCCGACAACATCGCCTACATTCTGGAGCAAACCGAAAGCAAATTGCTGCTGGTGGAGCGCGCCGACATGTGGCGCGAGATGGACGGCGAGGGACCGTTTCCGTCGCTGAAACGCGTGGTCGCGGCGGACGGCGAGACCAAATCCGGCGACGACGAAAAATTGCTGCCGCTCGGCGAATGGCTGCGGCGGAATGCAGATGCAGATGAAAATCAAAATGACGACGGCGAAAAAACCCGTGCCGACGACCTCGCCACCATCGTCTACACCTCCGGCACCACCGGCCGGCCGAAAGGCGTGATGCTCACCCACGCCAACATCCTGCAAAACGCGCACGCCGGCTTAAAGAGCATCGCGATTTTTCCCGGCGACACCTTCCTCTCGTTCCTGCCGCTGTCGCACATGTTTGAGCGCACCGTCGGTTACTGCATGCCGCTGATGGCCGGCGCCGAAGTCGCGTTCAACCGCTCGGTGGATGATTTGATGGAAGACCTCGCCGAATTGCGCCCGAATTTTTTCATCACGGTGCCGCGCATCTTTGAGCGCGCGCACGCGGCGATCAGCGCGCGCCTTGAACAGGGACCCGCGCTGGCGCGCTTTTTGTTTTCGCGCGCGGTCGCGGTCGGCTGGCGGCGGTTTGAAATTTCCCAGGGGCGCGCGCGCTGGCGCCCGTCGCAATTGCTGTGGCCGCTGCTGAACGCGCTGGTCGCAAAAAAAATCCGCGCGCGTTTCGGCGGCAAGTTGCGCCTGGTGGTCAGCGGCGGCGCGCCGCTCGCGCCGGGCATCTCGCGCATGTTCATCGCGCTCGGCGTGAAGATCGTGCAGGGCTACGGCCTGACCGAAACCGGCCCGACCCTCAGCGTCAACACCCTGAAGCGCAACAACCCGGCGAGCGTCGGCCTGCCGTTCATCGGCGCGGAAATTCGCATCTCCGATCGCGGCGAACTGCAGGCGCGCAGCCCGAGCGTGATGTCCGGCTACTGGCGCAACGAAAAAGCGACGCGCGAAGTGCTGGACGAAGACGGCTGGTTTTCCAGCGGCGACATCGCGGCGATAGACGCCGACGGTTTTATTTCCATCGTCGGCCGGCTGAAGGAAATCATCGTAACCGCCACCGGCGAAAAAGTTCCGCCGGCCGACATGGAAGCGGCGATTTGCGACCACGCGCTTTTTGACCAGGCGATGGTGCTCGGCGAAGGCCGCGCGTTTTTGTCGGCGCTGGTGGTGCTGAACGAGGAGAGTTGGCGCGGCCGCGCAAAAACGCTCGGCGTGGACGCCGAAGACGAAGCCGCGCTCGCAAGCGAGGCCGTGGAAAAATACCTGCTGGAAATCATCGCGCAACAATTGCACGACTTCCCCGGCTACGCCGAAGTGCACCGCGTTTGCGCGCTGCGCGACGCGTGGACCGTGGGCGGCGGCGCGCTGACGCCGACCATGAAAATCAAGCGCGCGACTTTGCGCGAGCGTTTCGCCGCGCAAATTGCAAACATGTATGCCGGCGCGCGCCGCGAATGAGGCCGGCATGACCGCGGACACGAACGCGCCGGTTCTCGCATTTGATGTCTACGGCACATTGATAGACACCGCCGGAACCACCGCCGCGCTCGCGCGCCACCTCGGTAATGATGCCGCGCCCGCGTTCGCCGAGGAATGGCGGCGCAAACAATTGGAATACACTTTTCGCCGCGCGGCGATGCGCGACTACCGCGACTTTCGCGCCTGCACGCGCCAGGCGCTGGATTATTGCTGCGAATTTTTGCGCGCCGATTTGCCGGCGGCGGCGCGCGAGGAATTGATGGCGCAGTATTTGCATCTGCCGGCGTTCGCCGACGCCGCGGCCGGTTTGGAAAAATTATCGCGCGCGCAAATGCGCATGTTCGCGTTTTCCAACGGGCATCCCGAAGACCTGAAACCGCTGCTGAAAAACGCCGGCATCCATGATTATTTCGCCGGCATCGTCAGCGTGCACGCCGCGGCCTCGTTCAAGCCCGACCCGGCCGTCTACCAACACTTTTTAAAGTGCGCCGGCGCGCCCGCCGAAAACTGCTGGCTGGTCTCCGGAAATCCGTTTGACATTTGCGGCGCGCGCGCCGCCGGCATGCACGCCGCGTGGCTGCGCCGCAACCCGCGCGTCGCGTTTGACCCGTGGGAGCCGCAATTCGCCCCCGAATTTGAAGCGGCTGATTTTTCCGCGCTCGCCGAATTTCTCCTCGGCAAAGCCGCGCCGCGCGGTATGCGATAATCGCGCCCCCGCCAATCCGATTGGAGTTTCCAATGAACCCGCAGAGTTTAATTTCCCAACTTTCCCCGATCAACGACGCCTGGGCGCAGGGCGCCGGCGGCGGAGGCGGCCTGGTCGGCCTGCTGCCTTTCCTGCTGATCATCGTCATCTTTTATTTGCTGCTGATTCGCCCGCAGCAAAAACGCGCGAAGCAGCACAAGCAGATGATCTCCGAACTCGCCAAAGGAGACGAAGTCGTAACCAACGGCGGCGCGCTCGGCAAAATCACCGGCGTGGACGACAACTTCATCACGCTGGAAATCGCCGACGGCGTGCGCATAAAAGTGCAGCGCATGGCGGTCGCGCAGATGATGCCGAAGGGGACGATTAAGGGGGAGTGAGCCGCGCCGCGCCGCCGCGCGGCAAACCGTCCAAAAACAACAAAACCCGGCGGGTTTTTTCGCGAAAAAGGCTTGACACGGCGGGGGCGCGGTGTGGCATACTCTCCGTTAAGCGTCGTGCAAAAGCGCGATGCAAACAAATCAGTAATTCCATTGGTGTATTCGGGGAGGTGGTCATGTTCCAAAACATGTTTCAAAGCAAGAGCGGCGGCGCCGGGAAAGCGCTG
>JALCBG010000080.1 GCA_028066695.1 Gammaproteobacteria bacterium | reverse complement strand
GCGCCACCGCGGAAGCGACGGTGATTTCCAACATTGAAGCGCTGGTGCAGTAGCGGCATGCCCTCCCCCGCTTCCCCCTGTGCGGCGTTTGCGCGCCGACTGCATGCGTTTGGCTCGCCCGCGCATTTTTACCGCTTTGCGGCGCGCTGGGCCGGGCGGTTTGGCTGGGCCGCGCTGGCGCTGTTTGCGCTCGGCGCGTATGGCGGGCTGGTCTGGGCGCCGCCGGATTACCAGATGGGCGACAGTTACCGCATCCTTTATGTGCACGCGCCGGCTGCGTGGATGTCCATGTTCGCGTATTTGCTGATGGCAATCGCCGCGGGCTGCGGGCTGGTCTGGCACATGAAAGTCGGCGACGCGGTTGCGCGCGCATGCGCGCCGCTCGGCGCGGCGTTTACGCTGTGCGCGCTGCTCACCGGCGCGCTGTGGGGCAAGCCGACCTGGGGCGCGTACTGGGTCTGGGACGCGCGCCTCACCTCCGAATTGGTGCTGCTGTTTTTGTTCGCCGGCTACATCGCGCTCGCCGGCGCGTTTGAAGACCGCCGCGTCGGAACGCGCGCGGCCGCGGTGCTGGCGCTGATCGGCGTGGTCAATTTGCCGGTGATTCATTTTTCGGTGGAGTGGTGGAACACGCTGCACCAAAGCGCGAGCATCACCAAACTCGGCCGGCCGAGCATGGACACGCGCATGCTGATTCCGCTGATGGTCATGTTCGCCGCGTTCAACATGTATTTCGCCTCGGCGCTTTTGAACCGCGCGAGTTGCGAGTTATTGGAAAGCGAGCGGCGCACCCGGTGGGCCGCGGAGGCCGCCGGTGGCTGAGTTCGCGCACATGGGCGGATACGCATTTTATGTGTGGTGCAGTTACGGGCTGGTCGCCGCGCTGCTCGCGCACGGCTTTTGCGCGCCGCTGCTTCGGCGGAAAAAACTGCTGGCAAAACTGGCGGCGGAGTCCGGGGAAAAATGATGCCGGCGCGGCGGCGGCAGCGCCTCGTTCTCACCGCGCTGCTGCTGTGCGCGGCCGGCGGCGCGGCCGCGCTTACGCTGTTTGCGCTGCGCGAAAACATTAACTTGTTTTTCAGCCCGACGCAGGTGCAGGCCGGCGAGGCGCCGGGCGGCGCGGCGTTTCGCATCGGCGGCATGGTGGCCGCGGGCAGCGTCTCGCGCGGCGACGGCCTCGGCGTCTCGTTTGACCTGACCGACACGCGCGAAACCGTGCGCGTCTCCTACACCGGCATCCTTCCCGACCTGTTTCGCGAGGGACAGGGCGTGGTCGCGCTCGGCGCGATGCGCGACGGCGTTTTCGTCGCCAGCCAAGTGCTCGCCAAGCACGACGAAAACTACATGCCGCCGGAAGTGGACGCGGCCTTGCGCGCCGCCGGCCGCGCCCACTTCGCGCAATAATTTCCGCGCGATAAACGAAAAATGATCGCCGAACTCGGACACTTCGCGCTGATTCTCGCGCTGGTGGTCGCGCTGGCGCAGGCCGCGCTGCCGCTCTACGCGTCGTTCGCCGGCATTCCCGCGTGGATGGCGCTGGCGAAACCGGCCGCGCGCGCGCAGTTTTTGCTGGTCGCGGTCGCGTTCGCCGCGCTCACGCATGCGTTCGTAAACAGCGACTTCTCGCTCCTCTATGTCGCCAACCATTCCAATCGCAGCCTGCCGCTGATCTACCGCGTCAGCGGCGTGTGGGGCGGGCACGAAGGCTCGCTGCTGCTGTGGAGTTTGCTGCTGGCCGCGTGGGGCGCGGCCGTCGCCGGGCGCGCGCGGCAACTCCCCGACGCGTTCGGCGCGCGCGTGCTGGCGGTGATGGCGATGATCAGCGCCGGATTTTTGCTGTTCATGCTGCTCACTTCCAATCCGTTCGCGCGCCAGTTTCCCGCGCCGCCCGACGGCGCCGACTTAAACCCGCTGCTGCAGGACATCGGCCTGGCGGTGCACCCGCCGATGCTCTACGCCGGTTATGTCGGCTTCTCGGTCGCGTTCGCATTCGCCGTGGCCGCGCTGATCGGCGGGCGCGTGGACGCGGCCTGGGCGCGCTGGGCGCGGCCGTGGACCAACATCGCCTGGGCATTCCTCACGGTCGGCATCGCGCTCGGCTCGTGGTGGGCCTATTACGAACTCGGCTGGGGCGGCTGGTGGTTCTGGGATCCGGTGGAAAACGCGTCGTTCATGCCGTGGCTCGCCGGCACCGCGCTGATTCATTCGCTCGCCGCCACCGAAAAGCGCGGCGTGTTCAAGGCGTGGACCGTGCTTCTGGCGGTGTTCGCGTTTTCGCTGTCGCTGCTCGGCGCCTTCTTGGTGCGCTCCGGCGTGCTGACCTCGGTGCATGCGTTCGCCAGCGACCCGGCGCGCGGGCTGTTCATTTTGCTGTTGTTCGCGCTCGCCACCGGCGGCGCGCTCGCGCTGTATGCGTGGCGCGCGCCGCGGCTCGCCAGCCGCGCCGGCTTTGAATTGCTGTCGCGCGAATCGGCGCTGCTCATTAATAATGTGTTCTTCGGCGCGCTGTGCTTCGCGGTGCTGCTCGGCACGCTCTATCCGCTGCTCTTGGACGCGCTGCGCGGCGCGAAAATTTCGGTGGGCCCGCCCTACTTCAACTTTTTGTTCGCCGCGCTCGGCGCGCCGCTGGCGCTCGCGGTCGGCGCCGGCGCATTGCTGCGCTGGAAGAAAGACCGCGCGCGCCGCGTGCTGCCAAAACTGCTCGCGCCGGCCGCGCTGAGTTTGGCCGCCGGGCTGGCGCTGCCGGCGTTTCTGCCGCACTATTCGCTGCGCGCCGCGCTCGCCTTCGCGCTCGGCTGCTGGGTGATGCTGAGCGTTGTGCCGGTATTGCGCGCCGCGGTTCCGGCCGGGCATATGTGGACGCGCATTCCGCGCTCGCTCGCCGGCATGGCGCTTGCCCATTTTGGGGTCGGCGTGTTCATCATCGGCGTCACTTTCACCAACGCATATAGCGTGGAGCGCGACCTGCGCATCGCGCGCGGCGAGACGCGCGAAATCGGCGGCTACGCGTTTTCGTTTCACGGCACCGCCGAGCATCGCGGGCCGAACTACCAGGCAACGCGCGGCGAGTTCCGCGTGCGCGGCGGCGGGCGCGACATCACGCTGCACCCGGAAAAGCGCGCCTACTTTTCGCAGGAAAACCCGATGACCGAAGCGGCGATTGACGCCGGCTTCACGCGCGATTTGTATGTCGCGCTCGGCGAACCGCTCGGCGACGGCGCGTGGTCGGCGCGCATTTATTACAAGCCGTTCATTCGCTGGATTTGGCTCGGCGCGCTGTTGATGGCGCTCGGCGGCGCGATCGCGGCGAGCGACGCGCGCTACCGGTCGCGCGCCCCCGCGCGAATGACTCAGACTGCCCATGGCGCGGCGCAAGTTCGCGCATGAAAAGCCGCTTCGCCGCCCCGTTGCTCGCATTCGCCGCGGTAATCGCGCTGCTCGCAGCCGGGCTCGCATTGAAACCGCACGAGTTGCCGTCGCCGTTCATCGGCAAACCGGCGCCGCCGTTTACGCTGCCGCGCCTGCTCGCGCCCGAGGAAACTTTCAGCGTCTCGCAAATGAAAGGAAATGTATGGATGCTGAATGTCTGGGCGTCGTGGTGCGCGGCCTGCCGCGATGAGCATCCGCTGCTGAACCGCCTCGCGCAGCGCGGCATGCGCATCGTCGGACTGAACTACAAGGACGATCCGGAAGACGCCGCCAATTGGCTGCGGCGTTTCGGCAACCCGTATTCGCACATTCCGCGCGACGCCGGCGGCGATGTCGGCATTGAATACGGCGTCTACGGCGTGCCGGAGACTTATTTGATAGACGGCGACGGCGTGATTCGTTTCAAGCAAGTCGGCCCGCTGACGGCGGACGCATTGCGGCGGAAATTGCTGCCGGCGATTGAAAAATTGCGCGGGGAAAAATCGTGATCCGCATTCTCTTCGCCGCGCTGCTGTTCGCGTCTTCGCCGGCCGGCGTGGCGCAGGTCGGCGACCTTGAATTTGCCGACGCAAAACGGCAGGCG
>JALCBG010000079.1 GCA_028066695.1 Gammaproteobacteria bacterium | reverse complement strand
TCCGCCGTTTCTGAAAAAACCCGACGACGAAACCGACAAAAATCCTCCGCAAAGGTTTTGACTTTTACTGCTACAATCCGCCCGTCCCGGAAAAAACCATGCAAACGGACTGGCTAGAACTCCTCCACCTGCGGGGCCCCACCCTCCCCGAAAAACGCGAACTGGTGCGCGCCCTTGGCGGACCGGCGGAAGTGTTGCGCGCGGATGAAGCCGCGGTGGAGGAGGTGTTGGGGAAGCGCAACAAACGCCGCGGCGCGCTGACGCGGCATCCGGAAAAAGCCGAGGCGGATTTGGCCGCGCTGGAAAAATGCGGCGGCGGGTTTGTCGGGTTCAGCGAGGCCGAATTTCCGCCGCTGCTCAATGAAATTCCGGGCGCGCCGTTGGGGCTGTTTACGCTCGGCGCGCGCGAGTTGCTGGCCGCGCCGCAACTCGCCATCGTCGGCAGCCGCGAACCGACTCCGTCCGGGCGGCGCGCCACCGAAAAATTCGCCGCGGAACTCAGCGCGATGGGGCTGGGCATCACCAGCGGCATGGCGGTTGGCATTGATCACGCCGCGCACCGCGGCTGTTTGGACGCGGGCGGGCGCACCATCGCGGTGACCGCGTGCGGCCTGGACATTCTCTACCCGCGCGCGCACGAAAAATTGCGCGCGGAAATCGCCGAACGCGGATTGCTGGTCAGCGAATACCCGCCGGGCGCGCCGCCCAAGCGCGAGCATTTTCCGCGGCGCAACCGCATCATCAGCGGGTTGTCGCTCGGCGTTTTGGTGGTGGAGGCCGGAATGCGCAGCGGCAGCCTGATCACCGCGCGCCTCGCCGGCGAACAGGGGCGCGAGGTGTTCGCGGTGCCGGGCCCGATTCATGTGGAAACCAGCCGCGGCTGCCACCGCCTGCTGCGCCAGGGCGCGAAACTGGTGGAATGCAGCGAAGATATTCTGGAGGAACTCGGGCATTTCGCCGCGCGCCCGTCCATTGCCGCGGCCGCGCCCGCGCGCAAAAAAACCGCCGCCCCTGTAAAATCGGCCGCGCCGGTTGCGCCGGAATGGGCGCCGGTGCATGATTTAATAGATTACACTCCGGTGAGCATCGACCAAATCATCGCGCAAAGCGGATTGACCGCCGACAAAGTCTCCCACATTCTTGTGCAACTGGAACTGCACGGCCTGATTGCAGCGGCCGGCGGCGGCTACCAGCGCATGCCACAATAGGCGCGCGGCGCAACCCACGACCCCAACCGAACGAGCCCATGAAAGAAGACGTCTTAGATGTGCTGATCTATTTGTTCGAGAACTACATGTTCGACGACGGCGAGCATGAGCCCGACCAGGAGACGCTGACCATGGAACTGTCGCAGGCCGGCTTTGAGCACGGCACGATTGACCGCGCGTTTGAGTGGCTGGAAAATCTCGCCAGCCAGTGCGAGCAGGAGGCGCCGGCCGCGCGGCAGGGCGCGCTGCGCCACTACACCGCGGAAGAGTCGGCGCGCCTCGGCGCCGAGGCGAAGGGGCTGCTGCTGAATCTGGAGCAGTGCGGCGTGCTGGATCCGGCCTCGCGCGAGATGGTCATCACCCAGTTCATGGCGCTCGGCGCGGACAGCACCGACATTGAGCATTTGAAGTGGGTCATCCTGATGGTGCTCAGCAACTATTCGGAAGGCGAGGGCATGAGCGACCTGACCGAATCGCTGGTGCTGGACGGCCTGCATACCTGCGCGCACTGACACGCGGCCGAACGCAAAACAATCGGGCAAACCAACCGGAGACATGGGAAAACCGCTGATCATCGTTGAATCGCCGGCAAAGGCGCGCTCCATGTCCAAATATCTCGGCGGCGATTTTGTCGCGCTCGCCTCCTACGGGCATGTGCGCGACTTGCTGCCGAAGAAGGACGCGGTGCTGCCGGAGAACGATTTTGAAATGCGCTACGAAATCATCGAGCGCAACAAAAAACATGTGGACGCGATCGCGCGCGCCATGAAAAAAGCCGATTCGCTGTATCTCGCCACCGACCCCGACCGCGAGGGCGAGGCGATTTCCTGGCATCTGCACGAATTGCTGAAGGAGCGCGGCGCGGTCGGCGACAAGCCGGTCTACCGCGTGGAGTTTCACGAGATCACCGCCTCGGCGATTCGCGCCGCGGTGAAAAATCCGCGCGAACTTTCGCCGAGCCTCATCAACGCGCAGCAGGCGCGGCGCGCGCTGGATTATTTGGTCGGCTTCAACCTCTCGCCGCTGCTGTGGAAGAAACTGCGCTACGGACTTTCCGCCGGGCGCGTGCAAAGCCCGGCGCTGCGGCTGATTTGCGAGCGCGAGGCGGAAATTGACAAATTCACCGCGCGCGAATACTGGAGCGTGGAGGCGCAACTCGCGGCGCGCGGCGAGGAATTTAACGCGCGCCTGACGCGTTTTCACGGCGAAAAAACCAAGCAGTTTTTCATTGAGGACGAAAAAAAGGCGCGCGAAGTGGAAAAGGAATTGCGCCGCGCCGCGAACGGAAAATTGCGCGTCGCTTCGGTGGAAAAAAAGCAGCGCAAACGCAATCCGCCGCCGCCGTTCACCACCTCCACCCTGCAGCAGGAAGCGTCGCGCAAACTCGGCTTCGGCGCGCAGCGCACCATGATGATCGCGCAGCAGTTATACGAGGGCGCCGAACTGGAAGACGGCCGCACCGGGCTGATCACCTACATGCGCACCGACTCGGTCGCGCTCGCCGGCGAGGCGGTTTCCGAAATTCGCGAGGCGATTTCCAAACTGCACGGCGCCGACTCGCTGCCGCCCGAGCCGCGCACGTTTAAAAACAAATCCAAAAACGCGCAGGAGGCGCACGAGGCGGTGCGCCCGACGCTGGCGGCGCGCGCCCCGGCCGACATTAAGAAGCGCCTGAAACCCGAGCAATTCCGGCTGTATGAACTGATCTGGAAACGCGCCCTCGCCAGCCAGATGATTCACGCCACGATTGACACGGTCGCCGTGGATTTGCAGGCCGGCGATCACACCTTCCGCGCCAACGGCTCCACCGTGCGCGTCCCCGGTTTCATGGCGCTTTACATTGAGGGCCGCGACGACGGCAAAAAAACCGACGAGCAGCGCGAGGCGCTTTTGCCGGCGATGGAAGAGGGAGACGATGCCGAATTGCGCGACATTAAAACCGAGCAGCATTTCACCGAGCCGCCGCCGCGCTACAACGAGGCGACGCTGGTGAAAACCCTGGAGGAATACGGCATCGGCCGCCCGTCCACTTATGCGGCGATCATCAACACGCTGATAAAGCGCGAATATGTGACGCTGGAAAAGCGCCGCTTTGAGCCGACCGAAATCGGCAAGGTGGTCAGCCGCTTTTTGTCCGAGCATTTCACGCGCTACATTGACTACGAATTCACCGCGCGCATGGAGGACGAGTTGGACGAAATTTCGCGCGGCGAAAAACAGTGGATTCCGCTGATGCGCGATTTTTGGGAGGCGTTTTCGCGCCAGGTAAAAGAGAAGGAAAGCGTCGACCGCGCCGAGGCGATGCGCGAGCGCGTGCTCGGCACCGACCCGAAAAGCGGCAAGCCGGTGTCGGCGCGCATCGGCCGCTACGGGCCCTATGTGCAAATCGGCACGCGCGAAGACGAAGAGAAGCCGAAATTCGCCGCGCTTTTGCCCGGGCAAAAACTGGACAAGATTGAACTGGACGAGGCGCTGAAACTTTTCCGCCTGCCGCGCGACTTGGGCGAAACGCCGGAAGGCGAAAAACTTACGGTGGCGATCGGCCGCTTCGGGCCCTATGTCAAATACGGCAGCAAATATGTGTCGCTCGGCGAGCACGACCCCTACACCGTGGAACGCCCGGTCGCGCTGCAACTGGTCGCGGAGAAAAAGGAAAAAGACGCGAAGAGTTTGCTGTGCAATTTTCCCGAAGAGGGAATTCGCGTGATTGACGGCCGGTACGGGCCGTATGTCACCGACGGCGAAAAAAACGCGCAGGTGCCGAAAGACATTGAAGACCCGAAATCGCTGACGCTGGAAAAGTGCA
>JALCBG010000031.1:21450-25455 GCA_028066695.1 Gammaproteobacteria bacterium | reverse complement strand
TTTGCCGCGGCGCTTTTCATGCTGCTGCCGCTCGCCTCGGCCAACCTCGGCGGCGTCGCGCTGGCGAAAAAAGACCCGGTTTACACCGGCAAGTTCAGCAGCGCGGCCGCGGGCGGCTACGATGTGACCGCCTACTTCAGCGAGTCGCGCCCGGTCAAAGGCAAATCCAAATTCACCGCCAAATACCGCGGCGCGAAATGGTCGTTTGCCAGCAAGGAAAACATGGAGAAGTTCCTCGCCGACCCGGAAAAATACGCGCCGCAATACGGCGGCTACTGCGCCTGGGCGGTCGCGCAGGGCAAAACCGCGAGCGGCGACCCGCTGCTGTGGACGGTGCACGGCGGCAAGTTGTATTTGAACTACAACAAAAAAATCAACGACCGCTGGTCGCGCGACAGAGACGCGCTGATTGCCAAAGGCGACAAAAACTGGCCGGAGGTGCTGAACTAATCCGCCCTTCCCCGCCGCGCGCGTTGTCATGTCCGCGCCGCAGCCGCTGATCCGCAGCGCAGTTGCGTCGGACGCGCCCGCGCTCGCCGAATTCAACCGCGCCATGGCGCGCGAGACCGAAGAGCGCGAGTTAAATCCGCAGGCGGTGGCGCGCGGCGTGCGCGCGGTTTTTGACGACCCGTCGCGCGGCTTTTATTTGGTCGCGGAAATCGGCGGCGAATTGGCCGCGGCGCTGATGGTGACCACCGAGTGGAGCGACTGGCGCAACGGCGCGTTCTGGTGGATTCAAAGCGTCTATGTCGCGCCGCAATGGCGGCGGCGCGGCCTCTACCGCATGCTGCACCGCCATCTGCAGGAAATGGCGGCGCGCGACCAAACCGCCTGCGGTTTGCGCCTGTATGTGGAACGCGAAAACCACGCCGCGCAAAAGACCTACGCGTCGCTCGGCATGGAAGAAACACGGTATAAAATGTTTGAACAGCCGCTGCCGGCCGGCGGCTGACCCGAAAACCAAGCCAACGAGAATGCAAAAACACTACGACAATATGCCGCCGCAGCGCGGCCTCAACTACGTGCCGCTGTCGCCGCTGTCTTTTTTGCGGCGCGCCGCCGACACTTATCCGGACCATCCGTCGGTGGTCTACGGGGAGCGGCGCTATACCTGGCGTGAGACCGCCGAGCGCTGCCGCAAACTGCGCGCCTCATTGCGCGCGCTCGGCGTGGCCAAGGGCGACACGGTGTCGCTGCTCGCCGCGAACACGCCGGAATTGATAGAGGCGCATTACGGCGTGCCGCAAAGCGGCGGCGTGCTGAACGCGATCAACACGCGGCTGGACGCGGACACCATCGCCTACATTCTTGAACACGGCGACTGCCGCGTGCTGATCACCGACTCGCAGTTTTCGCAGGTCGCGGCGCGCGCGCTGTCGCAACTCGCAAAAAAACCGCGGATCATAGACATCGTGGACGCGCAGGCGCCGCCCGCGGAAGGCGGCGAGCCGCTCGGCGAGATGACCTATGAGGAACTGCTCGCAAGCGCGCCCGAATCCGCCGATGAAGATAATGACGACGACGGCCTGCCCGAATCCGAATGGGACGCGCTCGCGCTCAACTACACCTCCGGCACCGGCGGCCGCCCGAAAGGCGTGGTCTACCACCACCGCGGCGCGTATTTGATGTGCATGGGAACGGTCGCCGCCTGGCAAATCCCGAAGCACCCGCGCTACCTCTACACCGTGCCGATGTTCCACTGCAACGGCTGGGGGCATGTGTGGACCATGACGCTGATGGGTGGCACGCTGTTCTGCAACCGCGCGGTGCGCGCCGAGGTGATTTTTGACGCGCTCGCACGCGACCGCATCACCCACTTCGGCGGCGCGCCGGTCATTCTGGCGATGCTCGCCGACGCGCCGCGCGAGGCGCAAAAAAAACCGGAGCGCACCGTGCAGGTCATGACGGCCGGCGCGCCGCCGCCGAGCAAGGTGCTGGAGAAAGTGGAAAAACTCGGCCTCAATGTGACGCATGTGTACGGCCTGACCGAGACCTACGGACATGTCATGTATTGCGACTGGCAGAGCCGCTGGGATGAGTTTGAGATCGGCAAGCGCGCCGAACACAAGGCGCGCCAGGGCGTGCGCCTACCGATGATGGAAGCGGCGCGCGTGCACGCGCCCGAGAGCGGCGCGCCGGTGCCGGCCGACGGCGAAACCCTCGGCGAAATCGTGCTGCGCGGCAACACCACCATGAAGGGCTATTATAAAAACCCGGACGCGACCGCCGAGGCGTTTGGCGGCGGCTGGTTTCACAGCGGCGACCTCGCGGTGGTGCATGCCGACGGCTACATTGAAGTCAAGGACCGCCTGAAAGACGTGATTATTTCCGGCGGCGAAAACATCTCCTCCATTGAAGTGGAATCGGTGCTCTACAAGCACCCGAAAGTCGCGGCGGCCGCGGTGGTGGCGAAGCCCGATGAAAAATGGGGCGAGACGCCGTGCGCATTCATTGAACTGCAGGACGGGCAGCGCGCCGACGCGGCCGAGATCATCCAATTCTGCCGCGAGCATTTGAGCGGCTTCAAATCGCCGAAGCATGTCGTCTTCGGGCAACTCCCGAAGACTTCCACGGGTAAAATACAGAAGTTCAAACTGCGCGAGCTGGCGCGCAAGGACGCGCCGGCAACGGCGTCATAATTTCGGCGGCGCGCGCGCCGCTTTCCTCCAACCACTCCACCCACTCCTTCCCACATGAAAGAAATCAAACGCGTTGCGGTGCTCGGCGCCGGCACCATGGGCGGCGGCATCGCCGGCGCATGCGCCGCGGCCGGCCGCGAAGTTTTGCTGCTGGACATTGACCGCGCCGCCGGCGAAAAGGCAAAAGAGCGCCTCACCGCCGGCCGCGCGCCGGCGCTCGCCGACCCGAAGCACCTGGAAAAAATCAGCGTAGGCTCGTTCGCCGCCGACCTCGGCGGCCTGGCCGAATGCGACTGGGTTTGCGAGGCGATCATTGAAGACCTGGAAACCAAGCGCGAAATGTTCGGCGAAGTGGAGGACGCGCGCGCCAAAGACTCGCTGATCTCCACCAACACCTCCGGCATTCCGCTCGCCGACATCTGCGCCGGCATGCCGCTGCGCATGCAAAACGACATCGCCGTCACCCACTTCTTCAACCCGGTGCATGTGATGAAACTGGTGGAACTCGTGCCCGGCGAGCACACCCGCCCCGAGACGATTGAATCGCTCGCCGCCTTTCTCGGCGGGCCGCTCGGCAAGGGCGTGGTGCATGCCAAAGACACGGTCAATTTCATCGGCAACCGCATCGGCTGCCTGTGGATGCTCGCCGGCCTGCATCTGGCCGAGCGCGCCATCCGCGAAGACGGGCTGACCATTGAAACCGTGGACGCGCTCACCGCCGCGCCGCTCGGCCTGCCGCCGACCGGGCTTTACGGCCTGATAGATTTGATCGGGCTGGATGTGATGCACGGCGTCGGCAAAAACCTGCAGGCGAACCTGCCGCCGAAAGACGCCGGCCGCCGCTACACCGCCTTCACCGCGAATGTGCAGCGGTTGCACGACCGCGGGCAACTCGGCCGAAAGACCGGCGGCGGTTTTTACAAACTGACGCGCCACGAAGACGGCGGCAAGAGCATGGAAGTTTTTGACCTGGAAGCCGACGCCTGGCGCGCGGCGCAGCCGGTGGAATTGCCGTCCGACGAGCAAACCCTGCCCGCGCTTTTCGCCGGCGGCGGCGCCAACGCCCGTTTCGTGCGCGAACTGGTCGCGACCACGCTGTGCTACGCCGCCGATTTGGTGCCGGAGATCTCCGACGACATCGTCAACATCGACCGCGCGATGCGCTGGGGTTTCAACTGGAAACTCGGCCCGTTTGAAATGATCGACCAACTCGGCGCGCAAACCCTGCTCGCGCACCTCGCCGACTCCAAAACCCCGGCGCCGAAAATGCTGCGCGCGCTGCAGGACTGCGGCGCGGAAAGTTTCTACCGAAACGACGGCGCGGAGTTTTTGACCGCGGAGGGGAAGTGGGAGCGGGTGCCGGAGT
>JALCBG010000031.1:0-21350 GCA_028066695.1 Gammaproteobacteria bacterium | reverse complement strand
CCGTCGCCGTCATCGCGCCGGTCGGCGCATGGTTTGCGCTGGCGGCGCTTTCCATGGAAATTCCGGCGGGAAATTACTCACATGTTTTTCCGGTGGAAAACTCCTTTTTAAACTCCCGCAACGAAATCCGCGTGGCGCCGCAGCCCGGCGCGGGAATCATCGTGCGCGACCGCATGACCATTTACAACCTGCAGCCGGCGCTTAACGACATGCTGCGCGACATGGATTTTCCCGAGGAGGTGGCGGACCCGCGCATAGATTTGGTCTCGTTTGCGCCGCCCGACACGGTGCGCGCGCGCGCCCGCGCCTCGGTGCAGTCGTGGCCGCTGTCGGCCGATGTGGAGGCGCGCATCAGCGCGCGGCTGTCGCGCATAAATGAATACACGGTCGGCCTGCCGCTAAAAGTGGATGTCAAAGTCCGCCATCCGCTGCTGCGTTTTTTGGAGGGCGCGCTGCAGGAGGAAGTGGACGCGGAGGATCTTTCCATGGAATTTGATTTGCGCGAGGAAACCGGCATTCGCACCTTGCGCCTGCGCGAATTGCGGCTGGAAAAATCCGATGGCGCCACGCACACGCTGACGCTGGCGTTCCACGCCGGCCTCGCCGATTTTTTGCGCTGGCTTTTTGAGGACTAGCGGAGCGATGAACGAAATGCAAACCGTTTTTGCGCAGCGCCCGCCGCACGAGCCGCTGGAGAAAATCGGCGCGCGCGGGCGCATCGGCCTGGTCGCGCTCGGCACCGATGTCAACAGCGAAACCGATTTGCGGCGGATGCTTCCGGACGGCGTGGAAATTTTCACCAACCGCGTCGCCAACCAAAACCCGGTCACCGCGGAAAACCTGCGCGCGATGGCGCCCGACATCACGCGCGCCGCCGCCGGAATTTTGCCGGGCGATTCGCTGGATCTGCTGATCTACGCATGCACTTCCGGAACCGCGGTCATCGGCGAACGGGAAGTGTTTCGGCTGCTGCGCGCGGCGCGCCCCGAATGGGGCGAGTTGCCGTGCACCACGCCGGTCAGCGCCGCCCTCGCCGCCCTGGCGCATTTCGGCGCAAAACGAATTTCGCTGCTGACGCCCTACACCGAGCCGGTCAACCGCGAACTCGCCGCGTTCTTTCACGCGCGCGGCGTCACGCCCCTCAATGTCTACGGCTTCGGCATCGCCGGCGACGACGAAATGAGCGGCGTCACCCGCGCCTCCATCGTCCGCGCCGCGCGCGCGGCCTGCCGCGAAGACGCCGACTTGCTGTTCATCTCCTGCACCGCACTGCGCGCCGCGCAGGCCGTGGAGGAAATTGAGACCGACATCGGCAAACCGGTGGTCACCAGCAATCAGGCGATGGTCTGGCACGCGCTGCAATTGCTGCGCTCATCGCCGGCGCCGCGCGCCGGGTTCGGCAAATTGTTTTCCGCGTGAAGCCGCCCCCGCTTCACGCCAAATTCAAAACAGCCCTTCCACCTCGCCGCGCTCGTTCAGGCGAATGCTGTTCGCGGCCGGCACGCGCGGCAGGCCCGGCATGGTCATGATGTCGCCGCAGACCACCACGACAAAACCCGCGCCGGCCGACAGCCGCACCTCGCGCAGCGGCAGCGTGTGCCCGCTCGGCGCGCCTTTCGCCTCCGGGTCGGTGGAAAAACTGTATTGCGTTTTGGCGATGCACACCGGCAGATTGCCGAAGCCGCCCTCCTGCAGTTCGCGAATTTGCCCGCGGGTTTTTTGCCCGGCGGTGATGCCGTCGGCGCGGTAAATTTTGGTCGCGAGCGCCTCAATTTTCTCCCACAGCGGCATGTCGTCCGGGTAAGTCGTCTGAAACTTGCCGCCGGTGTCGGCCAGCGCGGCCGCTTCGCGCGCCAGGTCGGCCGCGCCTTCGCCGCCGCGCGCCCAGTGCTCGGCGTCCACCGCGGTAACGCCGCGCGCCGCGCAGGCCTCGCGCACCGCGGCCATCTCGGCGTCGCTGTCCGCGCTGAAACGGTTGACCGCAACCACCACCGGCAGCCCGAACGACTGCAGGTTTTCAATGTGGCGGTCCAGGTTGACGCAGCCGGCCTTGACCGCGGCCGCGTTTTCTTCGCCAAGTTTGTCGCGGCCGACGCCGCCGTGCATTTTCAGCGCGCGCACCGTGGCCACCAGCACCGCCGCGTCGGGCGCCAGTCCGGCGCTGCGGCATTTGATGTTGAAGAATTTCTCCGCGCCGAGGTCCGCGCCAAAGCCGGCCTCGGTGACCACATAGTCGGCGAGTTTCAGCGCGGCGCGCGTGGCGATGACCGAGTTGCAGCCGTGCGCGATGTTGGCGAAAGGCCCGCCGTGAATGAACGCCGGGTTGTGCTCCAGGGTCTGCACCAAGTTCGGCGCGAGCGCGTCCTTCAGCAGCACCGCCATCGGCCCCGGCGCATGCAGCGCCGAAGCGCGCACCGGCTCGCGCTCGCGCGTTCGCCCGACCACGATGCGCCCGAGGCGCTCCTCCAAATCGCGCGCGTCGCGCGCCAGGCAGAGGATTGCCATCACCTCGGACGCGACCGTGATGTCAAAACCGTCCTCGCGCGGGTAGCCGTTCGCCGCGCCGCCGAGCGCGGCCGTGATGTGCCGCAGCGCGCGGTCGTTCATGTCCACCACGCGCCGCCAGTTGACGCGGCGCGTGTCCAGGCGCGCTTCGTTGCCCCAGTAAATATGGTTGTCCAGCAGCGCGGCGAGCAGGCTGTGCGCGGAGGTGATCGCGTGAAAATCGCCGGTGAAATGCAGGTTGATGTCCTCCATCGGAATAACCTGCGCATGCCCGCCGCCGGCCGCGCCGCCCTTCATGCCGAAGCAGGGGCCGAGCGACGGCTCGCGCAGGCACACCATCGCCTTCTTGCCGATGCGCGCCAGGCCGTCGGCGAGGCCGACCGAGGTGGTGGTCTTGCCCTCGCCGGCCGGAGTCGGCGTGATCGCGGTGACCAGAATGAGTTTTCCGTCGGGACGGTCGCCGAGCGATTCAATAAACGGCAAACTCACTTTTGCCTTGGTCGCGCCGAACGGCATCAGCGCGTCATTCGGGATGCCGAGTTTCCCGGCGATTTCGGCGGCCGGTTTAATCGGCGCGCGCCGGGCGATTTCTATGTCGGACATTGATGGTTTTCCTGTTGAAGTTGAAGGCGGGCATGCGCGCCGGCGGCCGCGCGGGGTTACTTCGCGTCCGCCGCCGAGCCGCCGAGACAGGGCGGCGAATCCGCGGCGCGCGCGCCGTCATCCCATTCGCGCGGCGTCATCGTGTGCAGCGCGAGCGCGTGCACCGCGCCGCGCAATTCCTCGCGCAAAATTTCATTGACCATGCGGTGGCGCGCCAGCAGCGGCTCGCCGTCAAAGCGCGGCGACACCACCGTCACCTTGAAATGCGACTCCGAACCGGGCGGCACATTGTGGCGGTGGCTCTCGTTTTCCACGCGCAAAAATTGCGGCTGCAGCGCGCGCAGTTTTTCTTCAATGGCGGATTGGGTGGTCATGGCGAAATTCCGCGCCGGGCCGGGCGCCGCGGGCGGAGCGGAATTATAACGGCATTTTGTTTTTCATCGGCGCGCGGCAATGTTGCGCTGGACTCCGGCGTCAATCCACCGCCGCGCGCATCCACTCGTGCAGCGCGGCAACCGGGGATTCGTCGTCTATGCCGCCGTCCGGATTGATGATCAGCGGGCCCGGCGCGAAGCCGCGGCTGCGCACGCCGCGCTGCACATTTTTCACCAGTTGCAAATCCTCGGCGAAAGTGCGGTCGCGGTCCAACGCTATTAACTTTTGCAGTTCCGCATCCACCGCGCCGTCGGGCGAAAACCACAGGCGGCGCACCTCGGTTTCGTCCACGCCGAGCGGCCGCCAGCAATACGCGTTCAGCACGCCGCCCGGGTACACCTGAATCGCGGTTGCCGGCCACAAATAAAAACTGCCGTATTTTTTTCCGGACATCGGATACCACGCGTTTCCGCCGGCATTCGCGCGCGCGCGGTGGCGCAAACAGCGCCCGCCGCCGAAAGGAGCGATGGAATAACTCGCCGCGTCTATCACGCCGTCGGCAAAATCCGGGTGCGCGGTCTTGCAGTGGTAGCACTCGTTGTAATTCTCCACCGCTATCAGCCAGTTGCACTCTTCATTCGCTGAAAACTCATGCGCCGGCAGCATGCTGTCAATGCCCGGACAGAGTTCCAGCAGCGCCTCGCGCACGCCCGGATAACATTCGCCCAGCGGTTTTGCATCGGCATCCAAATTGACGAACACAAAACCGAGAAACTCTTCAACGCGCACGCGGTGCAGCGCGATGTTCTCCCGCGCAAACCCGGCGACCGCGTCCGAATGCGGCGCGGCGCGAAGTTTGCCGGCGCGGTCGTAACGCCACGCGTGGTAGGGGCAGATGATCGCGCGGCGGTTGCCGCTGCCTTCCAGCAATTTGTGGCCGCGGTGGCGGCAGACATTGTAGAACGCGCCGATCGCGCCGTCGTCGCCGCGCATCACGAACAAGTCCTGGTCAAACAGCGTGAACGCGACGAAGTCGCCGGCATTGGCGACCTCGCCGGCGTGGCAGGCGTATTGCCAGGTGCGAAAGAAAATGTTTTCGCGCGCGCGCGCAAAAACTTGCATGTCCGTGAAATAGCGCGCCGGCAGGCCGGTCACGGGCGCGGGCGCGGAAATGCCGTTCATTGTTTGCTCCGTTCAAGCAAACTCCGCAACCGCTCCCGCACCGCGGCCACGGCTTTCTCCGACGAAGTTGCATCCACGCGCAGCAGCAAACCCTGTTTGAGGTAGTAATCCGCGAGCGGCGCGGTTTTTTCCATGTAGGTTTCCAGGCGCTGCGTGATCGCCTCTTCGCTCTCGTCGGCGCGCTGCACCACCGCGCCGCCGCAGCGGTCGCAGACGCCTTCCACCCGCGGCGGCTTGCTGCGGATGTTGTAGATCGCCTGGCAGTCCGGGTTTTCGCAGGTGCGGCGCGTGGTCAGGCGCTCCAGAATGACTTCGCGCGGCGCTTCCAGATTGACCACCATGTCCAGTGCGATGCCGAGTTTTTGCAGCAGTTGCGCCAGCGCCTCGGCCTGCGGAATCGTCCGCGGAAAACCGTCCAGCAAAAAACCGGCGGCGCAGTCGGGGCGCCGCAGCCGCCCTTCCATCATTTCCATGATCAGTTCGTCCGGCACCAATTCGCCGCGCTGCATATAGCCGCGCGCGCGCGCACCCAGTTCGCTGCCGGCCTCCACTTCGCCGCGCAGAATGTCGCCGGTGGAAATCTGCACCGAGCCGTCCACTTCGGACAGGAGTTTGGCGATGGTGCCCTTGCCCGCCCCCGGCGCGCCCAGCAGTATCAGTTTCATCGGTCAGTAATTGCCGGCGGTGCCGCGCGCGAGAATGTTGATGCCGCCGCCGCTGAGATAGGCGGCCGGCTCGACCACCTTGACCACCACCTGGTTGACTTTCAATTGGTCGGTCCTGGTCAGTTTGGTGTGCAGGCCCCTGGCGATTTGCGATGCGGCGGCTTGCGCGTCCGCGCCGTCCGCGGCGAGCGCGACGATGAGGTAGGGGCCGCGGTTGTCAAAGGTTTCAATTTCGTATTTTTCGATTTGCCCGGCGCTCTGCAGTTGCAGCATGTGCGCGTGAATCGCCGGGCGCAGGATTTTCACATCGGTCAAATACGAGAACACGAATTTTTTGCCGGCGAGTTTGCCGATCTTCGCCAGTCCGCTCTCATCTATGGCGATGTCAAACCCCGACCAGACGCTGCCGCGCACCGCGACTTCGGCGCGCGCGCGCGTTTTGGATTTGGAAAATCCGGCGTCTGCGGTGTAAGACCGCCGGAAAAACGCCGAATGCGGAATGATCAGGCTTCCGACCGCGACCTCCTCTATGCCGTTGCGCGCCAACTCGCCGGCGAGCGCGTCCTGCACGCGCTGGTAGACGGCGATGTATGACAGCAAATACAAAACCAGCAGCCAGAACACCGCGCGGCGCGGCCGTATGCGGCGGAGATGGCCGATATGCATGCCGCGCGCGCGCCGGCGCAGCATGCGCAAAGCGTTTTTGAAATTGCCCCACTGCGCGGCGCGGTCGGCCGCGGTGGCGAACAGCAGCGCGGCGGCCGCGGCCGCAAACGCCAGCACCGGCAAATACGCCATCAGTCCATCCCCAGCAGGCGGCGGCGCTCGCGCGACCAGCGCGTCACCAGATGATCGACCGACAGCGCCATGAACGACACGCACAGCCCGAGCACCACGCCCTTGCCGATGTTGCTCTCGGACAGCGCCTTGAAAATTTGCTGGCCGAGGTCAATGGTGCCGACGAAGGCCGCGATGATGACCATGGAGAACGCGAACATGATGGTTTGGTTGACGCCGAGCATGATGTGCGGCAGCGCGACCGGCAATTCCAACTGCACCAGCCGCTGCCAGCGGCCGCACCCGGCCATGGTAACCGCCTCGTGCAGTTCGCGCGGCACATTGCGCATGCCTTCCACGGTGTAGCGCACCGCCGGAATGATCGCGTAGACGATGACCGCGAGAATCGCCGACAGGTCGTTCACCTGAAACAGCATGATGACCGGCAGGATGTAAATGAAAGACGGAAAGGTTTGAAAGGTGTCGCACCAGAACAGCGCGCGCGACGCGCGCGATTCGCGCAGCGCGCTCCAGATTCCCAGCGGCACGCCGATGAGCACGCAGATGAAAGTGGCGAAGATGACCATGTAGGCGGTGATCATCGCGCGGTCCCACCAGCCGGCGAGCGCGATGAACGCGAAAAGTCCGGAAGTCAAAAGCGCCGAATACCAGCCGCCGAGAATCAGCCCGAGCCCGCCGACCAGCGCAAGCACCGCGATGTAGGGCATGAACAGCAGCGCGTCGCGCAGCGGCGCCAGGATATTCAGTATTAAAAAGTACCGGAACGCGTCCAGCCCGTCCGACCAGTTGATGACGATCCAATCGACCAGCGCGTCCCAGGTCGCGGCGTAACTGACCGCCAAATCCCGCGGCACCCTGTCCAGGACCGGAAAATAGCGCGCGGCGAGCAGCGCGCCGGCGGCCAGGCCCACGGCCAGCAGCGGGTATTTGAAACGCGCCAGCAGCGGCAGGTTGGCGGTGTAGTCGCGCTTCTTTTCCGCCCAGGCGCGCGACAGCCCGTCGAGCGCGACCGCGAGCAGCACGATGGCGATGCCGATTTCCAGCGACTGCCCGATTTTCAGCGCCTGCAATTTATGCAGCAAGCGGTAGCCGAGCCCGGACGCGCCGATGAACGCGGCGATGACCACCATCGCCAGGCACTGCATGATGACCTGGTTGACGCCGAGCAGGATTTCATTGCGCGCGCTCGGCAACTGCACGCGCGTCAGCAATTGCCAGTTGCCGCAGCCGGCCATCTTGCCGGCCTCGGTGATTTCCGGCGGAACTTTTCGCAGGCCGAGCAGCGTCAGCCGCACCATCGGCGGCACCGCGAAAATGATCGTGGCGATGACGCCGGTCTGGTGGCCGACGCCGAAGAACACCACCACCGGAATCAGATACGCGAAATGCGGCAGCGTCTGCGCCACGCTCATCACCGGCAGCAGCGCGCGCTCCACCGCCCTGCGTTTGTAGGCGAGGATGCCGAGCAGCAGGCCGATGAGAATGGAAATCGGCACGGCCGCGGCGAGCAACGCAAGGGTTTGCATCGTGAATTTCCACAGCCCCGACAGCGCGCAATACAGCAGCGTGCCGCCGCACAGCAGCGACAATTTCCAGCCGCGCAGCGCGTAGCCGAGCACCATCGCGACGGCGAGCAGCGCGCTCCATGGCGGCGCGTCAAACCCGAAACCCTTGCCGCCGCCGAGCAGCATGTTGTCAAAGATGTTGATCAGTTCCTTCAGGCTGCGCGAGACAAAGCGCGTTACCGCCGACAGGCCGAGATCGTCCAGCAGAAAATAAAACACGCGGTCCAGCAGCAAGTCGGCCGGCAGCAATTCGTTGTGGGAAATCCCGCCGGTATCGGCGGTTTCAAAGTGCTGCGGCAATTCGTCCAGAAACCGCGGCATCCATCCGGCGCCTTTCAGCAGCGCGAGCAGCGCGACCAGCGCGCACAACGCCAGCACGCCGCGCGCGCGGTGCCGCGGCGGCATGCCGCGCGCCAGCCATTCGCGCATCACGGCGTTTCCCCGGAGTTTTCCGCGCGCGGAAACAAAATCTTAATGACGTGGTCGCGGTGCAGCACGCCGACGGTTTTTCCGCCGTCGTCGACCACCGCGACCGGCCGCCGCTCGCCCAGCACGTATTCGGCGACCGCGTCTATGCGTTCGCCGGCGCGCACGCTGCGTTCGGCCAGTTCGCCGCCGTCCGGCGGGTCCATGATCGCGCCCGCGTTCAGCACTTTTTCGCGCGGCACATCGCTGGTGAATTTGCGCACATAGTCGGTCGCCGGGCGCAGCACGATGTCGCCGGGCGCGCCAACTTGCTCCACCCGGCCGTTGAACATGACGGCGATGCGGTCGGCGAGTTTGAGCGCCTCGTCGAAGTCGTGCGTGATGAACACGATGGTTTTTCCCAGCATGGACTGCAGGCGCAAAAATTCGTCCTGCATTTCCTTGCGAATCAGCGGGTCCAGCGCGGAGAACGGCTCATCCAGAAACCAGATGTCCGGCTCTATCGCGAGCGAGCGGGCGATGCCGACGCGTTGCTGCTGGCCGCCGGAAAGTTCGCGCGGGAAGTTGTTGTCCTTGCCGTCCAGGCCGACCAGTTCTATCATCTTGCGCGCGCGCGCGACGTATTCGGCGCGCTTCATGCCGCGCATTTGCAGCGGGAAAGCGACATTCTCCAGCACCGTGCGGTGCGGCAGCAGCGCGAAATGCTGGAACACCATTCCCATCTTGCTGCGGCGCAACTCAATCAACTCGCGCTCCGACATCGCCAGCAGGTCCCGCCCCTCTATTTCCACGGTTCCGGAGGACGGCTCAATCAGGCGCGACAGACAGCGCACCAGCGTCGATTTGCCCGAGCCGGACAGCCCCATGACCACCAAAATTTCACCGCGCCGCACGCTCAGCGAAACGTTGTTCACTGCGGCGACCACGCCGTCGCGCGCGAAGATGCGCGGGTCGACCGCGCCCGCGCCGTCAACCTCCAATTCGGCCGGCTCGGCGCCGAACACTTTGTAGAGCGCCTTGCAGCGAATTACCGGCTCGCTCGTTTCGGGGGCGGTCATGGCGTGATTATGATGCGCGCGCAAAAAAATTGCCACCACCGGGGAGCCCCGGTGGCGGCAATCTCGTCAGGCGTTGCGACCGCGCCTTACTGCGCCGCGTACAGCCACGGTTTCCACACTTCCTCGTTCTCGGAAATCCAGCGCGCGGCGGCTTCGTCGTGCTCCATCTCGTCGACATCCACATACACCGCCATCGTGCCGATCTGATTGGTGGTGAAACTGACGCGCGTCAGCGCCTTGTAGGCGGCCGGCCACTTCACCGGCATGCCGTGCCACGCGGCCTTTTTCAGGTAGCCGTCGGCCGGATTGCCGCAGTCGCGGACGGCTTTCGGGTTGACGCCCCAGCTTGCGTCCTTGATGCATGCGTCGGTGCGCGCCGGGAACTCGATGAACTTGCCGCCGTAGAGCGCGTCGGTGAAGTTCGGCGTCCAGTTGAACAGCACGATCGGCTCGTTCTTTTTCGCCGCGGCTTCCAGTTCGGCCCACAACGCGGCCGCGCCGCCGACATTCTTCATCACGAAGTTCAACTCCAGCGCGTCGATCATCGGAACAAAGTGGTCGTGCGCCCAGTCCACCGGGCCGTCCACGAACACGCCCTTGCCGCCCGAATCCGGGCGCGAGAACTTGGCCGCGCAGGCCTTCAGCGCCTTCCAGTCCGGCAGCCCCGGGCAGTGCTCCTCGACGAACGCCGGATACCACCACTCTTCGCGCGTCACCGCGGCGTGGTTGCCGGCGTCAATGATGCCGCCTTTGTCGAGCGCCTTGTTGAAAGAGGCCGCGAACGCGCCCTCCCACACTTCCACCTCAATGGTGGCGTCGCCGATGCGCACCGCCTCATAGACGGCCTGGCTGTCGGTTGAGGTGTATTCCACATTGCAGCCGATTTTCTCGAACAACTGCCCGATCACATGCGACATCACGATTTGGCTTGACCAGTTGTGCGTCGGGATGACGATTGAATCTTTGGAGCCGCAGTCTTGCGCGTGCGCGGGCGCGCCGCCGAATGCGAAAGCCGCGCACACCAGCGCGCATGCGGCCGCGTTGCGGCGGTTTAATTGCATGAATTTCATTTGGAATCTCCGGTGGAGTGATTACGGGGCGGATATGGTAGCAAATCGGCGCGCGCCGGTTAAGACCACTGCTATACCAGCGGCGCGCGCATTACTCCGCCGGGGGCGCGGGCGGAGCGGGCGGCGCCGGGGGTTTGGGCATCCACGGCCGCCACACTTTCTCGTTGCGCGCAAGCCACCGCGCGGCGGCGCGCGGCGGGTCCATCGCATGCACGTCCACCAGCGCGGCCATCACGCCGATTTGGCGCGCGGTGAAACTGACGCGCCTCAGCATTCGGTGGGCGGCCGGCCATTTTTTCGGCATGCCGGCCCAGGCCGCTTTTTTCAGGCGGGCGCCGGGCGGGTTGCCGCAGTCGTGGGTGGCCTTCGGGTTGACGCCCCACTTTGCGTCGCGCCGGCATTTTGCGTGGAATGCCGGAAACTCGACGAACCTTCCGCGGTAGAGCGCGTCGGTGAAGTTCGGCGACCAGTTAAACATGACTATCGGCGTTTTGTTTTTCACCGCGGTTTCCAATTCCTCCCACAGCGCGGCCGCGCCGCCGGTATGGACCGTGGTGAAATTCATTTCCAGCGCCTCAATGCGGCGGTAATCGTGCAGCCATTCGGGCGGCCCGTCCACGAACACGCCCTTGCCGCCCGAATCCGGGCGCGCAAAAATTTCCGAACACTTTTCCAGCGCCTTCCAATCCGGCAGACCCGGGCACAGCCGCGCGACATGCGCCGGATACCACCACTCCTCGCGCCCGACCGCGGCGTGTTCGCCGGCCTCCACGATGCCGCCTTTGGCGCGCGCCGCGGCGAAAGCCGCGCCGGACAGCCCCTGCCAAACTTCCACTTGAAGCGCCGCGTCGCCGAGGCGCACCGCCTCATAGACCGCCTGGCTGTCCTCGGAAATGTAGCGGACATTGCAGCCGATTTTCTCGAACAACTGCCCGACCACATGCGACATCACCGCTTGGCTCGCCCAGGTGTGCGTCGGAATGACGATCGGGTCGGCCGAGCCGCAGTCCTGCGCGCGCGCCGCCGGCGCCGGCAGCATGCCCAGCGCGAGCAGCAGCGCGCATGCGCCGGTTCGCAAACTTCCCAACAACCGCAAAACGCCGCGCGGCGTCATTGCGGCGCGCGCAAAAATCCGCGGAGAAATGTGGTTGGTGCTTCGCATCGCGCCTTGGTCATTGCTTGGGGCTTTGTCCGGGGGGAACACTTTGGGGGCGCCGCTTTGATGCCGCGCATGATACCCCATTCCCGCAACCGGCCGCGAAATCTGCGCTATCATCGGGCTCGCCCGCATCCCAAAGATGAAACCCGCCACCGACACCATTCGCGTTCTCATCCGCCGCGGCGACGCGCACAGCGGGCGAATCTGCGTCTATCGCGCGCCGCGCCGCGAAAACCAGACTGTGCTGGATGTGGTCACCTGGATCCAGCGCGAACTCGCACCGGATCTGGCATACCGCTTTTCCTGCCGAGTTGGCATGTGCGGCACTTGCGCGATGATGGTCGGCGGCGCGCCGCGGTGGACTTGCCGCACGCATGTAAAAACCGTGCTGCGGCGCGGACAACTGGAATTGGCGCCGTTGCGCTCGCTGCCGATTATCAAGGATTTGGCATGCGACATGTCGGAATTTTTCGCAAAGTGGCGGCGCGCCGAGGGGCGTTTTCATTCCAGCCCGGAGCGTTCCGGCCGCGCGCAGCCGCCGGTAAAAATTTTGCCGTCCACGCCGGCGCGGCGCGAAGCCGACGCGGCGATCGAATGCATCAACTGCGCGGTCTGCTACTCGGCTTGCGATGTGGTCGCATGGAACCGCGATTACCTGGGCCCGGCCGCGCTAAACCGCGCATGGTCGCTGCAAAACGACGCGCGCGACTCCGCGCATGCGCGCCGCCTGCGCGCGGTGTCGGCCGGCGGCGGCTGCCAGCATTGCCATTCGCAGCACTCCTGCGAGAGCTTTTGCCCGGTCGGCCTGAGTCCGGCGCGCTCCATCGCAGGCCTAAAACGCGCGCTCGCGCGCGGCGCGCTTGGGATACGGCCGCATTCGCCGCCGCACGCATGATGCTCTCACCGAAGTGGTTTCTCGCGCAGCGGCTGAGCGCATTGTTGCTCGCGCCGATGGTCATCGCACATTTGCTCGGCATCATCTACGCCGCGCAGGGCGGACTCGACGCCGCGGAAATTCTCGCGCGCACCCGCGGTAACTTTTTTCTCGCCGTATTTTATGAATGCTTCGTCGTTGCGACCGCGCTGCATGCGTCCATCGGCCTTCGTGTGGTCGGCGTCGAATGGCTGCGGCTGCGCGGCCGCGCGCTCGACTGGCTCGGCGCGCTAAGCGCGTTTGCGCTGTTTGCGCTCGGCAGTTACGCGGTGTTCGCAGTCACTGCCGGCTGATGCGCCCTCCGCAACATCCGCGCACGCGCGCGCTTTGGCTCGCCTTCCTGCTGCACCGCGTCTCCGGAATTTTGCTGGCGCTGTTTTTGCCGCTGCACTTTTATTTGCTGGGGCTCGCGCTGCGCGACGCCGAAGCCCTTGACGGCTACCTCGCGCTCGCCGCGCACCCATTTTTGAAAATCGCCGAGTTCGGGCTGGTGTTTTTGCTGGCCGCGCATTTGTGCGGCGGCCTGCGCATCCTCGCCTTTGAGTTTTTGCCATGGCGCAACTGGCAAAAAGGGGCTGCCGCGGCCGCGCTTGCGCTCGCCTTTGCGTTTGCCTGCGGATTTTTGCTGCGCGCGTTTTGATGCGGCACAGTGAAACCGACATTCTGATCATCGGCGGCGGCGGTGCCGGTTTGTTCGCCGCGCTGCATGCACATGCGGCCAACCCAAAACTGCGCATCGCCCTTGCCGTTAAAGGCCTGCTCGGAAAATGCGGCTGCACGCGCATGGTGCAGGGCGGTTACAACGCCGCCCTCGGCGGTGGCGATTCAGTGGAACTGCATTTTCGCGACACCATCGAAGGCGGCAAGTGGCTGCCGCATCAGGAACTCGCATGGCGGCTGTGCGAAACCGCGCCTCTGCGCGTCCGCCAGCTGGAAAATGAATACGGCTGCTTCTTCGACCGCAACCACGACGGCACACTGCACCAAAAGCCTTTCGCCGGCCAGCGCTTTGACCGCACCGTGCACAAAGGCGATCTGACCGGCATCGAAATCATGAACCGTCTGATGGAGCAGGCGCGCGAATTGCCGATGCAGATTTTCGAAGAGCATCGCGCACTCGCATTGCTGCCGGCGCGCGACGGCGGCCGGTTGTGCGGCGCATTGCTCGTGGACATGCGCGGCGGCGAAATGCATTGCGTCCGCGCCGCCGCGACATTGCTGGCGACCGGTGGCGGGCCGACGATGTATCGCTACCACACCCCGTCCGGCGACAAATCGATGGACGGGCTGGCAATGGCGCTGCGCCTCGGGCTGGGTTTGCGTGACATGGAGATGGTGCAGTTTCACCCGACCGGGCTGCTGGCCGGCGCGGATACGCGCATGACCGGGACGGTGCTGGAAGAGGGCCTGCGCGGCGCCGGCGGGCACATTCTGAATGGCGACGGCCGCCGCTTTCTGCTCGACCATGATGCTGCCGGCGAGCGCGCCACGCGCGACATCGTCAGCCGTGCGATGTTTGCCGAAATGCGCGCCGGGCGTGCCGCGCCCAACGGCGGCGTCTGGCTGACCATGCGCCACCTCGGCGCGGATTCGGTGCGCCGCCAATTTCCAGGCATGGTGAAACGCTGCGCCGACTGCGGCTTCGACCTCGCCGCCGGACAAGTCGAAGTCGCGCCAACCGCGCATTACTTCATGGGCGGAGTCGTAGTTGATGCCGGCGGCGCAAGCGAAATGCCGGGGCTTTTCGTCGCCGGCGAAGACACCGGCGGCGTGCATGGCGCAAACCGCCTCGGCGGAAATGGCGTCGCCAACTCGACCGTTTTCGGCGGCATTGCCGGCGAGAGCATGGCGAAATATGTTGCATCCGAATTCGGCGCCGGCGGGTGCGCCGCGCCGCCGGCGCCGCAACCCGGCTTAGCCGAGGCCGAAGCGGAACACGCGGCCGAGCCCTTTTCCCTGCCGCGCGGCAATGTGCATGCGTTGCGCGAGAAACTGCAGGAAACCATGTGGCGCGACGCCGGCGTGCTGCGCGACGCGCCGGGTTTGCGCAGCGCGATGGCGCAACTCGCGCAGCAAAAGGACGAATTGCGCCGCACCGGCGTCGGCGGCGGGCGCGCTTTCAATCCGGCCTGGCACGACTGGCTCAACCTGCGAAGTTTGCTGGATGTTTCCGAGGCGATTGCGGCCGCCGCGCTCGCGCGTGAAAATTCGCGCGGCGCGCATTTCCGCGAAGATTTTCCCGGCGACGGCGGACTGCGCAACTCGCATTTCACCGTCTGCCGCCAAACCGGACAAAATGAAAACAGCGTCGAGGTAACGCAGATCCCTGTGGCGTTTACAATACTGCAGCCACCCGATAATCCCGCACCGCCCGCATGATCGCCTACCGCACAATCGAGCAAGCGGCTTTCCAACTGATGGAAAAAGCCGCGATCGACATCCCCGAAGACTACCGCCGCGCGGTCGCCGCGATGAGCGAGCGCGAACAGGGGTTGTCGTGTTTCGTGCTGAAAACCATGCTGGACAACTATGCGGCCGCGAGCGCCGACCGCCGGCCGATGTGCGCCGACACCGGACTGCCGCGGTATTATGTGAAGGCCGGCAACGATGCGCGCATAGAAGGTGGTTTTGTCGCGCTGGAAAAAGCGCTGCGCACGGCAACGGCGCGCGCGACCAAATCGATTCCATTGCGCCCGAACCGCGTGCATCCGCTGTGGCGCACCGACCCGAACAACAATGTCGGCATCAACGCGCCCGAAATCGACTGGAGTTTTGAACCGAACGCGGACTGGCTCGACCTGACCACCGTGCACAAAGGCGGGCTGTTCGGCAGCGACTACCGCATGCTGTTTCCCGGCGACGGCATCGACGGCATTAAGCGCTTCCTGCTGGACACGCTGGTCGCCTTCGGCAAGCGCGGCCTCGCCTGCCAGCCGGCCATTGTCGGCGTCGGCATCGGCGGTTCAAAGGATGCATGCATGATGCTCGGCAAACAGGCCGCCTGCCTGCGCCTGGTTGGCGACCGCCACCCCGACCCGAAGATCGCCGAATTGGAGGGCGAATTAATGGAACTTGGCAACCGCATCGGCATGGGCGCGATGGGGTTTGCCGGGCGTTCGATGGTCGCCGACTTGCACATTGAAGTCGGGCACACGCACACCGGCGGCATGCCGGTCAGCGTGCACACTTTTTGCCTGTCATCACGGCGCGCCACCGTGCGCATCGACGCCGGCGGCGCGCGGCATTTTCGCGACGACCCGAAGTGGTTTTCCGACTACAGCCGGCGCGAGACGGTGGAATGAGCGCGCCCGCGCAAACCCGCTTGAAATTGCCTGCGTCGCGCGACGACTTGGCGCGGTTGCGCCTCGGAGATGCGGTCTATATCGACGGCGTCGTCTACACCGGCCGCGAAGGCGTCTACCGCCGCGTGCTCGAAGAAGGCGCGAAGTTGCCGCTGCCGCCGGAACAAACCGGTCGCGCCAACTTTCACTGCTCGCCGGCCGCGTCAGCCGGCGACGGTGGCGCATACAAAGTTGGAGGCGTAACCGCCACCGCCAGTTTTCGCTTTGCCAAATGGATGAAGGAATGGTTTGAAATTTCCGGCGCAAACCTGATCATCGGCAAAGGCGGAATGCGCGCGCGCGACTACCGCGAACTGTTCGTGCCGGCCGGCGCAATTTATCTCACCACCGTGGGCTACGGCACCGGCGCGCTGCTCGGGCGCGGCATCCGCCGCGTGCGCGATGTCTTTTGGCTGGAAGAACTCGGCAACGCGCAGGCGATGTGGGTGTTTGAAGTGGAAAACTTCGGGCCTTTTTTGGTTGAGAGCGACCTCAGCGGAAACAGTTTGTTCGAGCGGGAAGGCGCGCGCATCAACGCAAATATCGAGTCGCTCTACCGCGGCTTAAAATCGCCCGCACTCGGCCGTTTCGGCGAGACCGGCGACCGCACCGACGAAGTGATTTAATTGTCATGCAGCCGCCGGCGCCAGCAATTCGGGGCCGGCATTCAATCAACAACCCGAGAATCACATGGAAATATTCGGAAACTTTTTTCAACTCGAGAACCTTTTTAAACTCGGGCAGATCATTCTGGTCGACCTGGTGCTGGCCGGTGACAATGCCATCGTCATCGGGCTGGTGGCGGCGCGGTTTTCGGTGGAGCACCGCCGCAAGGTGATTCTCTATGGCGTCGGCGCGGCCGTGTTGCTGCGCATTTTGTTTGCGGTGATCACCGTGCAATTGCTCGCGATCAAGGGGCTGCTTCTGGTCGGCGGCTTGCTGCTGCTGTGGATTTGCTGGAAGTTGTGGGTGGATTTGCGCAACCCGGCGCCGTCTCCCACCCCGGCCGCCGCGAACTCGGACGCGGATAAAAAGGCAACCGCAAACCCGCCGATGCTCGCGTCCATCATGCAAATCCTGATCGCCGATTTGTCCATGTCGCTGGACAATGTGCTCGCCGTCGCCGCGGTCGCCGACGGGCACACCGGCCTTTTGATTCTCGGCCTGGCCATCGCGGTCGCGTTCATGACTTTCTCGGCCGCGCTCATCGCCGGCATTTTGCAAAAACACCGCTGGGTCGGCTACGCGGGGCTGGCGGTCATCGTCTATGTCGGCCTGCGCATGAGCATTGAAGGAGCAATTGAAGTAGCCGAGGTGTTGCCGCTGCTCTTTTAATGTCCGCGCGCTTCCAGCGCGGCGAGCGCCGGCAGGGTTTTGCCTTCCAAAAACTCCAGGAAGGCGCCGCCGCCGGTGGAGATGCAGGAGAGTTGCGCGCCGAGGCCGAAACGCTCGGCCGCGGCAAGGGTGTCGCCGCCGCCGGCCACCGAGAACGCGGAGGACGCGGCGACGGCGCGGCCGAGGGATTCGGTGCCGGCCGCGAATGCCGGGAGTTCAAACATGCCGAGGGGGCCGTTCCAGACGACCGTGCCGGCCGATGCAATCAACTTTTGACAGCGGGCGATGGAGGCGGGGCCGATGTCCAGAATGATGTCGTCATCGGCGAGCGCGCCGAGCGGTTTAACCTCGCCTTTGGCTTCGGGCGAAATGCTTTTCGCGACTACGACATCTTCGGGCAGCGCCATCGTGCATTCGCGTGTTCCGGTTTTGTTTTCATGCAATAACTCGCGCGCGACATCCAGCAAGGCCGGCTCGGTCAGGGAGTTGCCGACGGCATGACCGGCCGCTTTGAGCAGGGTATTGGCAATCCCGCCGCCGGGAATTAAACAATCGGCGCGCGACGCCAGCGACTTGAGCGCGCTCAGCTTGGTCGACACTTTTGCGCCGCCGACTATGGCGACCAGCGGGCGGCGCGGCGCGTCCATGACTTTTGACAGCGCGTCAATTTCGGCGAGCAGCAACGGGCCGGCGCAGGCTTCGCGCGCATGCAGCGCGACTCCGTGGGTGGATGCCTGCTTGCGGTGCGCGGCGCCGAAGGCGTCCATGACAAAGATGTCGCAAAGCGCGGCGTAACTTTTCGCCAGGTCCGGATCGTCGGCGCGTTCGCCGCGGTTGAAACGCACATTCTCCAGCACCACCACTTCGCCGTCGGCCGGCTGCGGCGGATGTTGCAGATAGTCATCGCACAACCGCACCTCGCGCCCCAACTTGTCGCCGAGATATTTCGCCATCGGCGCGAGCGACAGCGCCGGGTCGCGCCCGCCCTCGCGCGGGCGGCCGACATGCGACATCAGCATCACTTTGGCGCCGGCGTCCATCGCCAAACGCGCGCCGCCCAGCGCCGAGTCCAGCCGCTGCGTGGAAGTGATCGCGACCTCTCCGGATTTTCCGGGCGCGGTCGGCGCGTTTAAATCCTGGCGAATCAGCACGCGCTTGCCGCGCAGGCGCAGCGCGCTCATCGGGGTAATCGCCATAAAAAAGAGCGGACGCGCGCTCAGCCGGCGTTCATCAACGCCAGCGTGGTGTCCAGCATTCGGTTGGAGAAGCCCCACTCGTTGTCATACCACGCGCACACTTTCACCAGCGTGCCGCCGCTGACGCGCGTCATGCCGGCATCAATGCTCGCTGACAGCGGCGAGTGGTTGAAGTCCACCGACACCAGCGGCTCTTCGCTGTATGCCATGACCTTGCCGTCGCTGGCCGCTTTCAAAAGCGCGTTGACCTCTTCCACATTGGTGGCGCGCGCGGCGGTGAAAGTCAAATCCACCAGCGAGACATTGATGGTCGGCACGCGCACCGAAAAGCCGTCCAGTTTGCCGTCCAGTTCCGGCAGCACCAGGCCAACCGCGGCGGCCGCGCCGGTCTTGGTCGGGATCATGGAGGAAGTCGCCGAGCGCGCGCGGCGCAGGTCGCCGTGGTAGACATCGGTCAGCACCTGGTCATTGGTGTAGGCGTGAATGGTGTTCATCAGGCCGCTCTTTATGCCGAGCGAATCGTGCAGCGCCTTCGCCATCGGCGCTAGGCAGTTGGTGGTGCAGGACGCGTTGGAGATGATCGTGTGGTTCGCCTTCAGCGTGTCATGGTTCACGCCGTAGACCACGGTGGCGTCCACATCGGCGCCGCCGGGCGCGGAGATGACCACCTTTTTCGCGCCGGCTTTGATGTGCGCGCCGGCTTTTTCGCGGCTTGCAAAAAAACCGGTGCTTTCAATGACCACATCCACGCCGAGTTCGCCCCACGGCAATGCGGCCGGGTCGCGCTCGGAGAAAACGCGGATGCGGTCGCCGTTGACGACGATCGCGTCTTCGGCGTGTTCCACGCTTCCGGGAAAGCGGCCGTGCGCGGTGTCGTAGCGCGTCAAGTGCGCATTGGTGCGCGCGTCTCCGAGGTCGTTGATGGCGGCGATGCGAATTTCACCGCAGGCCGATTCATATTTGGCGCGCAGGATGTTGCGGCCGATGCGGCCGTATCCGTTGATGGCTACCGTGACTGTCATGGCGGACTCCCGTGGGACTGGTTGGATGAGTGAACGAAAAAATGCGGCGCAAAAATGTCGCGGCTACAGCAGCCGCCGCGCGCATTCCACCACATGCTCCAGCGTGATGTTGCAGTGCTTAAATACCTCGCCGCCCGGCGCCGACGCGCCGAACTCGTCTATGCCGACCACCGCACCGCGCGCGCCGGCGTATTTCGCCCAGCCGGCGGTCGCGCCGGCTTCCACCACGACGCGCGCATGCGCGGCGGCCGGCAGCACCGACTCGCGGTAGTCGGCGCTTTGCGCTTCAAAGCGATCCACCGACGGCATGGACACCACGCGCACGCGCCGCTCTTTGAGTTGCGCCGCGGCCTCCACCGCGACCGCGACTTCCGAGCCGGTGGCGATCAATATGAGTTCCGGAGTTTCCGATGAACTTTCGCAGTCGCGCAGCACATAGCCGCCTTTTTCTATCGCGGCGAGTTGCGACTCGTCGCGCGGCTGGTGCGGCAGCGTCTGGCGCGAAAATGCCAGCGCAAACGGCCGATCACGCGATTCCAGCGCGAGTTGCCAGGCGACCGCGGTTTCCACCGCGTCGCACGGCCGCCATACCGACATGCGCGGCACCAGCCGCAAACTCGCGAGGTGCTCTATTGGCTGGTGCGTCGGCCCGTCTTCGCCGAGCCCGACCGAGTCATGCGTGAACACAAAAATGCCCGGAATTTTCATCAGCGCGGCCATGCGCAGCGCGTTGCGCGCGTAATCCGAGAACATTAAAAAGGTCGCGCAAAACGGCTTGAGGCCGCGGTGCAGCGCGATGCCGTTGACCATCGCGGCCATCGCGAACTCGCGCACGCCGAAATAAATGCAGTTGCCGCCGGCGTCTTCGCGAATGTCGCGTGAGCCCGACCATGTGGTCAGGTTGGATTCGGTTAAGTCGGCCGAGCCGCCGGTCAACTCCGGCAACAGCGGCGAAAAATATTCCAGCGCGTTTTGCGAGGCCTTGCGCGAGGCGATGTTTTGCGCCGCGGCGTCGGCCGCGGCGGCCGCGCCGCGCGCCTTGCTCTTCCAGTCTTTCGGCAACTTTCCTTCCATGCGTCGCGTGAATTCGGCGGCGAGTTCCGGATGCGCTTTTTTGTATGCGGCAAAACGCCGCGACCAATCGTTCTCGGCCGCGGCGCCGGCCTCGCGCGCGTCCCAGGCCGCGGAAATTTCGGCGGGAATTTCAAACGGCGGATGCGGCCAGTTGAGTTGTTTGCGCGCCAGCGCGACCTCCTCCTCGCCGAGCGGCGCGCCGTGGCTGCCCGCGCTGCCGGCTTTGTTCGGCGCGCCGTAACCGATCTGCGTGCGGCAGCACAACAAACTCGGGCGCGCATCCTCGCGCGCCGCGCAAATCGCGCGCCCGACCGCATCGGCGTCGTGTCCGTCAACATCGGCGATTACATGCCAGCCATACGCGGCAAAACGCGCCGCGGTATCGTCGCGAAACCAGCCGCCGACTTCGCCGTCAATGGAAATGTTGTTGTCGTCGTAAAACACGGTCAACTTCCCCAGTTGCAGCACGCCGGCGAGCGAGCAGGCCTCGTGCGAAATCCCCTCCATCATGCAGCCGTCCCCGGCGAAGACATAGGTGCGGTGATCCACGATGCAATGTTCGCCGCGGTTGAACTGCGCGGCCAATGTGCGCTCGGCGAGCGCCATGCCGACCGCGTTGGCGAGCCCCTGCCCGAGCGGCCCGGTGGTGGTTTCCACGCCCGGCGTGTCGCCGAATTCCGGATGCCCCGGCGTTTTGGAATGCAGTTGGCGAAACTGCCGCAGGTCTTCCATGGACAAATCGTAGCCGGACAAATGCAGCAGCGCATACAGCAGCATGGAGCCGTGCCCGTTGGACAGCACGAAGCGGTCGCGGTCGCACCAATTCGGGTTGCGCGGATTGTGTTTGAGGTGGTCGCTCCACAGCGCCTCGGCCATGTCGGCCATCCCCATCGGCGCCCCCGGATGCCCGCTGCCGGCGCGCTGCACCGCGTCCATGCTCAGCGCGCGAATCGCGTTGGCTTTTTGCCGCCGGTCCGCTTTGCTCATGAGGCGGTCATGGAGAGCGCCGAATCACCGCCAAATCCTGGCGCAAATCCTGTTT
>JALCBG010000030.1 GCA_028066695.1 Gammaproteobacteria bacterium | reverse complement strand
AACATGGACACCGCCCGTTTTGATTACCACCTGCCGCCGGAGTTGATCGCGCAGCAGCCGGCGGCCGAGCGCACCGGCAGCCGCCTGCTGCATGCGCGGCGCGACGGCGCGTTGGCGGAGATTCGCTTCGGCGAAATCGGCGCGCTGCTGCGGCGCGGCGATGTGCTGGTCGCCAACGACACGCGCGTGCTGCCGGCGCGGATGTTTGCGCGCAAGGCGAGCGGCGGCGCGGTGGAAATTTTATTGGAGCGCATTCTCAGCGCGCGCGCCGCGCTGGTGCAGTTGCGCGCCTCCAAGCCGCTGCGCGCCGGGCAGGAATTGCGCGCCGCCGACGTCGACTGGGTGGTCGGCGAACGGCGCGGCGATTTTTATGTGATTGAATGTGACGGGGACGCCGCCGAAAATTTTCGGCGGCACGGCACGGTGCCGCTGCCGCCCTACATCGCGCGCGACGCGGCCGGGGAAGACCGCGCGCGCTACCAGACCGTGTATGCGCGCGCCGAAGGCGCGGTCGCCGCGCCGACCGCCGGGCTGCATTTTGACCGCGATTTAATCGCCGGCTTGCGGCGCGCCGGCGTGGACTGGGCTGCGGTAACGCTGCACATCGGCGCCGGCACCTTCCAGCCGGTGCGCGCCGACTCGGCCGGCGCGCACCGCATGCACCGCGAATGGGTGGAAGTCGGCGCGGGTGTCTGCGAGTGCATCGCGCGCGCCAAGTCGTGCGGCGGGCGGGTGGTCGCGGTCGGCACCAGCGTGGTGCGCGCGCTGGAGAGCGCGGCCTGCGACGGCGGCGGTTGCGCGCCATTTTGTGGCGACACCGAACTCTTCATCCGGCCCGGGCACCGCTTTCGCGCGGTGGACGCGCTGATCACCAATTTCCATTTGCCGAAATCCACGCTGCTGATGCTGGTCTGCGCCTTCGCCGGATTTGACGCGGTCATGCGCGCCTACCGCCACGCGGTGGAGCGCGGGTTTCGCTTTTACAGTTACGGGGACGCGATGTTCGTTGAGCGCGCGCAGGCCGGTGAAGTTTAAAGTCCATCACACCCGCGGCGCCGCGCGGCGCGGGTGCATCACCTTCGCGCGCGGACAAGTGGAAACGCCGGCGTTCATGCCGGTCGGCACCGCCGGCGCGGTCAAATCGCTGGCGCCGGAGGAAGTCGCCGCAACCGGCGCGCAAATCATCCTCGGCAACACCTTTCACCTGATGCTGCGCCCGGGCGTGGATGTGGTGGAAGCGCACGGCACGCTGCACGACTTCATCAACTGGCCGCGCCCGATCCTGACCGACTCCGGCGGCTTCCAAGTGTGGAGTCTGGCGAAAATCCGCAAGCGCAGCGAAGACGGCGTCGCCTTTCGCTCGCCGTTTGACGGCGGCGAGGTTTTTCTGGGGCCCGAGGAATCCATGCGCGTGCAGGCCGCGCTCGGCTCCGACATCGTAATGGCTTTTGACGAATGCACCGCCTACCCGGCGACGCGCGAAGAAGCGCGCGAGTCCATGCAATTGTCGGGGCGCTGGGCGGCGCGCTGCCGGCAGAGTTACCGCGGAGACGGCGCGCTGTTCGGCATCATTCAGGGCGGCATGTTTGAGGACCTGCGCCTGGAGTCGCTGCGCGAATTGCGCGGCATCGGCTTTGACGGCTACGCCATCGGCGGTCTGTCGGTGGGCGAGCCGAAGCGCGACATGCTGCGCGTGCTGGCCGGCGTCGCCGGGGAAATGCCGGCCGATAAGCCGAGGTATTTGATGGGCGTCGGCACGCCGCGCGATTTGGTGGACGGCGTCGCCGCCGGCATTGACATGTTTGACTGCGTGCTGCCGACGCGCAACGCGCGCAACGGCTGGCTGTACACGCGCGGTGGCGTGGTCAAAATTCGCAACGCCGAACACCGCCTGAACACCGGCGCGGCGGACCCGGACTGCGGCTGCCCGGCCTGCCGCAATTATTCGCGCGCGTATCTGCGCCACCTCCACCACAACAACGAAATCCTCGGCGCGCGCCTGTGCTCGCTGCACAATGTGTGGTATTACCAGGACCTGATGAAGCGCATCCGCCGCGCGCTGGACGAGGACGCTTTCGCCGAATTTGCCGAATCGTTTCGCGGCTGAGAAAATCTTTTATAATGGCGCGCCCGCAAACCCCGGAGCCGACATGTCCGCCCCCGCCTACCACTCGCTGAAAAAAACCGACCCGGAAATCCACGCCGCCGTAACCGGCGAGATGCAGCGCCAGGTGGAGGGCGTTGAATTGATCCCGTCCGAAAACTACATCTCCAGGGCGGTGATGGAGACCATGGGAACGGTGTTCAACAACAAGTATTCCGAGGGCTATCCCGGGCGGCGCTATTACGGCGGCCAGACCTACGCCGACGCGGTGGAGTCGCTCGCCATTGCGCGCGCGAAAAAACTTTTCAATTGCGGGCACGCCAATGTGCAGCCGCATGCCGGCGCGCCGGCGAATGTCGGCACCTACTTCGCGCTGCTGGAGCCGGGCGACACGGTGCTCGGCATGGACCTGAGCCACGGCGGCCACCTCACGCACGGCCACCCGGTCACCTACCTGACCAAGATTTTCAACTTCGTCCGCTACAAAATGAAGGACATTGAAAGCGGCGAAATTGACTACGACGAGATGCGCGAGGTCGCGCGCCGCGAAAAGCCGAAGATGATTCTCGCCGGCTTCTCGGCCTATCCGCGCGAATTGAATTACGCCCGGATGAAGGAGATCGCCGAGGAAGCCGGCGCGTATGCGGTCGCCGACATGGCGCACATCGCCGGGCTGATCGCCGGGCGCGCGGTGCGCAGCCCGTTTGAAGACGGTTTTGATGTGATTTTGAGCACCACCCACAAATCGCTGCGCGGCCCGCGCGGCGGCCTGATTTTGTGCCGCGAAGCCGCGCTCGGCGCGAAGATCGACAAGTCGGTGTTCCCCGGTTTTCAGGGGGGACCCATTATGCAGATGGTCGCGGCGAAAGCGGTCGCGTTCAAGGAGGCGCTGCGGCCCGAGTTCGCCGACTACGCGAAGCAAATCGTCGCCAACGCAAAATGCATGGCCGAGGCGTTCATGCAAAGCGGCGCGCGGCTGATCACCAACGGCACCGACAACCACCTGCTGCTGATTGACTGCGTGGAATCGTGGGGCATCACCGGGCGGGAGGCCGAGGAATTGTTCGACCGCATCGGCGTCACCCTGAACAAAAACGTGATCGCCGACGACCCGCGCAAACCGATGGACCCGTCCGGCGTGCGGCTCGGCACGCCGGCGGTGACCACGCGCGGCATGAAGGAGGCCGAGATGAAAAAACTCGCCGCGTTCATGCTGGAAGCGGTCGCGCGCCGCGGCGACCCGGCCGGGCTGGACGCGCTGCACGCGGAAGTGAAGGCGTTCTGCAAAAAATATCCGGTGCCCGGCATCGGTGAAAACTGAGCGGGCCATGAAGAAGTTGCGCGCCGACCGCTGCGACACCCCGCTCGGCAAAATCTTGCTGCTGGCCGACGACGACGGCGCGCTCTGCTACCTGGATTTCGCCGAAAACGAAAAGCGGCTGCAAAAACTTCTTGCAGTGCGGTATGGCGGAGTCTCTTTCGTCAAGGCCGAATTGCGGGATTTGCGCGCGCGCGTGAAGCGGTATTTTGCCGGCGACTGGAACGCGTTTGACGGCGCGGATCTTCGCACCGACGGCACCGCCTTTCAGCGCAAAGTGTGGCGCGCGCTGCAAAAAATTCCGGCGGGAAAGACGCTTTCCTACGCGCAACTCGCCAAATCCATCGGCATGCCGAAAGCGGCGCGCGCGGTCGGCAACGCCAATGCGCGCAATCCGATAGCGGTGGTGATTCCGTGCCACCGCGTGATTTGCGCCGACGGCACGGTCGGCGGGTATGGCGGCGGATACGGCGGCGGCCTGGCGCGCAAATCGTGGCTGCTTGAACATGAAGGCGCGCGCGAAAAATGCGGGAAAAGCCCGTTCGGCCGCGCTGGTACCGAGGAGAGGACTTGAACCTCCACGGGGTTGCCCCCACTAGCACCTGAAGCTAGCGCGTCTACCAATTCCGCCACCTCGGCAAGGTCCGCAACTGTAACGCCTACGGCCGGCGATGTCAAGACTTCGCGGCTACTGCACGATGACTTCGTAGCCGCTGAACTTGCGCACATTGATCACGCCGCAGTCAAGGATTAAATACTGCCCCTTGATGCCGTCCAGCCGGCCGGCGATTTCGGCGCGCTTGTGGAAATCCAAACTCGCGATTTTTTCCGGGTAGCGCGCGACCGGATACGAAAATTCCAGCGGCGCGGAATTCTCCGTCCGCCATTCCAGTTCGGGATGTTGCGCCTTGAGCGCGGCCAATCCGTCCGCCGCTTCGGCGAGCAGGCGCTTCGCTTCGGCGCGCAAATCCAGCGGCGCGGGCGCGCCGCGCAGCATTTTGCGCCAGTCGGTGCGGTCGCTCAGGTATTTTGCAAGTTCGTTTCCCAGCAGGCCGGAATGCAGGCGGTTTTTCACCGTGAACAGCACCACCGCCTGCGTCGCGCCCTGGTCCAGCCAGCGCGCCGGCACATTGGCGGCGCGGGTGATGCCAACCTTCAGCCCGGATGAATTGGCCAGATAGACGCAGTGCGGCTGCATGCAGTGCGACGCCGCCCAGGTTTCGTCGCGGCAGGTGCCGAGGTGGTGGTGGCAGGTGTGCGGGCGCATGATGCAAAGGTCGCATTCGGCGAGCGTGCGCGCGCAGGGAAAGCAGTAGCCGCGGGAAAAACTCTTTTTAGTTTTGTTGCCGCAGGCGATGCAAAAAATATCGCCGGTAAAAGCCAGGCTGAGTTGCGCGCCGATGCGCCGGCCGAGCGGCAGCAATTTTTTGCCGACCGGGAGTTGGTATGCGACTCCTTCGGGCGAAGAAGACGCTTTCATCTTGCGCAGCACGCCGCGCATCGCGTCCATCGGTTACGCCGACAGCGCCTGCTGAAAATCCGCGCGCAAATCCTCCTCGCCTTCAATGCCGGCGGAGACGCGCACCAGTCCGTCGGTGATGCCGATGTCCGCGCGCTCTTCGGCGCGCAAGCCGACATGCGAGGTTTCCGCGGGCAATGTGACCAGCGTTTCGGTTCCGCCGAGGCTGACCGCGCTCACCGCCAGTTTCAGGCGCTTCATCATGCGCCGCGCGCCGGCCGCGCCTTCGCGGTGTTCAAAACTCAGCAGCCCGCCGAAGCCGCCGAACAGCGCCCGCGCGCGCGCCGCCGACGGATGGCGCGGCAGGCCCGCGTAATGCACCGCCGCGACCGCCGGATGCGCCTGCAAAAACTCGGCGAGCGCCTGCGCGTTTTGGTTTTGTTTGCGCACGCGAAGCGGCAGGGTTTTGATTCCGCGGTTCAGCAAAAAACAGGAATGCGGATCCAGCGAGCCGCCGAGGTGGTCCAGTTTTAGTTTCGCCGCGCCGACGCGCGCGGCGTCCCCGGCGATGACGCCGGCGACGATGTCGGAATGGCCGTTCAGGTATTTGGTCGCGCTGTGCAGCACGATGTCAAAGCCGATTTCCACCGGGCGAAAATTGACCGGCGTCGCCAGCGTGTTATCTATCAGCGTGGTCAGGCCGTTTTCGCGCGCGAATTCGGCCGCCGCCGGCAGGTCGCCGACTTCCAGCAGCGGGTTGGTCATGCTCTCCATATAAAAGGCGCGCGTGTTCGGTTTGCATTTGCGCTTCCACTGCGCGCGCTCGGCGCCGTCCACGAAATCCACTTCAATGCCGAGCGCCGGCAATTCGTGCGTCATGAAAGTGTGGGTGCCGCCGTATAAACCGCGCTGCGCGAGCAGGTGGTCGCCGCGTTTCAGCGCGCACAAAAGCGCGGTGGAAATCGCGGCCATTCCGCTGGCCGTGACCAGCGCGCTTTCGCTGCCTTCCAGCGCGGCGAGTTTGGCGTGCAGCGCGAGATGGTTGGGCGAGTTGCTTAAGCGCAGGTAGCGGATGTCGTGGTAGCCGCTCTCGTCCGCCGTTTCATAGGTGGAGGTTTGAAACACCGGCGGCGTAATCGCGCCGGCGATGCGCGGGCGCGGCTCACCGGCATGCACCGCGCGGGTTTCCATGTTTTCCATGGAAGTTTTTTGGGAAGTTTTTTGCGTGCGCCCGGCGCGGCTCATGGCGGGTTGCTAAATGCGCAGGCGTTCAACGATTTCGCCGCGCAAAAAATGCCGGTCAATGATTTCGTCTATGTCTTCGCGGTCGACATAGGTGTACCACACCGCCTCCGGATAGACCACCAGAACCGGCCCCTGCTCGCAGCGGTCGAGGCAGCCGCACTGGTTGACGCGCACCATGCCGCGCCCGTGTTTGCCGAGTTCCTTCATCCGCCGTTTCGCGTGGTCGCGGCAGGCCGCGGCGCCGACATCGGCGCAGCAGCGCTTGCCGTCTTCGCGCTGGTTGACGCAAAAAAACGCGTGGCGGCGGTAATAGGAATCCTCCATGCGAAAGATTGTAGCACCGCGCGCTACAGCAATTCTATCCAGTGAACCACCGGAATGTCCGCGCCGGCAGCCAGGTGGTTTTGGCAGCCGACATTGGCGGTGCAGATCACCTGCGGCCGCCCGGCGCCGAGCGCGGCGAGTTTGTCGCGGCGCAGTCGCGCGGCGATTTCCGGCTGCAGCAGCGAATAGGTGCCGGCCGAGCCGCAGCAAAGATGCGCGCCGCGCACTTCGCAAACTTCGTGCCCGGCGCGCCGCAGCAATTCCTCTATCACGCCGGAAATGCGCTGCCCGTGCTGCAGCGTGCACGGCGCGTGAAACGCGACGCGTTTCGGCGCGGCGCGCGGCGTCCAGTCGCGCGGCAGTTCGCGCGCGACCACCTCGCACAAATCCAGCGTCTTGTCGGCGATGCGCCGCGCTTTTTCGGCGTATTCGGGTTCATCGGCGAACAGCAGCGGGTATTCCTTGATGGTGAGGCCGCAGCCGCTCGCGGTCATGACGACAGCCTCTATGTGTTCAAGATGCGGCAGCCAGCGGTCCATCAGCGCGCGCGCCGCGGCCTTGCCGCGCGCCAGGTCCGAAGTGTGCAACTGCACCGCGCCGCAGCAGCCGGCCGCGGGCTCTTCAAAGAGCGTGATGCCGAGTTGGTCTAACACGCGCGCGGCCGCCGGGTTGGCGCCGGCCGAAAGCGCCGGCTGCACGCAGCCGGCGAGCGCGAGCATTTTTCGTTCATGCGGCGCGCGCGCCGGCGCGGGTGAGGTCGGGGACTGTGCCGCCGGAATCATGCGCGCGGTTTTTTTCGGCAGCGCCCATTTGCACGCGCGCGCCACGCGCATCAGCGCGGCGAAGAATTTTCGGCTGGAAAACACCCGCCCGAGCAGCACGCGCCATGCGCGCGCCGGCGCGCGGCGCGGAAATTTTTCCTCCAATTCGGCGCGGCCGATTTCCAGCAACTCGCCGTATTGCACGCCGGACGGGCAGGCGGTCTCGCAACTGCGGCACAGCAAGCAGCGGTCGAGATGCAGGCGCATCGCATCGCCCGCGGCCGCGCCTTCAAAAAATTGCTTCATCTGGTAAATCCGCCCGCGCGGCCCGTCCAGTTCATCGCCAAGCAACTGGTAGGTCGGGCAGGCCGCGTTGCAGAAACCGCAGTGCACGCACTTGCGCAAAATCTCCCCGGCGCGGCGGCCGCGCGCGCTGTTTGCAAATTCGGGGCTGAGCGCGGTGTGCATCAGACGCCCGCGTAGAGGCGGCCCGGGTTCAAAATTCCGGCCGGGTCAAAGGCGCGCTTGAGGCGCAGGTGCAGCGCGCGCGCGGCCGGCGCGAGCGGCTGGAACACTTCGCCGCGCGGGTCAAAGTGGCGGAAGCAGGTTACATGCCCGCCGCGCTCGGCCGCGGCCGCGCACAGCGCGTCGCGGTCCAAATCGCCGGCGAGCCAGCGTTGCGCGCCGCCCCAGTCTATCCATTGCGGCGCGCGCGCCGCGCATGCCGGCAATTCGGCCGCGGGCGGCAATGCGAGGCGCCACAACTTTCGCCGCTCGGTGAAAAACGGCAACTCGTGGTCGCGCAATTGCCGCCAGAAATTTTCGCCGGCGGAGTTGTCGGTCTCGCCGCCGATGGCCGCGGCCGCATGCGCGACCCCGGCTTCGCTCGCCGACAGGCGAATGCGCGCCGCGCCGTCGTGCCAGGCCGCGGCCGACAGCGGCAGCGGGCGCGCGGCCAGGCGGTTGAAGCAGGCGACCGCCTCGGCCGCGTTCGGCTGCTCCAGCAGCAATGTGCGCTCGGCCTGCGGGCGCGGAATGACGCGCAGCGAAACTTCCAGCAAAACGCCGAGCGTGCCGAGCGCGCCGGTCATCAGGCGCGCGAGGTCAAAGCCGGCGACATTTTTAATTACCTCGCCGCCGAAGCGCATGACCTCGCCCTTGCCGCTCAGGATTTTTACGCCGAGCACGAAATCGCGCACCGCGCCCGCATACGGCCGGCGAGGCCCGGCGAGGCCCGCGCTCAGCGCGCCGCCGATGGTCGCGCCGCCGGAAAAACGCGGCGGCTCAAAGCCGAGCATTTGGCGGTGCTCGCCGAGCAGCGTTTCAATTTCGTCTATGCGCGTGCCGGCGCGCGCGCTGAGCACCAGTTCGGCCGGGTCGTAGCGCAGCACGCCGCGGTGCGCGGAAATGTCCAGCGGCGCGCCCTCCACCGCGCGCCCGTAAAAATCCTTGCTGGCGCCGCCGGCGATGCGCAGCGGTTCGCGCGCGCGGTGCGCCTCGCGCACCCGTTGCCGCAGGTCGCTCTCCATGTCGGCGCCGTCCGTCATTACATTCGCTCCAGTTCGGGAAAACGCAGTTGTCCGCGGTGCACATGCATCGCGTTGTGCTCGGCGCAGCGCGCCAGCGTCGGAATCGCCTTGCCCGGATTCAGCAGCCGCGACGGGTCAAAGGCCTCGCGCACCGCGTGAAATTGCGCGAGTTCGGCGTCGCTGAACTGCGTGCACATGCCGCCGATTTTTTCCACGCCGACGCCGTGCTCGCCGGTGATGGTGCCGCCGGCCGCGATGCAAAGTTCCAGAATCTTCGCGCCGAGCGCCTCGGTTTTTTCCAGTTCGCCGGGCGTTCCGGCGTCGTAGAGGATCAGCGGGTGCAGGTTGCCGTCGCCGGCGTGAAACACATTGGCGATGCGCAGGCCGGCCTCGCCGGCGAGGCGGCTGATGCCGGCGAGCACGCGGCCGATTTGCCGGCGCGGAATGCTGCCGTCTATGCAGTAGTAGTCGGGCGAGATGCGCCCGACCGCCGGAAGCGCGCCCTTGCGCCCCGACCAAAACAGCGCGCGCTCGCGCTCGTCGCGCGCGATGCGCGTCTCGGTGGCGCCGTGCTGCGCGAAGATTTTTTCCACGGCGGCGGTCTGCGCGGCGACATCGGCTTCAATGCCGTCCACTTCGCACAGCAAAATCGCCGCGGCGTCGCGCGGGTAGCCGGCCTGAATGAAATCCTCGGCCGCGAGAATCGCCGGGTTGTCCATCATCTCTATGCCGGCCGGAATGATGCCGGCGGCGATGATTGCGGCGACCGCGTCGGCGGCGCGCTCGACCGAATCAAACGCGCCGAGCAGCACGCGCTCGCTCTCGGGGCGCGGCAGCAGTTTCAGCGTGGCCTCCACCACCACGCCGAGCATGCCTTCCGATCCTATCAGCAGCGCGAGCAAATCCAACCCGGGCGCGTCCGGCGCGCCGCCGAGGGCGAGCAGGCCGCCGTCTATGGTGGCGACTTTTGCGGCGACGACGTTGTGCACGGTCAGCCCGTATTTCAGGCAGTGCACGCCGCCGGCGTTTTCGGCGATGTTGCCGCCGATGGTGCAGGCGATTTGCGAGGACGGGTCGGGCGCGTAAAACAGGTTTAAATCGCGCGCCGCCTCCGAGACCGCGAGGTTGCGCACGCCCGGCTGGACGCGCGCGGTGCGGTTTGCGGCGTCAATTTCCAGCACCGCGTTCATCTTCGCCACGCTCAGCACCACGCCCCGCGGATGCGGCAGCGCGCCGCCGGAAAGGCCGGTGCCGGCGCCGCGACTGACCACCGGCACGCCGAGTTCACCGCACAGGCGCAACGCGCGCCGCACTTGTTCGGGCGTCTCCGGCAGCGCGACCAGAAGCGGCGCCTCGCGGTAGGCGCTCAGCCCGTCGCATTCATACGCGCGCAGCGAATCCGGCCGGTCTATGACCGACTCGCGCGGCAGAAATTTGCGGAAGCGCCGCGCGAGCGCGCCGCGGCTGATGTGGTGCGGATGGTTCATGGTTGCCGCGCATAGTATATGCGAGCGGCGCGCTGCGGCTACAATGCCCGGCATGCCGCAGCGAAACTACGACCGCCTGGACCGCCTGCTAATCGGCGTGTCGCGCGCGCTGCCCGCGCTGTCCGGGGGCGCGCGGCGCGGCGCGGGCGCGTTTCCGGCGCACAGCGATTCGCCGGATTTGAGCGCGGACGAGCGGCGGCGCTCGGAGCAATGCATGCGCGTCAACCACTCCGGCGAAGTGTGCGCGCAGGCGCTGTATCGCGCGCAGGCGCTGACCGCGCGCGACGCGCGCGTGCGCGAGCGCATGCGCGGCGCCGCCGAGGAGGAGAACGACCACCTCGCGTGGTGCGAGCAGCGCCTGGACGAACTGGGCGCGCGCCCGAGTCTGCTCAACCCGCTGTGGCGGCTCGGCGCGTTCACCATCGGCGCGGCCGCCGGAGTCGCCGGCGACAAGTGGAACCTCGGCTTCGTCGCCGAGACCGAGCGGCAGGTGGTCGCGCATCTGGAAAGCCATCTGCGCAAATTGCCGGAAAACGACGCGCGCTCGCGCGAAGTGGTCGCGCGCATGCGCGACGACGAAAGCCGCCACGCCGAATCCGCGGTGGAGGCCGGCGCGGCCGAATTGCCGCGGCCGGTCAGGCGCGCGATGCGGCTCGCCGCGCGCGTGATGACTACCACCGCGCAGTGGATTTAAGCGGCGGCGCGGGCGCGAAAGCAAGCGGCGGCAGCCGCGAAACCAGCGCGGCGAGCGCCGCGCTCAGCAGAATCATCGCGCCGCTTTGATGCGCCAGCCCGAGCGCAAACGGCACGCGCAGCAACAGCGTGGCGATGCCGAGCAGGATTTGCGCGGCAACGAGCAATAGCAGCAGGCCGGCGAAGGCGCGCGCGCCGGCGCGATGCAAATGCAGCGCAAAAACGCCGAGCGCGAGCAGCGCCACGGCCGCCAGCCAGCGGTGCGCGAACTGGATGGTCTGCAGGTTTTCAAAAAAATTCAGCCACCACGGCCGCAGCGCGAAAAGTTGCGATGGCAGCCACTGCCCGGCCATTTTCGGCCAGGTGTTGTATGCCTGCCCGGCATGCGTGCCGGCGACCAGCGCGCCCGAGAGCATCATCAAAAAGATCACGGCAATCGCCGCCATGCCGCTGGCGCGCAACGCGGCGTCGTCACCGGGAGCGGCGGCGCGCGCGGGCGGCGCGCGCAGGCCGAGCGCGAGGCGCAGCATGTATGCGTAAAGCGCGACCGCCAGCGCGAGGTGCATGGCCAGGCGGTAATGGCTGACATGCGGGTTGTCGGCGAGGCCGCTTTGCACCATGTGCCAGCCGAGCAGGCCCTGCAGCCCGCCGAGCAAAAACACCAGCCACAGGCGCGCCGCCAGCGCGCGCGGCAGCATGCGCCGCCACAGAAAAAACAAAAACGGCAGCAAAAAGACGAGGGCGGCGGCGCGGCCGAGCATGCGGTGCGCGTATTCCATCAGAAAGATGAAGCGAAACCCGGCGAGCGTCATGTCCGGATTGACCAGTTGGAATTCCGGGTATTGCCGGTATTTTTCAAACGCGAGTTGCCACGCCTCCGCGCTGAGCGGCGGCACCGCGCCGGCCAGCGGCCGCCATTCCACCATGGACAAACCGGAGCCGCTCAGGCGCACCGCCCCGCCGAGCGCGACCAGCGCGAACACCAGCAGGCAGCAGAGCAAGAGCCAGGCCGCGAGCGGATTTTCCGCGAGCGCCCGCGCCGGGCGCGGCAACTTCATCCGCGCCAGCGCTTAAAAATCAGCGAGCTGTTGACACCGCCGAAGCCGAAACTGTTGCTCATCGCCACATCCAAATCGGCGTCGCGGCGCTCGGTGGCGATGGAAAAGCCGGCCGCGGCCGGATCCAAGTTTTCTATGTTGGCCGAGCCGGCGATGAAGCCGGATTCCATCATCAGCAGCGTGTAAATCGCCTCGTTGGCGCCGGCCGCGCCGAGCGCGTGGCCGCTGAGCGACTTGGTCGCGCTGATCCACGGTTGGGGTTGGGGCTGCGACTGGCCGCCGCCGAAAACCTCGGCGATCGCCTCCAATTCGCGCACATCGCCGACCGGCGTGCTGGTGCCGTGCGCGTTGATGTATTGCACCGGCGCGTCGTGCCCGCCGTCGCGCATTTGCTGCAGCGCCTGGCGCATGCAGCGCACCGCGCCCTCGCCGGACGGCTGCACCATGTCAAAGCCGTCCGAGGTCGCGCCGTAGCCGACCAGTTCGGCGAGGATGTTTGCGCCGCGTTTTTCCGCGTGCTCCAGCGATTCCATGACCACCACCCCGGCGCCGCCGGAGATGACGAAGCCGTCGCGGTCGCGGTCATACGGGCGCGACGCGGCCTGCGGGGTATCGTTGAATTTGGACGACATCGCGCCCATTCCGTCAAAAAGCAGCGACAGCGTCCAGTGCAGTTCCTCGCCGCCGCCGGCGAACACCACATCCTGCTTGCCCAGTTGAATCAGTTCGGCGGCGTGGCCGATGCAGTGCGCGCTGGTCGCGCAGGCAGAGCTGATGGAATAGGAAATGCCCTTGATTTTGAGCGCGGTGCCGACGCAGGCGGTGATGGTGCTCGCCATGGCCTTGGTGACCATGTAGGGGCCGACGCGGCGGATGCCGCGCTCGCGCAGGGTGTCGGCGGCCAGCACGATGTTTCCGGGCGAGGCGCCGCCGGTGCCGAGCAGCAGCCCGGTGCGCTCGCTGGAGACCGTTTGCGGCGGCAGCCCGGACTGTTCAATGGCTTCGCCGATGGCGATGTAACTGTAGGCGGCCGCGTCGCCCATAAAGCGCAGCAGTTTTCGTTCTATTCGCTCCGCGGTGTCAATGTTGATCGCGCCGTGCACGCGGCAGCGCATGCCGAGTTCGGCGTATTTCGGACTGGCGACGATGCCCGAGCGGCCGGCGCGCAACGACTCGCGCACTTCCTCGCGGTTGTTTCCGAGGCTGCTGACGATGCCGCAGCCGGTGATGACGATTCGTTTCATATGCGCCTCATATTTCGGCCGGGCGCGCCGCGAAACTCTCGCGGTTTTGGAACAGCCCGACCCGCAAATCCTTGCAAGAATACACCAGCCGGCCGTCGGCGACCACCGTGCCGTCGGCGATGCCGATGACCACCGCGCGCTTGATGATGCGCTTTAAATCGATCTGGTAGGTGACGCGCCGCTCCTGCGGCGAAATTTGCCCGGTGAACTTGATTTCGCCGGCGCCGAGCGCGCGCCCGCAGCCCTGGCCGCCGCGCCAGCCGAGCGAAAATCCGAGCAGTTGCCACAGCGCGTCCACGCCGAGGCAGCCCGGCATCACCGGATCGTCCTCAAAGTGGCATTTGAAAAACCACAGATCCGGCGTCAGATCCAGTTCGGCGACGGCGATGCCCTTGCCGTATTGGCCGCCGTCGTCGTCAATGCGCACGATGCGGTCAAACATCAGCATGTCGGGCAGCGGCAACTGCGCGTTGCCGGGGCCGAACAGGCGGCCGTGCCCGCAATTGAGCAGTTCGTTTTTGTCGTATGCGTGTTTTTGGGTGAACAATCTGCGCCTCCGGCGGGGTTCTTGGCGGCGAATTGTAGCGCAGACGCGCGTTTTGCGCGGGCGCGGGAGCGCGAAAATTCGCGGCAAAAACGGCGTATTCACGGCGTTTTTCGCGGTATTTTTCGCGCGCGCCCGGCGATTTTTCGCGCAGATTTTTTTGCGCGCGGCGGCGCGCGCGATCCGGACAAAAATAAAAAATTCCCGTCGAAAATCCCGGCGAAAAAATAAAAAACACGCAAAAAGCGCCGCGAAATTTTTTGCAATTTTTTTCGCAAACCGCTTGACATTTGAAAAAATACTATCTACTCTTGCCTCCCGATGCCGCGCTTGTTACGGCAGACATCCGTAATTCATCGGGATTTTCCCCAAACTCCAACCCGCGTTTGCAGCCAAAATTGGCCCGTCCCGTTTTTTCCCCGGGCGGTCGGCTCTGTGCGCAGGCGCAATTTTCTTTCGTCCCTGATCTTCCCAACTACCGAGAGGTAATTCATCATGGCAAAAAAGAAAAAGTCCACTTCAACCAAGCGCAAAAAGACCGCCCGCAAGGCGGTCCGTCGTAAAGCCACGAGGAAGAAGGCGACCAGGAAAAAGGTCGCCAAGAAATCCACGCGGCGCAAGAAAGCTTCCAAGAGGAAAGCTTCGAAGAAAAAGAAAACTTCGAAGAAAAAAGCCTCGAAGAAGAAACGAGCCAAGAAAAAGGCGGGCAAGAAAAAGAAAACCCGCCGCAAAAAGAAGGCCTCGAAAAAGAAAAAAGCCTCCAAAAAGAAAGCGCGCAAGAAAAAGTCGCGAAAGAAAAAATCGCGCAAGAAAAAAACCGCGAAGAAAAAGGCAGGCAAAAAGAAAACGAGGAAAAAGCGCCGCAAGAAACGCCAGAGCAAAAAGGCGGGCTTGCAAATCTCCCTGCCCTGGTAAGGGCGGGCGTTCTGACCCCTGCAGAGGCTCTCCCCTCTGCAGGGGTTTGTCGCGTCTGGGCGGGGAGGACGCCCCGGCACCCCCGGCGGCCTAGCCGCCGATGTAGGACATCTCCACTTTTTGCGAGTTTTGCGCCGCGTCCGCGCCGGAATGGGCGGTCCGCGGCTGCGACAGCCTTTCCACCGAATACTGGTCGCGCCGCCCGCGCCACAGCGCGCCGATGCGCGCGCGCAATTCCTCTGCGCCGAGCCCGGCGCGCAGCCATTTCCGCAGGTCAAAACCGGAGACGGCGAACAGGCAGGTGTAGAGTTCGCCGATCGCCGACAGGCGCGCGCGCGCGCAACCGCCGCAGAACGGCTCGCTGACCGAGGCGATCACGCCGATTTCACCGCCGCCGTCGGCGTAGCGCCAGCGTTTCGCCACCTCGCCGCGGTGGTTCGCCTCGAGCGCCTCCAGCGGGTGGGCGGCGGCGATTGTTTCCAGAATTTCGCGCGCGGTGCATACGCGCCCGAGCGACCAGCGGTTGTGGTTGCCGACATCCATGAATTCAATGAAGCGCAAAATCGCGCCGCTGCCGCGAAAGCGGCGCGCCATCGGCAGAATTTCGCCGTCGTTCACGCCTTTTTGCACGACCATGTTGATTTTGACCGCGTCAAACCCGGCGCCGAGCGCGTGCTCTATGCCGCTCAGCACATCGCCGAGCGGCGAATCTATCTGGTTGATTTGGCGGTATACGCGCTCGTCCAGCGCGTCCAGGCTGATGTTGACGCGGCGGATGCCGGCGCGGCGCAGCGAGTCGGCGCGCGCGCGCGTCAAAAGCGAGGCGTTGGTGGTCAGCGCGAGGTCGTCCAGTTCGTCCAGTTGCGCCAGCCGCGCGACCAGGTCTTCCAGGTCGTTTCGCAGCAGCGGCTCGCCGCCGGTCAGCCGGATTTTGTGCACGCCGAGCCCGGTGAAGGCGCGCGCCAGGGTTTCTATTTCCTCAAAGCGCAGCAGTTCGCGCTTCGGCAGGAAGCGGTGGCCGCGCCCGAACGCGTCGCGTGGCATGCAGTAGTTGCAGCGGAAATTGCAGCGGTCGGTGACCGACACGCGCAAATCGCGCAACGGCCGCCCGCGCCGGTCGCGCGGGAGCGAGTTGGCGGATTGCGGAGTCGCGGCGCTCATCCGCCCTGAATTGACGGCCAGACCGACATCACATCGCCGTCGCGCAGCGGCGCCTCGTGCTGCTCGGGCGGCAGAAATTCTCCGTTGACCATGACCACGCGCGCCTCGCCGGGCGGCACGCGGTATTTTTCAATGAGCATGCGCGGAGTCAGCGGCTCGCGCGCATGCACTTCCAGCGCGTTGCCGTCGGCGCCGTCCGGCAGGTATTCCATCAGGCCGGAAAACAGTTTCAGCGTCACTTTCATCAGCCGCCCCCCTTTTGCATGTGGCGCCGGTAGCGGCGCAAAAAACTTTCAAAGCGCTCGCGGCTGAAGCCGAAGAACTCCAGTTTGACCGCGGTCACCGGCAGCGCAATCGCGCCGAGCGCGCGGCGCGCCTCCGGCTGCAGCGTGACCACCACGCGCCGCGCGTCGTGGCGCAGCCGGTAGACCGCGTCGGATTCCTTTTCAATGCAGTAGGGCGCGACCGCGGACGGCAGTCCGCGCAGGAATTCGCCGTGGCTGAAGCCCATCTCGGCCTCGTGCACAAAATCGGCCGGCGCGCTCATCCGCCGGCCACCGGCGGCCAGATCGCGAGTTGGTCGCCGTCGCGCAGCGGCGTGTCGCGCCCGTCCTCGGCCAGATAGACGCCGTTGACCAGCACCAAATGCACCTCCGAGCGCGGCACCGCGAAGCGCTCGATGAGTTGGTTTGGCGTGACCGCCTCGCCGGCGCCGAATTCCAGCGTTACCGCGTGCCGCTTGGCGCCGGGCGGCAGGTGGCGCATCAGCGTGGCGAAGAGTTTGAAGGTGACTTGCACGCGCGAACGGGCGGGGCGGGGAAGTGGAAAGGGGCGGAAAGATGCCGGCGCCGCCGCTTACGCCTGCGTCACCGCCAAATACGCTTCCATCAATTGCAGCGGATTTTCCACCAGCCGCTGTTTCCATTTTCCCAGCGCGAAGCGCCCCTGAATGAGCCCGCGGATGACGCCGATGTGCTGCGTCAGCCCGAGCGTGTTGGCGCCGACCAGCCGGTCCTCGGCGAAGCGCAGGCAAATGTAGCGAAACCCGGGCGCGTCCAGCAGCGCGCCGCTGTCGCCGCCGTCCACGCCGCGCCACAGCCCGTAGGAGGACGAAATCAGCCCGATGGTGTCCAGCACATTCATCGGCACCGCGCCGCGGTGGCGCACCGCGCCGCTTTGGCGCATGTTGTGCGCGGCGATGCGCGCGTGCTCGACCGCGGTCGGCTGAATCGCCTGCACGCTGTATTCGCCGCTGGAAAAGTCCTTGCCGCAGGCGACATCGCCGGCCGCGAAGATGTCGGGGTCGGACGAGGCGAGGCGCTCATCGGCGAGCACCGCGCCGTCCTGCAGTTTGACCGCGCCTTCCAGAAAGCCGGCGTTGGCGCGCACGCCGGTCGCGCTGATGACCAGTTCGGCCGGTATCGCCGGCCCGTCCTTGATTTGCACCGAGACGCCGCTCTTGCCGGCGTCTTCAATGGCCGCGACCTGCGCGCCGGTCAGCACGCGCACGCCCTTTTGCTCGCACCACTTCTGCAGCAATTCGCCGCAGGTTTGGTCGAGCATGCGCGGCACCATGCGCTCGCCCATCTCAATGATGGTCAGTTTCGCGCCGGCCGCGACCAGCGATTCCAGAATGATGCATCCGATGAAGCCGGCGCCGATCAGCACCACCGGCGCGCCGTTTTTGATGCCGGCGAGGATTTTGCGCGCGTCTTCCAGCGTCCAGCAACTGCTGACGCGCGCGTGGTCTATGCCGGGAATCGGCGGGGTGAGCGGGCGGGCGCCGGTCGCCACCAGCAGTTTGTCGTAGTCGGCGGTTTTGGATTTTCCGCCGGAAAGATGTACGCGCTTTGCTTTCGCGTCTACTTTTTCGGCGCGCGCGCGGACCACCTCAATGCCGCGCCCGGCGAAATAATCGCCGCGTTTTCGCAGGTGGGTGCCGCGCTCCTCAATGCGCCCGCTCAACAGATACGGGATCGCCATGCGCGAATACGGCGGCTCGGGCTCGTCGCCGATGATGCTGATGGACGCGTCGGCGTCCAGCCCGCGCAGGGTTTCGGCCGCGACCACGCCGGCCGGGCCGGCGCCGAGGATGACGTGCCTCACCGGGAATCCCCCCGCGCCATGCCGCTACGCCGGCAGCGCGAACTGCTTGCGCACCTTGTCGGTGAGTTGCCCGTCTTTGGTCCAGCCGCGCAGTTTGTAGTATTCCGGCAGCATCTTCTCCAGGCCGTTGACCTTGCCTTTCGCCGGGCCGGTTTTCGCGGCCTCTTTCAGCAGGCGTTCGGGCAGTTTGTCGTCGGCGCCGCTGATGCCGGCCTTCATGTTGTAGTCGCGCTCCAGGTTCCAGATGCGCTCGCCGGCCTCCAGCAGCCGGTCCACGCTCCACTCGCCGTCGCAGGCCGCGTCCACCTGCGGCGCGATGTTGTCCAGCGTCCAGGCGAAAGTGGTGAACACGCAGATGCCGAGCGAATCCACCGCCGCGGTCGCGTCCTGAAACGCCTTGACCAGCCCGGCCTTGCCGTCGGTGACCAGCGGATCGGTTTTTTCCGGAATGCCGAGCACTTCGGAGGCCACGGTGTAACTGCGCAGGTGGCAGGCGCCGCGGTTGGAGGTGGCGTAGGTCAGCCCCATGCCCTGAATGCCGCGCGGGTCGTATGCCGGGAACTCCTGCCCTTTGACCGTCATGGACAGTTCCGGATGCCCGTATTTTTCGCACAGGCGCTTTGAGCCGAGGCCGAGTTCCTTGCCGAAACCCTGGCCGGTTGCGACCTGGTCGGCGCACCAAGTCAGCGCCTCGGCCGAGCCGAATTTCAATTCAACCCCGCCGGTTTGCTTGGTGGTGATCGCGCCGAGTTCAAACAACTCCATCGCCGCGGCCACGGTGGCGCCGAAGGAAATCGGATCCATGCCGTCTTCGTTGCAGATGAAGTTGGTGTAGGTGATCGCGTCCATGTCGCTGACGCCGGTGTCGGCGCCCATCGCCCAGGCCGCCTCGTATTCCAGTCCGCCGGAATTCCCCCAGTATTCGGGCTTGTTCTCGACGCTGAAATGGTTTTTGTCGATGGTGGAGATGCGCCCGCAGGCGATGGTGCAGCCGAAGCAGGCCGCGTTGGTGGTCAGGTTGGGCTTGCCGTCTCCGGGGCGCGGCTCGAGCATCGCCTCGCCGGAAATTTTGGAGGCGCCGTCAAACTGCACATCGCGCATGTTGTTCGCCGGCAGCGCGCCGATTTCGTTGACCACGTTCATCAGCACCTGCGTGCCGAGCGCCGGCAAACCCTTGCCGGTGACCGGGTTTTCGGCGAGCACCTTCTTTTGCTCGGCGACGCTCTTCATAAAGCGCGCCGGGTCTTTGACGCCGCCGACGCCGCGGCTGCCGCGCACCGCGACCGCCTTCAGGTTTTTGGAAGCCATGACCGCGCCGACGCCGGAGCGCCCGGCGGCGCGGTGCAGGTCGTTGATGATCGCCGAATACAGGCAGCCGGATTCGGCCGCGCGCCCGACCGCGGCGATGCGGATTTGCGCGTCCTGGTATTTGTCGTGGATCAGCTTGTCGGTCTCCCACACGCTTTTGCCCCACAGGTCGGCGGCGTCCACCAGTTCGGCGCGCTCGTTGACGATGCGCAGCATCACCGGCTTCGGCGACTTGCCCTCAAAGATGATCATGTCCCAGCCGGCCGACTTCAACTCGGCGCCGAGAAACCCGCCGGAATTGGAGCAGGCGACCGCGCCGGTCAGCGGACTTTTGGTGATCACCGAATAGCGCCCGCCGGTGGAGACCGCGGTGCCGGTCAGCGGGCCGGTGGCGAAGATCATTTTGTTGTCGGCGCCGAGCGGGTCGCATTTCGGGTCGGTTTCGGCGACCAGATAGCGCGTCGCCAGGCCGCGCTGGCCGATGTATTCGCCGGCCCACTCCATGTTGAGCGGCTCGCTTGCAACCTCGCCTTTGGCGAGGTTGACGCGCAGAAGTTTTTTTGCCCATGCCATAGTGGTTCCCCCTGAGAAAACTCTCGGTTGATGTGGTGGTGGTTTCAGTGCGCGGCTTTGGCCGCGTTGTCGGTCTTTTCCGCCCAGGCGCGCATCTTGTCCAGGCCGGTGGCGTCGGCGTCCACATAGGTGATCGCTTCGGTCGGGCACGCTTTCGCGCACTCGGGGTCGCCGCCGCACAGGTCGCACTTGATCACCTTGCCGCTGTCCTGGTTGTAGTTGATCGTGCCGAACGGGCAGGCGATGGTGCAGACCTTGCAGCCGACGCAGGTCGCGTCGGAGACTTCCATCGCGCCGGTCTCTCGGTTCATGGTGATGGCGTCGACCGGGCAGGCGGCCATGCACCACGCCTCGTCGCATTGCGTGCAGGTGTAGGGCACGAAGCGGCCCTCCTGGTGAAAGTTGAAAACCTTGATGCGCGATTTGGCCGGATTGAACACCCCTTCGTTTTCAAAGGAGCATGCCATCTCGCACTGCAGGCAGCCGGTGCATTTGTCGGCGTCAATATACAAAGAGCGTTGCATTCTGGACCTCCCGGTGGTGGTTCTAAATTTTGACAGCCCCCGCGCCGGCGGATTCGCGCGCGGCAGACCAGCATAGCACCGGCCCGCGCCGCGCGCAAGGGGCGGAAATTCCGGGGGATTAAAAGAAAATGGCGAAAACCGCGAAAATCCGCGGAAATCGCGGAAAACAAGCGGCGGAGCGCCGCGCTATTTTGGCGCGGGCGGCTCGCCGCGGCCGGCGATGTGCGCCCAGCCGAGATAGGCGCGCATGTGCAGAAACGGGTCGTGCACGCGAATCACATCGGCGCCCTGCTCGCACAACGCCAGCGACACGCCGAGCGTCTCGGCGTCGCCGTCGGCCGGCGCGGCGCCCGGCGGCGCCAGCGCGCGCATGAAGGATTTGCGCGAATGCCCGACTGCGAGGCGCAGCCCGGCGCGGCGCAATTGCGCGCAGTGCGACAAAATTTCAAAACATTGCAGCGAGGTTTTGCCGAAGCCGATGCCGGGGTCGAGCAGAATGCGGTTTAAGTCCAGGCGCGCTTTCGCCCAGGTTTCCATGCGCCGTTCGGCCCATTCCAGAATCTGCGCGACCGCGCCGCGCCCCGGCGTTTCCCGCAGCGTGTTCGCCGGATCGGCCGGCACATCCAGACTGTGCATCGCCACCGCCTGGCACTCGCTGTCGCGCATCAGCGCCTGCATGTTTGGGTCGGCCAGGCCGGTCACGTCGTTAATCATGTTCACACCGTAGCGCAGCGCTTTTTCCAGCGTCCGCGGGTTGCGGCTGTCCAGCGACAGCCACGGCGCGATGTGCCGCCCGGAAAGTTTTTCGGCGAGCATCGCCAGCGCCGGCTTCAGGCGCGCCCATTCTTCATGCGCATCCAGCGCCGCGCCGCCGGGGCGCGTGGATTCGGCGCCGAGGTCGATGATCTGCACATTGCGCGCGATGAGTTTGTCAAAGTGCGCCTCCAGCGCGCGCGCGTCGCTCCACGCGCCGCCGTCGGAAAACGAATCGGGGGTGACATTGACCGCGGCCATCCACAGCGGAATCGGCCGAATCTCGCGCGTCAATTCAAACACGCTTTTTCCATTCGCGCCCTCGTTAATTTCCGCCGGCAAATCCGGCTGCAAATGCAAAAGCGGCGTCAGCACAAAATCGCGCTTTGCCGCGTCGGCATGCGGGACGGTCAGTTTGCCGGGGCCGAGTCGCAGGTCGTGCCAGCGCAAAATGTCAATGTCCACCGGGCGCGGCGACCACTTCATTTCGGGGCGCGATGGCGCGCGCCCCAATTCGCTTTCAATTTTTTTGGCGATGCCGAGCCCCTGCTGCGGGCTCCAGTCGGCGTCGCCGGCGACCGCGAGATTCAAATACGGCTTGTGCCATTCCGGCTTCGCCTCGGGCGGCAGCAGCGCCGGCGACTCCACCACCGGCGACACGCGCCGCAGGCGAAAACCGGCCGCCGCCAGTTTTTCAACGGCGCGCTCCAGGTTTCGGCCGCGGTCGCCGTCGTTGGCGCCGAGCCCCAAATAAATCGTCATGAATGCAAAATGGAAAAATCAATCCCGGGCAAACGCGGTTATCATACTACGCGAGCCGCCGAAATCTTCCCGCCATCACGCCGCCAAAAATGCGCCCGGAAAAAGTTGAAACGCTGGTTGTCGGCGGCGGGCAGGCCGGAATCGCGATGAGCGAGCATTTGCGCGGCTGCGGCATTTCGCATCTGGTGCTGGAGCGCGCGCGCATCGCCGAGCGTTGGCGCAGCGGGAGATGGGATTCGCTGGTCACAAACGGGCCGGCCTGGCACGACCGCTTTCCGGGCAGGGAATTTTCCGGCGATGCCGACGCGTTTCCGCCGAAGGAAGATGTCGCCGACTATTTCGCCGCGTATGCGAAACAAATCGACGCGCCGGTGCGCTGCGGCGTGGAGGCGGTGAAGGCGCAAAAAATTCCGGGCCGGCGCGGTTTTCGCGTGGAAACCTCGGAAGGCGTGATTGAGGCCGGCAGCGTGGTCGCCGCGACCGGCGCGTTTCAAACGCCGAACATTCCGCGCGTGGTTCCGGCCGACTGCGGAATCCTGCAAATCCATTCCAGCGAATACCGCAACCCCGGGCAATTGCCGCAGGGCGCGGCGCTGGTGGTCGGCGCCGGCTCCTCGGGGGTGCAAATCGCCGACGAACTCGCGCGCGCCGGGAGGCGCGTCTATCTCTCGGTCGGCCGGCACGACCGGCCGTTTCGCCGCTACCGCGGGCGCGATTTTGTTTGGTGGCTCGGCGTGCTCGGCAAATGGGACGACGCCGAACCGGAGCCGGGCGCCGAGCATGTGACCATCGCGGTCAGCGGCGCGGACGGCGGGCGCACCGTGGATTTTCGCCGCCTCGCCGCGCGCATGACGCTGCTCGGGCGCGCGCAATCGTTTCACGGCGGCGCGCTGCATTTTGCGCCGGACCTCGCCGCCAACATCGCGCGCGGCGACGCGAATTATCTTTCGCTGCTGGACGAAGCCGACGCGTTCATCGCGCGCAACGGCCTGAATTTTCCCGAAGAGCCGGAAGCGCGCGTGATGGAAGCGGACCCGCCGTGCATGACCGCGCCGGAACTTGCGCTCAATCCGGCGCAGGCCGGAATCAGCGCGATCATCTGGGCGACCGGTTTCGGCGTGGAATACGGCTGGCTGGATGTGCGCGCGTTTGACGAAGATGGAAAACCGAAACACCGGCGCGGCGTCTCGGCCGAACCCGGCGTGTATTTTCTCGGATTGCCGTGGCAGTCACGGCGCGGTTCGTCCTTCATCTGGGGCGTCTGGCACGACGCGAAATTTATCGCCGACCACATTGCAACGCGGCGCAACTATTTTGCATACCGCGCGGGCGGCCCCTAGCGAAGCGGGCGGATCAATTTGCGCGAAGCGAGCCGATCAAATCACGCAGGAATTTTTCGCCGCGCGCGAGTTGCGACAAGTCCACATATTCATCCGGCCTGTGCGCCTGCTCAATGGAGCCGGGCCCGCAAATCACCGACGGAATGCCGGCGCGGTCGAACAGGCCGCCTTCGGTGCCGTAGCACACTTTTCCCGGCTCGCCTTTTTTGTCCAGCAATTCCGAGACCATGCCGATGACCGCGGCGCCGATTTCGGTGTCCAGGCCCGGGTAGTCCGACTGCGTCTCCCAGTCAAACCCGGTGTCGCGGCTTACCGCGTGCATTTTCGGCAGCAGTTTTTCCTCCACAAACCGCTCCACTTCGCGGAACAATTCCAGCGGCGATTCCTTCGGCAGGTTGCGAATTTCAAAAATGAATTCGCATTCGGCCGGAATGATGTTGTTGACGGTGCCGCCGTGAATCACGCCGGCATGCAGCGTGGTGTGCGGCGGGTTAAAGCCATGGTCAAACGGCCCCTCGCGCGCGATGCGCTCGGCGATGGAGTTGATGTGCGCGATCGTTTCCGCGGCCATCGCCACCGCATTCACGCCCAAATGCGTCAGCGACGAATGCCCGGCCTTGCCGCGCACGCGGCAGCGTTTGGAAAGCATTCCCTTGTGCGCGCGCACCACGCCCATGCTGGTCGGCTCGCCGATCACGCATGCGCGCGGTTTAATTTCGCGCCGCGCGAGTTCCTCCAGCAGGCCGTTTACGCCGATGCAGCCGACTTCTTCGTCGTAGGAAAACGCAAAATGCACCGGCGTTTTCAGTTTCGCCTTTAAAATTTCGCCGGTGTGCGCGAGGCAAATCGCGATGAAGCCCTTCATGTCGCAACTGCCGCGCCCGTAGAGTTTGTCGCCGATGACTTCCGCCTTGAACGGGTCGGTGCGCCAGTTCTGCCCGTCCACCGGCACCACATCGGTGTGCCCGGACAAAACGATGCCCGGAACATCGCCGCCGTCGGGGCCGAGCGTCGCGAACAAGTTCGCCTTTTTGCGCTCGGCGTCATAGGTCAAATCGCTGGCGACGCCGTGGTCGGCGAGCATCGCCTGCGCGTATTCAATCAGGCGCAAATTGGAATTGCGGCTGGTGGTGTCGAACGCGATGAGTTCGGAGAGGATGCGCGTGGTGTCGGTTTTCATCGGCGGAGTTGCGAATGGCGGAATGCAAAATCATACCAGTTTTCGCGCGCCGCCCGCGCGTGCTACCCCGCGCGTGCTAACATTTCGCCCATGCCCGCCATCGCCGAACTCAACATTTACCCGGTCAAATCCCTGACCGGATACGCCGCCGCCGAATGCGAATTGACCCGCGCCGGCCTGCGCCACGACCGCCGCTGGATGGTGGTGCGCGCCGACGGCGAATTTTTGACGCAGCGCACCCACCCGCAGATGGCGCTGCTGCAAACCGAAATCCGCGGCGGACAATTGGTGCTGTCGGGTTTTGGAATGGATGAACATGTTGTGCCGGCCGCGGACGACGGCATGCCGCGGCTGAAATCGCGGGTGTGGCGGGATTCGGTGGACGCGGTGGAACTCGGCGTACCAACCGCCGGCTGGCTGAGCCAGGCGCTCGGCGAGGAATGCAAACTGGTCGCGTTCCCCGGCGACCGAACGCGCCAGTGCGACCGGCAATACGCGCGCGAGGGCGAGCACACGCATTTCGCCGACGGTTTTCCGTTGCTGATTCTTTCGCGCGCCTCGCTGGAAAATCTCAACGAAAAACTCAGCGAGCCGGTCGGCATGGAAAGATTCCGCGCGAACATCGTGGTGGACGGCTGCGAGCCGCACGCCGAGGACGCGTGGACGCGAATGCGCGCAAACGGCGCGGAGATCCGGCTGGTAAAACAATGCGCGAGATGCTCGGTGCCGACGGTGGACCCGCAGGCCGGCGTTCTCGCCGGACCTGAGCCGATTCACACGCTGTCCACCTACCGCGACCGCGGCGGCGAAGTGCTCTTCGGAATGAACGCGGTGGTGGAGCGCGAGGGGATGCTGCGGGTGGGGGATGAGGTGGAGGTAACTTAAATTTCCCGCGCCGCGCGGCTTGCGGAATCAGCGATGTTGCGCCTGTACCGGCAGTCGGTTTTGGAAAACCGCGAGCACCCCCAAAACGTGCTGTATGGCCCGTCGCGCCGCGTCAATACGCCTTCGCTGCAGCGCGGGCAAATTTCATATTCACCACCACATTCGCAGACATGTTTGTTTTTGTCCGCATGGCTGGGATGCGCCACGGGAACCGGCGCGCCGCATTCGCCGCATTCCGGCAGGGCGCCGTCGCACCGCGGATGGTTCGTGCAGCCGTAAAATTCTCCGCCGTCTTTTCGTTGCATTTTGCGAATCGTCCACCCCTTGCACGCCGGGCAGACAAATGTCCGCGCGTCATGCCCGCCTTCGGAGGCGACATAGCGCGCGTATGGAGCGGCGTTTTCGCGCACGCCAAAACCGGAAGCCGGGTCTATCTCGCGAATGAACGCGGACGCTTCCCCCGACGGCGCGAACAAAAACACGCCGCGGCGCGCGCGGGTGACGGCGACATAAAAAAGCCGCCGCTCTTCGGCATGGACAAACTTTTCGTTTTCGGGCAGCAGCATGTTCAGAACCGGGTCGTCTTCCATCTCCGAGGGGAAGCCGCGCCCGTCCGCGTCGGTTTTGTTTTCCAGCACGATCACCCAGTCGGCCTCGCGGCCTTTCGCGCTGTGAATGGTGCTGTATTCCAGGGAGACTTTGCCGGCGCGGGCATGCCGCCGCAGTTCGCGCCA
>JALCBG010000029.1:19207-27339 GCA_028066695.1 Gammaproteobacteria bacterium | reverse complement strand
ATCTTCATCACCACCTGGTTCGCGGCGCTGTTTTATTTGCCGCGGCTGTTTGTCTATCACGCCGAGGCGCAGGACGCGACCGGGGTTGCGCGGTTCAAGGTCATGGAGCGGCGGTTGTTTTGGGCGATTATGACGCCGAGCGCCGCGCTGACTTCGCTGTTTGGGTTTTGGTTGTGGCTCGGCTACGGAATCGGCGGGGGGTGGCTGATGTGGAAGTTGGCGCTGGTGGCGCTGCTGCTCGCGTATCACCTTTGGTGCTACCTGCGCATGCGCGATTTTGCGCGCGACCGCAACCGCCGCACGGCCGCGCATTACCGGTGGATGAACGAGGCGCCGAGCGTGCTGCTGGTCGCCATCGTTTTGCTGGCGGTGGTCAAGCCGCTGTAATTCGCGCGGGTTAATGCTTTAATTCGCGTCCCTCCCCAACGCAGACCGAAAAACCGATGTCATTCAGCGACCGCGACGGCGTCATCTGGCTGGACGGCGAGTTCGTCCCATGGCGCGAAGCGCGCGTGCATGTGCTAACCCATACGCTGCACTACGGGCTCGGCGTGTTTGAGGGCGTGCGCGCATACGCCGCCGAGGGCGGCACCGCGATTTTCCGGCTGCGCGAGCATACCGAGCGGCTGCTGCGCTCGGCGCACATTCTCGGCATGAAAATTCCCTACGATGTGGAAACGCTGATGCGCGCGCAGCAGGACGCGGTGCGCGAGAACAAATTGGAAACCGCCTACATTCGCCCGATGGCGTTTTACGGCTCCGAGGGCATGGGCATTCGCGCCGACAACTTGCGCGTGCATGTGACCATCGCCGCCTGGCAGTGGGGCTCCTATCTCGGCGAGGAAAATCTGGAAAAGGGAATCCGCGTGCGCGTCTCGTCCTATGCGCGCCATCATGTCAATGTCAGCATGTGCCGCGCCAAGGCGAACGGGCATTACATCAACTCCATCCTCGCGCTGCAGGAGGCGGTGGACACCGGCTACGACGAGGCGCTGCTCTTGGACACCGACGGTTTTGTCATGGAGGGCAGCGGCGAAAATTTGTTCATCGTGCGCGACGGCACGGTGTACACGCCGGATTTGACTTCGGCGCTGGACGGCATCACGCGCTCCACGGTGTTTGATTTGATCCACGAAGAGGGCCTGCCGCTGGTGGAAAAGCGCATCACCCGCGACGAGGTGTACATTTGCGACGAGGCGTTTTTCACCGGCACCGCGGCCGAGGTGACGCCGATTCGCGAACTGGACAACCGCGCGCTCGGCGCGGGCGGGCGCGGCCCGATCACCGAAAAAATCCAGCGCAAGTTTTTTGACGCGGTGCACGGCAAACTGCCGCAGCACCGCGACTGGCTGACCTACCTCTGACTCCGCGTTTTTTGATGGGCGCGCCGCAAAAAAACAAACCCGCTTCCGACCAGCCGAACGCGAGCCGCCGCGTGCGCATCGGCGAGGACGATTTGCCGCTGCATTGCCCGATGCCCGGCAAGCGGCTGTGGGATTCGCATCCGAAAGTGTATCTGCCGATAGAGCGCGGCGGCGAGATGGCCTGCCCGTATTGCGGCACGGTGTACGCGCTGCCCGCGGCGCGCGGACGCAAGGCGCGGTAACGCGCGTCATTTAAAGCGGCGGCACTTCTTGCCGCAACCGCGGCGACCAATAACCGATGCGGAAAATTCTGATAGTCGGTCCCTCCTGGGTCGGCGACATGGTGGTCGCGCAATGCCTGTTCAAGACGCTGGCGCGCGCCGCGTCGCCCGAATCCGATCCTTCCGGCGTGGAAATTCGCGTCCTGGCGCCCGAGTGGAGCATGCCGCTGTTGGCGCGGATGCCGGAAGTCGCCGGCGGCATTCGCATGCCGTTGCGGCACGGCGAACTCGGTTTGCGCGCGCGCCGCCGCCTCGGGCATTCGCTGCGCGAGGATTGTTTTGAACATGCCATCGTGCTGCCGGGCTCGTTCAAATCGGCGCTGGTTCCGTGGTTCGCGAAAATCCCGCGCCGCACCGGCTACCTCGGCGAGCAGCGGTGGGGGCTGCTGAACGACATTCGCGCGTTGGAGCGGCGCGCGCTGCCGTCGCTGGCGCAGCGCTTTGTCACGCTCGGGCTGCCGAAATCCGCCGATGCGCCGTCGCCGGCCGACATTCCGCGCCCGTCACTGGCGCCGCCGCGCGCGCAGGCCGAGGAAACCGCCGCGCGTTTCGGGCTGTCCGTGGAAGAGGGTTCGGTGGTGGCGATGTGCCCCGGCGCCGAATACGGGCCGGCAAAACGCTGGCCCGAGGAGCATTTCGCCGCGGTCGCCGAGGCGCAACTCGCGCGCGGCCGGCAGGTGTGGCTGTTCGGCTCGCCGAACGACCGCGAAATCGCCGCGCGCATCAACCAACGCTGCGGCGGCCGCTGCGCCGATTTGAGCGGGCGCACCATGCTGGGCGAGGCGGTGGATTTGCTGTCGCTGGCCGAGCGCGCGCTCTGCAACGACTCGGGACTTATGCACATCGCGGCCGCGGTCGGCTGCCGCGTGGTCGCCCTCTACGGCTCCTCGGACGCGGTTTTCACGCCGCCCCTGACCGAAAATTGCGCGCGCCTCAGCCTGAATCTGGCGTGCAGCCCTTGTTTTAAGCGGGAATGCCCGCTGGGGCACCTGGATTGCCTGCGAAAATTGCCGCCGCAGCGGGCCGAGGAGGCGCTGGAATGAGCGCGGGGAGGGCGGTTTGCAGTCCCTTCGGAATTGAGCAGTTTTTTTTATGGAAAACCCCTTGACAACCATATGCGGTGGTAGCACAATCCGCCTGCCCCAATATGTAGTGGTTAAGGGTGCTTCGCGCGATTTGTCTTAACCGGCCGTCACTGCCGAAACCGGGCCGTAATCGGTTATGACCGATCGCAAATCCAACAAAAACGCATTTTTCGGAGGATTTCCGCATGAAATCGGCTCATGCCGCCGCCCGCGCCCAGTCGGCGGCTCCCGTTGCTCCCGCGCCCGCCGCCGCCCCCGAGCAACCCGCTGAACAATCGGCCGCGCATATTCCGTTCCAGCCGGCCTCCCTGGACATCTGGGACCAAAAATACCGGCTGAAAACCATGGACGGCACGCCGCTCGACGCCGACATGGACGGCACTTACGAACGCATCGCGCGCGCGCTTTCCGAGGTGGAAAAGACCGCGGCCAAGCGCCGCAAATGGCATCAAAAATTCGTCTGGGCATTGCAAAACGGCGCGATTCCGGCCGGGCGCATCGTCTCCAACGCCGGCGCGCGCGAGCACAAACCGGCGACCAGCACCATCAACTGCACGGTGTCGCGCACCGTGCCGGATTCCATGGACGGCGTGCTGCACTCGGTGCACGAAGCCGGGCTCACTTTGAAAGCCGGTTGCGGCATCGGCTACGAGTTCTCCACCTTGCGCCCGCGCGGCGCGTTCGTCAGCGGCGCCGGCGCGCACACTTCGGGGCCGCTGTCTTTCATGGACATTTTTGATTCCATGTGCTTCACGGTGTCCTCGGCCGGCGGCCGCCGCGGCGCGCAGATGGGCACCTTTGACATCAGCCACCCGGACATCATGGCGTTCATCCGCGCCAAGCGCGAAAACGGCCGGCTGCGCCAGTTCAATCTTTCCTGCCTGATCACCGACGAATTCATGCGCGCGGTGTCCGATGACGCCGAATGGAAACTCTCCTTTCCGGCGACCCGCCGCGAGTTTGAAAGCGGCGACCACGAAATCACCTGGCGCTACTGGCCGCACAACGACAACTATGTGACCGATGAGGACGGCCGCACCGCCTGCCGCGTCTATGAGACCGTGCCGGCGCGCCGCCTGTGGAATGTGATCATGAGTTCCACCTACGACTACGCCGAGCCCGGCTTCATCCTGATAGATCGCATCAACGACATGAACAACAACTGGTTCTGCGAAAACATTCGCGCGACCAACCCGTGCGGCGAGCAGCCGCTGCCGCCCTACGGCGCGTGCCTGCTCGGCTCGGTCAACCTGACGCGGTTCGTGGAAAACGCGTTTTCGCCCGAGGCGCGGTTTGACTGGAAGCGCTACCGCGAAGTGGTCGCGGTGTTCTCGCGCATGCTGGACAACGTGGTGGAGGTCAACGAGTTGCCGCTGTCGCCGCAGCGCGACGAAATCATGGAAAAGCGCCGCCACGGCATGGGCTTTCTCGGGCTCGGCTCGGCGCTGACCATGCTGCGCATGAAATACGGCGGCGAAGAATCGCTGGCGTTCACCGAGCGCGTCACCAAGGAGATGGCCATGGTCGGCTGGGAGACCGGCGTGGAACTTGCGCGCGAAAAGGGCAGCGCGCCGCTGCTGAAGCGCGAATTCACCGTGACCGAGGAAATGCTGGCGCGCCGCCCGGAAATGGCCGAGGACGGACACCGCGCCGGCGGCAAGATCAAGGGCGCCGAGTTGATGGCGCATTACAGCCGCTACATGCAAAAGTTCCCGCGTAAGTTGCGCGAGTCCATCGCCGAGCACGGCTGCCGCTACACCCACCACACTTCCATCGCGCCGACCGGCACCATCAGTTTGTCGCTCGGCAACAACGCCAGCAACGGCATTGAGCCGTCGTTCGCGCACAGTTACAACCGCAATGTGATTGAGAGCGGCAAGAAGAGCAAGCGGCAGGTCAGCGTGTTTTCCTACGAGTTGCTGGCCTACCGGCAACTGGTCTGCGCCGACGCGTCTCCGGACGCGAAAGAAGGCGGCGGAAAACTCCCCGACTATTTCATCGTCGCCGACGACATCACGCCCGAGCAGCATGTGGATGTGCAGGCGGCCGCGCAAAAGTGGATTGATTCCTCCATCTCCAAGACCGCGAACATTCCGACCGACTTTGACTTTGAAAAGTTCCAGGACATTTACATGTACGCCTGGAAGAAGGGCCTGAAGGGGTGCACGGTGTTCCGCTTCAACCCCGAGGCGTTTCAGGGCGTGCTGGTGCGCGATTCCGACCTGGAAAACACCACCTACCGTTTCGCGCTGGAAAACGGCGAGACCGTGGAAGTCAAAGGCGGAGACGAAGTGGAATACGACGGCGAAATCCACACCGCCGCCAACTTGTATGACGCGCTGAAAGAGGGGTATTACGGCCGCTTCTGAGCGTCTCCCGCCACCGCAACCCGCCCGAAAAAATGCCCGTAAAAATCGCAGAGAAAATCATCGGCTACGAAATCGCCGGCAAATCCGGCGCGCCCGAAGACGCGCCCGCGCCCGATGTGGTCGCGTCCGCGACGCCGCCGGCGCCGCCGCAGCCCGACGCCGAGGGCGGCAATGTCGCGCGCATGCACGAAAAAGTGGAGCGCCCGGAAATGCTGGTCGGCAGCACCTACAAAATCCGCACGCCGGTTTCCAAGCACGCGTTCTACATCACCATCAACGACATCGTGCTGAACCCCGGCACGCCGTATGAAAAGCGCCGCCCGTTTGAAATGTTCATCAACTCCAAGAACATGGACCACTACCAGTGGATTTCCGCGCTGACGCTGATCGTCTCGGCGGTGTTCCGCAAAGGCGGCGATGTCGCCTTCCTCGTGCAGGAACTGCAAAGCGTGTTTGACCCGAAGGGCGGCTATTTCCGCAAGGGCGGAAAGTTCATGCCGTCCTTGGTCGCAGAAATCGGAGACGCGATTGAATCGCACCTGAGCATGATCGGCCTGTTGAAACTGCCGGAACTGGACGAGCACCAGCGCCGGATTCTTGCGGAAAAACGCGCGGTCTATGAAAAACAGCAGCCGCAAACCAGTTTGCGCGCCGACTCGGCCGATGCGGAAAACGCCTTCCCCGAGGGCGCGGTGCTGTGCTCGGCCTGCAACACCAAGGCGATGATCGTGATGGACAACTGCCTGACTTGCCTGAATTGCGGGGAGAGTAAATGTGGTTAACTGCGGGCAGGTGAAAGAAATGCCGGGTGAAATGCAAAAACAAGCGCGTGTTGCGCCCGTTTTTCGTCTGAACGAGCGGGCGGTTGTATATCATGGCGACTGCATCGACATGCTGAAAGGCATGCCGGACCGTTCAATGCAACTCATCGTTACATCTCCGCCTTACAATATCGGCAAGGCGTATGAAAAAAAGACAAAACTTGCGGATTACATCGCGCTGCAGGCGCGTGTAATCAAAGAGTGCGAGCGTGTGCTGGCCGATTCAGGCAGCATTTGCTGGCAAGTCGGCAACTTCGTCGAGAGCGGCGCGATCATCCCGCTCGATGCTGTGTTGTACCCGTTGTTTGCCGACTTGAATCTGGTGATGCGGAACAGGATTGTCTGGCACTTCGAGCACGGCCTGCACTGCTCAAACAGGTTTTCGGGGCGCTATGAAACGATCAGTTGGTTCACGCGGAAAACAAAGGAATATGTTTTCAACTTGGACCCTGTTCGAGTTCCGCAAAAATACCCCGGGAAGAAGTATTTCAAGGGGCCGAAGACAGGGCAATACTCCTGCAATCCGCTTGGGAAAAATCCCGGGGATTTGTGGGTTGTGCCCAATGTGAAAAACAACCATGTCGAAAAAACCGAGCACCCGTGCCAGTATCCGGTGGAGTTGATCGAGCGGCTCGTGCTGTCAATGACGAACGAAGGCGACTGGGTGTTTGACCCGTTTGTGGGAGCCGGCACATCGGTTATCGCGGCCGTTCTCCACAACAGGCGGGGCGCCGGCGCCGAGACGGAAGGGGAGTATGCCGAGTTGGCAAAAAGCCGCATTGTCGAAGCGATGAATGGAACTTTACGAACCAGGCCCATGAGCAAGCCGGTCCATAATCCGGCGGAAAAAGGGCGCAAGCCGGCCGCCGCGCCCCGGTTCGGCGCCGAAAGTGGCGTGGTCGCCCAAACAACGCTTTTTCGCCAGGTGGCGCGATGAAAATCGTTGAAACGTATTCGCACTTGAACGGCCTCGAGTATTTGCTCGTCCACAAGAAAAAATTGTGGGCGGAAATCAACACTGTCATCACGCAGGTTGACGGCGAGGCCTGCAGGACAAAAGTGTCGAAAGAAAAAACCATGAAAGGGCGGATGCTTTACAGTCCGGTGGAAATGAACCGGGCGTTTAAGTCCCGGCTGGAATCGAAAAACTGGAAAGAGAGCCGCGTGAACTACTGGGTGACAAAAGACGAAAAACTCGTCCGCAAAACGCTTGCGATGCCGCCCGAAAAGCAAAAAGAGGAGATCAAGAAAACCGGCTCTGTTCCGATCTCCAGTTACAACCAGACCGATTTTGTCAAAGACCGGGTGGCCGTCGAGATACAGTTTGGAAAATACGCGTTTGTTGCATACGACTTGTTTGTGAAACACTTGGCGTTTTATGTCGGGGACCGAATCGATGTCGGCGTCGAAATACTTCCGATGAAGGCGCTGCAGTCACAAATGAGTTCCGGTGTGGCGTATTACGAAGGCGAACTGTATAATGTGGTCCGCCAGGGAAGGGGCGTACCTTCAGTCCCGCTCGTAATGCTTGGCATCGCCATCTGAAGCGGTTATCCCCGCCGCAACTTCCCCGGCGACAGCGAGTTGCGCCCGCGTTCCGGGTTTGCCTCCACTTCCACGCGCAGAATTCCGCTCAGTTCGTTGGCGCCGCCGACGTATTCGCCGCGCAGCCAGATTTGCGGCACCGTGACCGGCGTCTTCGCGCCGATGATCGGTTTGACCCGCGCCAGCATTTCATACAGCGCGCGCGGCTCGCGCACCACGTCGTGGTAGGCGTAGTCAATGTTGGCGTCTTTCAGGTAGCCCTTGGCGCGCTTGCAGTGCGGGCAGGTCTCCTTGCCGAACAGCACATTGCGCTCCACCCCGGAGCGCGCCGCGTAGGCCTCCACCACCGCCTGCGTCAGCACGCCGCGGTTCAGCGCCTTGCCCTGGCTGATGATGCGCCCGTCCACCATGACGATCGGCGCGTGCCAGCCGCCTTTCGGCAGCGGCTTCCACCAGTGGCTGAGCCAGTCCAGCATTTCCAGTTGCACCGGAATGCCTTCCAGTTCGTTTTCAAAAGTGTCGGCGATGACGTCGCCGGTGAGCGCGCATTCGCCGCAGGGGATGGAAACCTTGAAAGGGCCCCAGGCGCCGGCCCAGCGGTACACGGTTACTTGAACGGGTATGGTCACGGATGCGCTCTCGGGTTTTTGCGGTTGAATTAAAAGGA
>JALCBG010000029.1:0-19107 GCA_028066695.1 Gammaproteobacteria bacterium | reverse complement strand
TGAACGGGTATGGTCACGGATGCGCTCTCGGGTTTTTGCGGTTGAATTAAAAGGACACGCCGGCAACGGCGCGCAGCGGATGCAATGATCTCGCGCGCCTGCATTATACTACCCCGCGTTGCGCGCGCTGTCATTCTTCCCGCCAACCCGCCGACTCCCGCAAGTGACCGCCCGCGTCTCCCATTCCCGCGCCATCGCCGCCTTTTCCATCGGCTCGCTGTTTTACGCCCTCGCGTTCGTGCAGCGCGTCGCGCCGAGCGTGATGACCTCTGAATTGATGCGCGACTTCGCCGCCGGCGGCGCCGCGCTCGGCACTTTGTCGGCCTGGTATTTCTACGCCTACGCCGGCATTCAATTGCCGGTCGGCGTGCTGAACGACCGCTTCGGGCCGCGCAAGTTGATGAGCGCGGCGCTCGTGGTGTGCGCGCTCGCCTCGGCCGGTTTCGCGTTCAGCGATTCGCTGTTTGCCGCATCGGTGTTTCGCGCGCTCATCGGCGCCTCGGTCGCCTTCGCCTTTGTCGGCACGCTGACCATCGCCGGCTACTGGTTCGCGCCGTCGCGTTTCGCCATGCTCGCCGGCGCGGTGCTGACCGTCGGCATGCTCGGCGCGATGCTCGGGCAGGCGCCGCTGCGCCACGCGGTGGAAGGCTTCGGCTGGCGCGCCGCGGTGCTGGTCATGGGCGCGGCCGCGCTGCTGCTCGCGTTACTGGTGTGGTATGTCGTGCCGCCGCGCCGCGGCGCCGATTCCGCGCCGCAAAGCGCGCCGCCCGGCTCCGCCCATGGAAGTGTTCTCGCCGGCACAATCGCGGTCGCCGCCAATCCGCAAACCTGGGCATGCGCCGGCGCCGGTTTCGGCATGACCGCGATCATGCTCGCCTTCTCCGGCCTGTGGGCGGTGCCGTGGCTTCGCGACGTGCACGACTACTCCACGCCGGCCGCGGCCGCGGTCGCCTCACTTTTGTTTTTCGGCTGGGCGCTCGGCGCGCCGCTGATGGGCTGGCTGTCCGACTATTCCGGCCGGCGCAAACCGGTGCTGCTCGCCGGCGTTTTGTGCAACACCGCGCTGTTCGCGGCGCTGCTTTTCTCCGGCCTGCGCGCGCCGGCCGCGCTGTCGGCGGTATTTTTTCTGCTCGGTATCAGCGGCTCCATGATGACCGTGGTCTTCGGCTCCATGCGCGAGGTCAACTCGCCCGCGCACGCCTCCACCGCGATGGGCCTGCTCAACATGTTCGTGATCGGCTCGGGCGCGGTCATGCAGCCGCTCATCGGCTGGCTGCTGGACGCCAACTGGGACGGCGGCCTGCTGGACGGCGCGCGCATCTACGCGCCCGAAAATTACACCGCCGCATTCAGCGTGCTGTTCGCGTCAAACCTGCTGGCGCTGGCCTGCGTGCTGATTTTGCGCGAGACTTACTGCAAAGCGCCGGAAGATAGTTAACCGGCGGTCAGCACCCGAATCAAATTCGTGCTGCCGGCCTGGTGCGAACTGCCGGCGGTCAGGATGACCAGATCGCCGCGGCGCACATAGCCGAGTTTTGCGGCGCGCGCCATCGCGAACTGCAGTTTGTCCGCGTCCGAGCCGCCGGCGTTTTCGTAGTGAATCGCCTGCACCCCCCAGTTCATTGCCAGTTGCCGCACCACGCGCTGCGACGAAGTCACCGCGAGGATCGGGCTTTCCGGCCGGTATTTGCTGATCATGCGCGAAGTCAGGCCGGTCTCGGTCAGCGCCAAAATCGCGGCCGCGTTTAAGTGGTTCGCCATGGTGATCGCGGCCTGCGCGACCGCCTCGGTCACTTCGTTGGACGGGCTCGGGTGAATCTGCTGCAGGTAGCCGTATTGACGCAGCCCGGTCTCGGCGTCCAGCGCGAGGTCCACCATGGTCTGCACCGCCTCCACCGGGCGGCTGCCGGCCGCGGTTTCGCCCGAGAGCATCACCGCCGAAGTGCCGTCAAAAATCGCGTTGGCGACGTCGCTGACTTCGGCGCGCGTCGGGCGCGGGTTGCGCTCCATGGAATCCAGCATCTGCGTCGCGGTGATCACCGGCTTGCCGCCGGAGACGGTCGCGCGGATGATGCGCTTTTGAATGGTCGGACCCTCGCCCATCTCCAATTCCACGCCGAGGTCGCCGCGCGCCACCATGATGCCGTTTGACGCCGCGATGATGTCGGCGAGGTTGTCGACGCCGTGGCGGTCTTCAATTTTGGCGATGACCGGAATGTTCGCGCCGAGTTTTTTCAATTGCGCTTTGAGCGCGGTGATGTCCGAGGCGTTGCGGATGAAAGACGCGGCGATGTATTCCACCTCGTGCTCGGCCGCGAATTCCAGTTCGCGCGAATCGTCCGGCGCGAGGCAGTCATAGACCGCGGTGTTGCCGGGGAAGTTGATGCTCTTGCTGTCGCGCAGCAGGCCGCCGCATTCCACATGGCATGCAATTTCGCCGCGCCGCGCGCTTGCGACTATCAGTTCAATCTGCCCGTCGTCTATCAGGATGCGGTCGCCTTTGGAAAGGTGCGGCGCGAGTTCGGGATGCGTGGTGGAAATGCCGCGCTCGTCGCCCTCCTTTCCATTCCCGTTGTCAAACAGCGAAAACTTTCCGCCGCGCTCCAGCAGCAGTTTGCCGCTCTTCAACTTGCCGATGCGAATTTCGCGCCCGCGCGTGTCCACCATCACCGCCAGCGTCGCGTCCTGCGCGCGCGCCGCCTCGCGCAGACGGCGCAGCGTCTTGGCGTGCGCCTCAATGCTGGCATGCGACATGTTCAGCCGCGCGACATTCATGCCGGCCGCGATCATCCCGCGCAGGGTCGCGTCGTCGTCGCACGCGGGCCCGATGGTGGCGATGACCTTGGTCTTGCGGAATTTTGTTTTGGCGTTCAGCGCGCGCGCCGGCTGCGGGCGGGGGGAGGAGAGGCGCGCATTATAGTATGATACGCGCGCGCATTCAAGCGCGGGACGCATGACTACCACCACACCGACGCCGCGGCGCGCCGCCTCCTCCGCCCGCCGCCGTTTTTATATGCTGTTCATTCCGGCGTGCTTCTTCGTGTTCGCCTACCCGCCGTTGCGCCTTGCCAACTGGCATTTCGGCGCCGGCGCGCTCGGCGCGGGGGCGGGGGTTTTGATTTGGCTGGCCGCGGTCGCCGCGCTGTGGCATGCGTTTCGCGCGCCGAACATGCTGGTGCGCTATGTCGCCGTGCATTGGATGGGCGTCAGTTTTATTTTGTTCGCGCTGACCGCGGCCTATGAGGGATTGCGCCTGATCGCGTCTCCGGATGACCGCGCCGCGGCGGTTTGGATTGCCGGCATCGCGGCCGCGCTGGTGGTTGTCGCGCTCGCCGCCGCGCAGCATCTCTCGGTGCGGCGGCTCGCTCTCCCCACCGAAAAAGTAACGCGCCGCCACCGCGTCGTGCAGATCTCCGATGTGCATATCGGCTCGCGCCGCGGCGGCTATCTCGCGCGCATCGTCCGTCGCATCAACCAACTGCGGCCGGACTTCACGGTCATCACCGGCGACCTGGTGGATTCCTCCGCGGTCGGGCGCGCGCAACTTGCCGCGCTGCGCGATTTGCGCTCGCGCGCGCTGTTCACGCTCGGCAACCACGAGCGTTATGCCGAACCCGATGCGATATTAAAAATGCTGCGCGAACTCGGCGTGGAACCGCTGCGCCAGCAATGCGTGCGCGCCGGCGAATTGCAGGTGGCCGGCATTGACGACGCCGACGCGCGCGAGCAAGTCGCCGATAACTTGCCGGAGACGCTGCGCGGCGCGCAACCGGGGCGGTACACCATTTTGCTCTACCACCGCCCGCTCGGCTGGGAAGCCGCGGCCGCGCGCGGCGTGGATTTAATGCTGTGCGGCCACACCCACAACGGGCAGATTTTTCCGTTTAACTTTTTGGTGAAGCGGCAGTTCCGCCGCATCAACGGACTCTACTCCGACGGCGGCGCGCACTTGTATGTGTCGCCCGGCACCGGCACCTGGGGCCCGCTGATGCGGCTCGGCTCGCGCAACGAAATCACCTGCATTGACATCCTGCCTCAGCGCGGCAGCGGAATGTCGCGCGGCGACGGCACGCCGTAACCGCGCTTCACTGCGGGCCGTGCGGCGATTGCCAAGTACCAGCGTTTGACATTGGCAAACTCGTTGATGCCGACGCCCTGCCATTCGTGGCGCGCGACCCACGGCCAGACCGCGATGTCGGCGACCGAGTATTCGCCGGCCAGGTATTTGTTGCGCGCGAGCCGCGCGTCCAGCACGCCGTAAAGCCGCCGCGCCTCGCCGGCGTAGCGCTTCTCGGCGTAGTCGCTGACGCCTTTGTTGAAATGCAAAAAGTGGTGCGCCTGCCCGAGCATCGGGCCGAACCCGCCCATCTGAAACATCAGCCATTCCAGCGCGCGCCAGCGGTTTTCGTCTTTGGGCATCAGGCGGCCGCTCTTCGCCGCGAGATAGAGCAGGATCGCGCCCGACTCCATCAGCGTCTGCCCGTTGTCGCGGTCCACGATCGCCGGAATTTTGTTGTTCGGGCTGATCTTGAGAAACTCCGCGTCAAACTGCTCGTCATTGGTGATGTCAATGGAATGCACGCGATACGGCATTTTGATTTCTTCCAGCATGATGGAGGCTTTCTGCCCGTTGGGCGTGCCCCAGGTGTACAGGTCAATGGTCGGTTCCATCGGCGTCTCCGCGGTGTTGGTTGCAGGGACGCGCATTTTCGCATGCGCGCCGGTGCCGTGTTATGCTTCGCCCCCGTTTCCCCGTCAATTCCGGAGCCGGGCAAAACCCCGGAACAAACAATGCAAAGCACTTTACGCGTGGTCGCAAGCTGGGTAATCGTCGCCTGGACTTGCAAGGTGTTCCTGTTCTCGCTGCCGTATAAGTTTTCGCGGCACCCCGACACGCAGCACATCTTCGGCACCATCGGCGAATGGATGCAGGGGATTTTCGGTTACACCCTCGGCCGCCTGTTCAGCGACTACGGGCCCTTCGTGGTCGGGAGTTTTGAACTGCTCACTTCGCTGGTGCTGCTCGCGCCGCTGCTGCTGTGGTGCCTGGTGCGGCTCGGCGCCAACCCGCGCGGCTGGACGCGCATGCACCTGCACCGCATCGGCGGGCTGATGGCCTCGGCGGTGATGCTCGGCGCGGTGTTCTTTCACCTGTTCACGCCGCTCGGCATTGAAGTCCTGCACGAAGGCGAGAGCGACGGCGGCTCGCTGTTTTACGCCGCGCTTTCCATTCTGGTGCTCGGCGTGGTGCTGTTCCTGATCAACCCGGTAAAAACTCCGCGCTGACTTCCCGCGGCGGGCGCCCCGATGCTGCTGCGATGCGCGATGGTGCTTGCGTATATCGCCTTTTGCGGCGTCATCGCGACGCGCCCCTGCAAGTATTTTCAGTTGAACGCGAAATACTTTTCGCGCGGCCCCGGAATTTTTTCCAAGTTGCGCATTGACCGCATGATTCCGGCCGAGTGGCGGCTGCAACAATGGGCCGACGACGGCGTTCGCGCGCCGGCGAAATACCCGGTGTTCGCCAAGCCGGAATGGGGGCAGAACGCGGCCGGCGTGCGCCGCGCCGACAATGCCGAACAACTGCGCCGCATTCGTGATGACTTCGCGCGGGAGGAGGCGCGCATGCTCATTCAGGAATGCGCGCCCGGCGCGAATGAATATGAAATTTTCAGCGTGCGCCACCACCGCGACGCGCGCCCGGCGATGCTGACGCTGACGCAGGCCTGCAACGACCATGAAACGCATCCGGTCAACAGCATTAACAACCGGCACACGCGCTACGCCGACCTCACCGCCTCGCTGGACGCGGCGCAGCGCGACGCGCTGTGGGAAATGGTGCGGCGACTCGGCGACTTTCCGATTTCGCGCGTCTGCGCGCGCGCGGATTCGCTCGGCGCGCTGTTGCGCGGCGCGTTTCATGTGGTGGAAGTAAACTTGTTTTTGCCGATGCCGCTCAATTTGCTGGACCGCGCCCACTCGCGCGCGCATGTCCTGCGCTTTGCGCTTGCCTGCATGTGGCGACTCGCGCTCGCCACGCGCCACCGCGACAAGCGCGCCGCCGACGCGCCGGTGTTCATAATGAGCATGCTCTACAACCGCCGCGGCGCGTTTGCGCGGGCGCTGAGGGCGCGCTTGTGAGGCGCATAAAGGCGCTACTCTACGCGTGGATCAGCAAGCGCTACATGCGCGACTGCACCAGTTACAACTCGCTGGAGGTGCGCAAGAATTGCCGGTCAAAGGCGCAGGCGCGCGCGGTGTTCGCGCAGCACGGTGTGCCGCACGCGCGCGGCATGGTGTTTTTTTTGCCGTGGCGGGTCGGGCGGGTTGTGCGCGAGCACGGTTTTCCGCTGGTGGTCAAGCCGAATGTCAGCGGCTATTCGCGCGGCAGTTATTTTCCGGTGCGCACCCGCGCCGAATTGTGGCGCGGCATTTTGCTGGCGAAGGCGTGGTGGCCGACCACGGTGGTGGAGCAATACCTGTCCGGCGCGAATTACCGCGTGCTTTGCACCGGCGAAAAATTGCTCTCGGTGATTCGCCGCTACCCGCCTTTCGTCACCGGCAACGGCGCCGACTCCATCGGCGATTTGATTGACCGCGAAAACCACGTCCGCGCCGACATGAAACTGCATCCGGTCATGCATCCGATTGCCAAAAGCGCGCAGGTGCTCGCGCATCTGAAAAAGAGCGGGCGGACGCTGGCGACGGTGCCGGCGGACGGCGAATATGTGGAACTGTTCCACCGCGTCGCATTGGCGCCGGGCGGCGTGGTGGAAACCATAGACAAATCCGCGGTCGCCGCCGACAACGCGGAGTTGTGCATGCGCGTGGTGCAAATGTTCGGCGCGAATCTGCTCGGCATTGATGTGATTTTTGAAAAGGGCATAGAGCGCAGTCACAAAACGCAGCGGTGCATTTTCATTGAAGTAAACTCGCGCCCCTACGCAAAAATGCACGACTACCCGCGCTACGGAAAAGCCGAGGACCTGTCCGCGCATTACGCCGAACTGGACCGACTGCAAATCGCCGACGCCGATATTTTCTGAGATTTTCTGATGCGCCACCACTCGCGAATCTTCCACCTCTACCTCGGCCTGCACTCGCTGCTGATCGGGGTGTTTCCGTTTTTTCTGCCGGTGTATTTGTGGAAGCACGGCTACGGCATCGGCGCGGTTTCCATCTTCATCGCGCTCGGCGGGCTCGGCTTTTGCGCCGGGCTGTGGGCCTGGGACCGGCTGCGCCTGCGCGCGGACCCGCCGTCGCTGATCGCGCTTTCCTTGCTGCTGGAAATTTTGCTGCTGCTGAATGTGCATGCGCTCGCGCTGGACATGCGACTGCCGATTCTGGCGCTGCTCGGGGTTTGCTACGGCGTTTACAACTGCTTTTTCTGGACCACCCAGCGCGCGCTGTTTTTTGAAATCATCGCCCCGGAAAACTCCGGGCGCAAATACGGCAACTTCCAAATCTTCGTCGGCGCGCTGCTGCAGGCCGGCATCCTGCTCGGCGCGCTGCTCTTGGAGCGCGGCAACTTTTTTCACATCATCGCGCTTTCCGCGGTGGTCGCGCTGTGCGGTTTTTTGATTCTGCTCGCCAACAAGCCCGAATACCCGGCCGCGCTGACGCGCACCGCCGCGCTGCGCCTGCGCGAAGTTATCGCCTTCAAGGACGGCGACTCGTCGCGCATGGTTTTCATTTTGGACGGCGTGTTTTTGTTTCTGGAAAGTTTTTTCTGGGTGATTTCCATGTTCATGATCGCGCGCGAGAGTTTCACCACGCTCGGCGTCATGGTGCTGTCGCTCGCGGTGATTTTCGGCATCCTTTTCTACCTGCTGAAAAACACCATAGACCGGCTCGGCAGGAAACGCATGTATCAAATCGCGGTCGCGCTGTATGCGCTCTCGTGGGCGCTGCGCGCGCTGACCGACGAGCGCCTGTCGCTGGAAGTGCTGTTCATCGCGCTGGTGCTGATCACTTTCAGCACTTCCATGTTCCGTTTGGTGTTCAACAAACGCTTCTACGACATCGCCAAACTCACCCTCGCGCACCGCTACCTGGTGCTGAAAAGTTATTACAGCCAGTCGGCGATCTTCGCGGTGTTTTTGCTGTTCGGCTGGGCGACGCTGCAAACCGAAGGCGCGGCGTTGCTGGCGCCGGTGTATTGGGCCGCCGCGGCCGCGTCATTCGGCTATTTGGCGTATGGCGCGCGGCGTTACCGCCAGTCGTAGTGTCTAAAAAATCTGGCCTTTGTTGTAGTCAAAAGCCTCGAGCGAATTTTTCAGACGGTGCTTTTTGCAGAACGCGTGCACTTTTTCCCAGGTGAGATAGCCCCAGCGTGATGTGTCCGAATGTGGAATGCATGTATTCCCCCGCAGAGTTTCGTTGAAAAATTGCTCGGCATTTTCGCTGCTATCAGGAATCAGCATCAGGTAAAAGTCGTTTTGGGCGTACTGCAGTATGCGCTTAACAGCGCACAAGACAATTTTATTTTTCCCAATTTTTCGAACTTGTTGCGACGGCCACCCCGGAAGCCGAACGCCTTTTTCCAGCGGGGAAATGTCGCCGGATTCATTAAGCGCAGACATCATTTGTTGCTTATAATAAATCTGCGTGAACAAATTGGATGAAAAGTTGGATGGAAACTTGGATGAAGAAATTTTTTTTGCGATGCCTTTTTTGAATTTCTCCAACTCTGTTGAAAGATGCCAGTTTCTTGGTCGGTATGTTTTTACTTTGGCTTCTATAAAAATCGTGCTGTTGCCTTTGGGAGATTTAATGAGAGCCACCGCGTCCGGATCTCCAAACTGAGAAAATGATTGCTCAATCAGCAGGGTGGTGGTGCCGGCCAGGGGGGCGTTATTCGCCAACGGAAAAACTGCCTCGGCGAGAAGCAGCCCAAACAATTCGTCAGCATTTTGCCTATGCCCTATTTCATACAGCAACGCATTGAGCATACCGCGTTCGGAATAGCCGTAAATTTTCATTTCACTAAGTTTTAAGGGATTTGTGCGCCGAAACGAATACTAACATGGATGAGTAGTAGCGCGAGGGACAGATATTGGCGTTATGAACGCCCACCCAGACCATGACCACGCGCAAACAACTTTTCCAAAAACCCGGTGAACCATTCGTGCTGCGCCGCGTCGTGGAGGCGCGCCAATTCATTCATGCGCTCGCGCGTCTGCGCGCCGGGGGCGGCGAAACATGCGCCGGCCCAGTCGGAGTTTTGCCAGCGTTCCAAAACCCCCGGCGTAACTTCCGGATGAAATTGCAGCGCATAAGTGGTTTCGCCGCAGCGAAACGCCTGATGCGCGCAAGTCTCGCCGCGCGCCAATAGCGTCGCGCCGCGCGGCAGCGCGCACTCGTAAAAGTGCGCCTGCGTCACATGCATCGCGCGCGGCAAAAAATCCCGCCCGTGTTCGTCTTCGGCCGGCGACACCGGGTAATAGCCGAACTCGCAACTGCCGCCGGGCAGCGGCGTCACCGCCGCGCCGAACGCGCCCGCGATCAACTGCGCGCCGAGGCAGATTCCCAACAGCGGAATGTCGCGCGCGTGGCAGGCGCGAATCCATTCCATCTCGTCGCGAAGGAACGGATATTGTTCCACCTCGTCCACATTTTGCAGTCCGCCGAAAATTACGCAACCGGCAAGGTCGTCCATGCCATTCGCTTCGCCGAGCGCATCGCCGAGCGCCGGGCGGCGCAGGTCCAGTTCAAACCCGAGCGCGGCGAGATGCGTGCTGACGCGGTCGTCCGGCGGGTTTTCGTGGTGGTCAATTAAGAGGATGCGTTTTTTCACCGCGCCATTGTAATGCAGCCCCCTGAATAAAATCCCGGCGTAAAATCATTCCCCCATGCGCGCCTTCTTCGCCCTTGACATCGCCGTGGAGCGCCAATACGCGATAGAAAAATGGCGCGCAAACGCGCTGCCGCCGAATCTTGGCCGCGCGGTGCCGCCGGCGAACTTTCACATCACGCTGCACTTTCTCGGCGAAATCACCGCGCGCCAATTGGAACTGCTGTGCATCGCCGCAAATGAAATCACGCCGCCGCGCATTGAGTTGCGCCTGAACACGCCCGGGTATTTTCCGAAGCCCGGAATTTTTTGGCTGGGCTCGGAGGAAGTGCCGCCTGCGTTGCCCGAATTGGCGCGCGCGCTGCGAAAGGCCTGCCGCAAGGCCGGCATCGCCGCCAATTCGCGCCGCCGTTTTGAGCCGCATTTGACGCTCTACCGAAACTGCCGCGCGCGCCCGCCGCTGCCGTCCGCGCCGCCGTGCTTTGACATTTCCTGCGACGGTTTCGCGCTGTTTGAATCGCGCGCCGGCGGCAAGGGGGTGCGCTACCATGTCGCGCAACGCTGGCCGGCGCGGTAAAAAGCCGCGCGGTTTATTCGCGCGGCGCCGCGTGAAAACCCGGCGGCAATTTTCCATAATCGCCTTCGCCGAAGAAAAATCCCTTCATGTGTTTCTCAATCAATTCCAGCGCGCGCGGGTCGGCGGTGTTCAGGCCGTTTTCGTTGATGATCGTGGTCAGCCGCTCCAGCCAGCGCTTCCAGCCGTCCTTGGAGACATGCGCAAAAATCCGCCGCCCCAATTCGCCCGGATAGGGCGGCGCGTCCAGCGCCTCGGCCGGCGCGCCGAGCACGACGCAGTCCACGGTGTTTGCAGTGTCGGAGTCGTTCGGCATGGTGCGGCGCGGGGAAAATCGCCGGGCGAGTATAACAACCCCGGCCCGCATTCGCGCGCATGAGCGGGACCCCAAAAATTCTTTTGCAGGCGCGCGGAGTCGCGCGCGCGTTCGGCGAGGGCGCGCGCCGCCGCGCGGTGCTGGAGCAGGCCGACTTTCACATTTGCCGCGGCGAGCATGTCGCGCTGCTCGGGCGCAGCGGCAGCGGCAAATCCACACTGCTCAACATCATCGCAGGCATAGACCGCGCCGAGAGCGGCGTTATCACCATGAACGACACCGACCTCGCGCGCCTGCGCGAGCCGGCGCGCACGCTGTTCCGCCGCGAACACATCGGTTTTGTCTACCAGTTTTTTAACCTGCTGCCGACGCTCAGCGTGTTTGACAACATCGCGCTGCCGCTGCAACTTTTGCGCATGCCGGAAAAAGAAATCGCGCGGCGCGTTGCGGAATTGCTTAACGCGGCCGGACTGGACGCGCGCGGCGGCGATTACCCGGACCAACTCTCCGGCGGCGAACAGCAGCGCGTGGCGATTGCGCGCGCGCTCGCGCACCGCCCCGCGCTGGTGCTCGCCGACGAGCCGACCGGCAACTTGGACGCGGCCGCCGGCCGGCGCGCGCTGAAATTGCTGGTGGGCGCGCGCGATACGAAAGACGCGCCCGGCTTGCTGACCGCGACCCACAGCCGCGAAGTCGCGCGCGCCGCCGATCGCGTCATCGTTCTGGACGGCGGCCGAATTTCCGACGGCGGCGGCGACAAGCAGGAACAACTCGCATGGTGAAAGACCGCCTCGCGCTCGCGCTGGCGCGCCGCCTCGCGCGCCACCGCTGGCAGGCGGCGCTGAGCGCGCTCGGAGTCGCGCTCGGCGTCGGCGTGGTGGTCGCGGTGGACCTCGCCAACCACAGCGCGCGCCAGTCGTTTGAAGTTTCGCTGCGGCAGATCGCCGGGAATGCCACCCACCGCGTCATCGGCGCGCGCGGTTTGGACGAGCGCCTCTACGCGCAGTTGCAGCGAAACGGAATCCGCCGCGCCGCGCCGGTGGTGGAAGGCGGCGTTCGGTTGCGCGGCGAATTTTTTCAATTGCTGGGCATAGAGCCGCTCGCCGAGTCCGCGTTTCGCGGCTGGGCGCCGCCGCTGAACTCGTCCGCGATAGTCGGTTTGCTCGGCGGCGAAGACGCGGTGTTGATGTCGGCGCGCGATGCGCAGCGGCTTGGCATTTCGGCCGGCGAAGACGCGCGCATTAAAGTCGCCGGCGCGGAAAAAATCGTGCGCATCGCCGGCGTCATTAAAAGCGGAGCAGGGGGGGACGGCCTGCTGCTCGCCGACATCGCCGCCGCGCAGCGTTTGCTTAATCGCTTCGGAGAATTGGACCGCATTGATTTAATTCTGAACGCGAGTGAAGTCGCGCGCATTAAAGAGTTGCTGCCGGCGGACGCGCGGCTGGTCGTGCCGCAGGCGCGCAACCGCGCGCGCGCCGCGCTGGGCAAACCGTTCCAGACCAACCTCGCGGCGATGAGTCTGCTCGCGCTGCTGGTCGGCGGTTTCATCATTCACAACGCCGCGCGCTTCTCGGTGCTGCAGCGGCGCGAATTGCTCGGCTGCCTGCGCATGCTCGGCGCAACCCACGCGCAACTTTTTGCGCGCGTCATGTTTGAGGCGCTCGCGCTCGGCCTGGTTGGCGCGCTCGCCGGTTTGCTCGCCGGCGCGTGGCTGGCGCGCATGCTGCTGCATCTGGTGGCGCGCACCATTCGCGATTTGTATTTCGCCGCGCCGGCCGGCGAATTGCAGTTGCCGCCGGAACTCCTGGCGAAAGGACTCGCGCTCGGCCTGGCATTGACGCTGCTGGCCGCGCTGTTGCCGGCGCTTGAGGCGGCGCGCGCGCCGCCGCAGGCAGTGGCGCGGCGCTCGCTGCCGGAACTTCGCGCGCGCCGCGAGTTGCCGAAGTGGGCGCTCGCCGGCGGCGTTGCCATGCTCGCCGCGGCCGCGCTCGCCGCAGTACCTGGCGGCGGCGTGCTGTCCGGCTACATCGCGCTGTTTTTTTTGCTGGTCGGGTTTTGCCTGGCCGCGCCGCTGTTGGCGCTGCTGCTGGCGCGCGTGTGCGCGCCGCTGTTCGGCGCGCTGTTCGGTTTCCGCGGCAGGTTTGCGTTGCGCGGAGTCGGCGCCGGGTTGAGCCGCACCGGGCCGGCGCTCGCCGCGCTCACTCTCGCGGTCGCCGCGACCATCGGCATCGGCGTGATGGTGGAAAGTTTTCGCGCGTCGGTTTCCGGCTGGCTGACGCAGGCGCTGCCGGGCGACCTCTACATTTCCATACCGGCGAATTCGTCGCGGCGCGCGGCGACTGCGCTGCCGCCGGGTTTCGCCGGGGATGTGCGCGCGCTGCCGGGCGTTGCCGCGATCAGTTCCGGGCGCAGTGTGGAGGTGGAAACCGCGGCCGGTCCCGCGGCACTGCACGCAATTTCATTCGCGCCGAAAAGTTACGCGAGTTTTCATTTCACCGAAAAATTGCCGGACTTGTGGCGCGGAGTGGAACGCGGCGAAATGACCATCATTTCCGAGCCGTATGCGTTTCACCGCGGTCTGCGCGCCGGCGATGAAGTTTCATTGCTCGCCGCCGGCGGCGCGCGCGCATTCACGGTCGGGGGAATCTTCCGCGACTACGGCTCGGAGCGCGGCGCGCTGATTGTCGCGCGCGACCCGTATGCGCGCTGGTGGGGCGATGACGCGGTGTCCACGCTCGGCGTGTATTTTTCCGACGGCAACGACGCGGAAAATTTAACCGCGCAAATTAAATCCGTCGCGGCCGCGTATGACGCGCGCATTCGCGTCACCTCCAACCGCGAAATCCGCGGTTACACCCTGCGCGTGTTTGAGCGCACTTTCGCGATTACGCGCGTGCTGCGGTGGCTGGTGGTCGCGGCCGCGGTTTTGGGAATTTTTTCGGCGCTGCTCGCGCTGCAATTTGAGCGCGCGCGCGAGAACGCGGTGCTGCGCGCATGCGGCTGCACGCGCGGCGAAGTGTTCGCGCTCGGCGCACTGCAGACCGGCGTGGTCGGCCTGTTCGCCGGGCTGCTCGCGCTGCCGCTCGGCTGGCTGTGCGCGCAGTTGCTGATTCGCGTGATCAACCCGCGCTCGTTCGGCTGGACGCTGGCGAGTCTGCCGCCGGTCTCCACGCCATCGGTGTATTTGGAGGCGCTCGCGCTCGCGCTTTTCGCGGCGTTGCTCGCCGGGCTGTATCCCGGCTGGCGCACCGCGCGCGCGTCTCCGGCCGCGGCTTTGCGGGAGGAATGATCATGCGCAAACTTTTTCCGGTGATTTTTGCAGCGTTGCTCGCCGCGTGTTCGGCCGAGGAGCCGCAAGAATCCGCAGGCGGAATTCCACTGCAACAAGCGCTCGGCGCAGGCGGCGCGGAATACCGGCAAGTGATTTCTCCGCGGGATTTTGTTTTCCCGCGCGACCACGCCGCGCACGACGGGTTTCGCACCGAGTGGTGGCATTTAATCGGGACTTTGCAGGCGGAAAATTCCGGTGAAAACTTCGGTTTTCAGTTGAGTCTTTTTCGCATCGCGCCGTCTCCGCCGCAAAAAGAAACCCCGCCGAAAAATCCCCGCTCAAACTGGCGCGCCACGCACATTTGGATGGCGCATGCCGCGCTCACCGACGCGCGCGGGCGGCGGCATTACGCGGACGAGCGTTTTGCGCGCGAGGCGCTCGGCTTGGCCGGCGCGACTTCGCAGCCGCTTTCGGTGCGCGTCGGCGACTGGGAAATTTCCGCGCGCGGCGAAAACTTTCCCGGACGCGCGCGCGTAGTCGCCGAAGATTTTTCCTTTGACCTCTCCTTCGCGCCGCAAAACAAAAATCGCGCGCCGACTTTGCAGGGAGACGCCGGCCTCAGCAAAAAAGGCGCGGCGCCCGGCGAGGCCTCCTATTACTACTCGCTGATGCGCCTGTCCGCGTCTGGCGAACTGCAAGCCGGCGGCAAAACTTTTCGCGCAAGCGGCCTCGCCTGGCTGGACCGCGAATGGAGTAGCAAACCGCTCGCCGCCGGACTTTCCGGCTGGGACTGGTTCGCGCTGCACTTGAATGACGGCGCGGATTTAATGTTCTACCAATTGCGCGACGGAGACGGCAATCCCGACTCGCACAGCGCCGGCGTTATTGCGAATGCAGACGGCGCCGAGACCCGCCTCACTTCCCGCGATGTCGTATTGCGCCCGTTGCGCTTCTCAAAAACCGGCGAACGCTACCCGCTAACCTGGGAAATGCAAATCCCTTCGCTCCAAAAAAACTGGACGATTCACGCCGTGCTGGACGACCAGAAAATGGATGTCAGCGTCCGCTACTGGGAGGGAATGGTGGAAGTGAAAAACGCGTCCGGGAAAGTTGTCGGGCGCGGCTACATGGAAATGACCGGCTACGAGTAGGGCGGCATTATGCGCCGCCGTATTCTTTCTCCCGCCGCGCAATCTCCGCCGACAACCGCGCCAATTCCTTTTGCGCCGACTTCAATTCCTCCTCGGACAAAAACTCGCGCCAGTCGGTGTCGCGCATGCGGCGCACCGCTTTTCGGTGGCCGCGCTCTTTCGCCAGTGAAAACCAGATGAACGACTGGCTTTTGTTTTCGTTTTCGCCCTGCCAGTGCAGCGCGCCGAGGTTGTATTGCGCCAGCGCCAGCCCCTGTTCGCCGGCGCGCCGCCACCAGCGCGCCGCCTCGCGCAGGTCGTAGCGCACACCGAGCCCGGTCCAGTAAGCCACGCCCAAATTGTTTTGCGCCATGCGGTGGCCGTTGTCGGCCGCGGCGCGGTACCACTCGGCCGCTTTTTCCTTGTCGGGATCCACGCCGCGCCCCTCGTCAAAGGCGACGCCGAGGTTGTATTGCGCGCGCGCGTGCCCCTGCTCGGCCGCGGCGCGGTGCCACTTCGCCGCCTCGCGCGCGTCCTTTTCCACGCCCTCGCCGTTGGCGTAGGCGATTCCCAGACTGGACTGCGCCTCCGCGTCCCCCTGTCCGGCGGCCATGCGCCACCACCGCGCCGCCTCGTGCGCGTCCTCGGACACGCCCTCGCCGGCGGAATACGCGATGCCCAGATTGTTTTGCGCGATCGCGACTCCCTGTTTCGCCGCCCGCCGCCACCAGCGCACCGCCTTGCGCTTGTCCTGCGCGATGCCGTTGCCGGCCCAGTAGGCGGTGCCGAGGTTGGACTGCGCGCCGGGGTCGCCGCGCTCGGCCGCGGCGCGCCATTCGGTGATCAGGGTCGGCGAAAAAGTCTGCGCGACCGCGCCCGCTGCAAGCAGCAGCGCGGCCGGAATGCAAAGTCGGAGGAGGATCGCTTTCATGTGCGCGGGGAATTTTGACGCGGGAGTTTCCGCGGCGATTTTACCGCGCCCGGTTTTGCCGGTCAGGGCGAGTCAATCTGCGCAAGCCGCCGCTCCGCTTCCTCGCGCGCGCCGCCGATTTCGGATTTGGAAAGATGTTTGCGCCAGTTGATTTGGCGCAGCAGCGCCTTCGCGTTTTTGTCGCCGTTTTGCGCGGCCACCGAAAACCACACCAGCGCCTCGCGGTGGTCGGCGCCGACGCCGATGCCTTTCGCGTAGGCCCAGCCGGTTTGCGATTGCGCGACCGCATCGCCGCCCCAGGCGGCCTTGCGGTACCACCGCGTGGACGCGTCCATATCGCGCGCCACGCCGATGCCGTTGAAATGCGCCTCGCCGATGGCGCGCTGCGCGAACGCGTTGCCCTGTTCGGCCGCCTTGCGAAACCAGCGCATCGCCTCGCGGCGGTCGGTGGAGACGCCGGCGCCGACATAGTAGGACTGCCCCATTGCGATTTGCGCTTCGGCGAGTTCCTGTTCGGCCGCGGCGCGAAACCAGCGAACCGCCGCGCGCGGGTTCGCGGCCAGGCCCGCGCCGCTGCGGTAGGCCTCGCCCAGTTGCCATTGCGCCCACGGATGCCCCTGCTCGGCCGCCTTTTGATACCACCGCGCCGCCTCGGCCGCGTCTTTGCCGGCGCCGTCGCCGCGCGCGTATGCGCCGGCCAAATCGGCCTGCGCGTTTGCGTGCCCCTGCGCGGCCGCCTTGCGCCACCAGCGCAGCGCTTCGGGTTTGTCTTCGGGGGCGCGCTCGCCGTGGAAGTAGCGGACGCCCAATGCGTATTGGGCTTCGGCGCTTCCGCCCTCGGCGGTGGCGCGCAGGTTTTCCAGCCCGGCCGAGGCGGGTTGCGCGAGGGTGAAGAGGGCGAGGAGGGGGAGGGTGCGGCGGAGGGGGGTAGGGAACATGATTGGATTACCTCTTTTTGGAGTTGGGGGGTAAGGGGATGTTAACTTATTCGTCAGACAGCCCGAACTTTCTGTCGTGCTTTTTCTTGCGGCGGTCAGTTTCTTCCAATCGTTGTGCTGCCTCTTTTTGCGCGGAGCGGATTTCGGGTTGGGACAAGAATTCGCGCCAGTTAGTTTGGCGAAAAATTTCCTCCGCATATTTGAGACCATTTGCTTTGGCAATGGAAAGCCAAATGTATGCTTCGCGCTCGTCCGTGATGACACCTTCGCCGGACAGATATGCCTTGCCCAAGCTAACTTGGCCCCAAGCATTACCTTGCTCGGCAGATTTGCGGAGCCAACGCACCGCCTCTCGCTTGTCCTCAGTGACTCCTTTGCCATAGAGGTAGGCCAAGCCCAACTCCCTTTGTGCTTTTGCATGTCCTTGCTCAGCCGCTTTGCGGTACCAGTGTACTGCTTTCTGCTGGTCCGTGACGGCACCCTGAAGCTGGCGGTAACCGTCAAATGCGTAGCCCAAATCAAATTGCGCTTTCGCATCTCCTTCCTCTGCACGTATACGCATTTGTGCATGTTCATGACCTTGTTTGGCTGCCTTGCGGTACCAGCGCATAGCCTCGCGCTTGTCTTGTTTGACGCCCTCGCCAAAATCGTAGCCCAAGCCCAAATAATTTTGCGCTGATGAGTTGCCGAGTTCGGCCGCTTGACGGAAAAAATGCATCGCCTTTTGCTTGTCCACAGCGGTGTGCCAGCCGTGATAAAGCCCTAAGCCGCGCGACCAAGGACGAATATCCGGATCTATCCCAGAGGAACGAGTATCCGCACAGGGACGAATGTCCGTATCTCCGTTCTCCGTGTATGCACACAACGGTTCCCCCGCTTCAGCAGAAGCAGAAAAAATTTGTGCGCTCGCGACAATGCACAGCACAGCCACCGCCTTTACGGCGGTGGCGAGTATTTGTAAAGGGTGTGTTTTCATCGGTTTCTCCGGTAAAAATTGACAGCGGGTAGTGTAGCCGCTGCAATAGGGTCTGTGGCTTTACTGGCTGAAAATCAAATCTACCGCGATTTTGTTGATTTTGCGGACATACTCAGCCTCTTTTCTGCATCCACAAAAGCAGGCCAAGTGCAGCGCGCAAATAGCCGATTTTTTCCCGGATATCCGCTGTTTTTTCCATAAACTCGCAGTATATCCCAACCGCCGCATGCGGGTCGTTTTTTGCTCCCAGCAGCAGTTGCAGCTTCTCCATCCATTCAGGGATGGGGTCCGCCTGTACAAGAATTTTGTTATCTTGTATTGACGGATCTACCCAGTGCTGAGTGTGAATTTCAACTGGATACTCTACTTTCGAAGAAAAGAAAGAAAATAATCCAAGCGGAGTGTCTTGCTGAGAGTTTCGCACCACATTGTTTCGGGACGTTTTGAAGGTGGAGTGCTCGACGCAAAACTCAATCATGCGATCGGTATCTTCAATGACTTCGGTCATGCTGCCTATGAGGTCGCCCAGCAAATTTGAACGCAAAGTACCAGCAACTTTCTCGAGTTGAGCCCATATTGCGTTCTCATCAGGGTTGTTCGAGTTGAAATACTTCTCCGCCCTATACGGAACTTTCCCGCCCGTGGACAAGGTGGCATCGCTTTTCTGTAGGAAGTTGCATGCGATTTTAAAATAAAAAATCGTCAGTGAGCGAATGGTTTCTTCGTACGCAATGCCCTGGTGGTAGGCGAGATTCCGCACGTCGTGCAAATGAAGAATACTTTTCGCCACTTCGGGCGAAATCGCTCCATCTTTTTTTGCGAATTTAACTTTGTCCTCAAAAAACCTTCCCAGTGCTTTGCGAACAAGTTTTTCATTGACTTTGTGGCCTTTTTTAGAGAAGTTCTGCGCGTTGACATATTGGGCATGACCGTGCAAAGCAAGTTCCATCACATTGTCGACGAGCATCAATGCAAACCGAGCAGAATCCTCGTCAGATTGCGCGAGATGATCCAGCGCCAAGTCAAGTTGACTGACAGTTTTTTGAAAAGACAAAGACATTTCAAGCGTTCCCCGCAATCTCCCGATGCAACGCATCCTGCTTTTTCCACCACTCCATCGCAACCGGATCCAAATCGCGCTCGGCCGGCGATTCGTCGGCGTAATTTCCAAAGCGGTC
>JALCBG010000078.1 GCA_028066695.1 Gammaproteobacteria bacterium | reverse complement strand
GCATCGCCGCCGCGCGCGCCTACGGAAGCGCGCGCAAAATCACCGTGGTCGCCACAGCGATCGCGGACAGGAGGATGGTGAGGCTGGTGAGAGAGTAGCGGAACAGTTTGGCGTCGGTCTCGGCGCGCTGGTTGGCGAATCCGGCATCCATTTTTCCCGCCAGTTTGGCGAGGTCTTCTTTGGTCGCGACGAACTGCAGGGTGGTCTCCATCCGCGTCATGCGCGTGTGGAGGTCCTCTTTCGGAGTTTCAACGGGTTTGCTCATTGCCATGATTCTAGCGCCTCTCCGCGCTTCCATGTGGTTAATTGAAAAAGAAAGTGAAGCGGCGGCATATTACCACATGCCGCCGCGTTCCACCGCCGCGCGATTACATCACGCGCAACAAAAACGCCATCACCGCGGTGTTGGTTGCGGCGAGGGTGCAGGCGGTGCCGATGAGGGTTTTGATCATGCGGCTTTGCGCTTCTCCCCGCGCAACCGCCTGCTCGGCAAAGCCGACCGCCATTTTTCGATCTTGCTCGGCGAATCTCGCGTCCATTTTGCCTTCCAGTTTTGCAAGGTCCTCTTTGGTCGCGACGAATTGCAGGATGGCGTCCAGCCGCGTCTCCACGCGCGTCACGCGCGTCCGAATGTCCTCTTTCGGAGTTTCAACGGGTTTGCTCATTGCCATGATTCTAGCGCCTCTCCGCGCTTCCATGTGGTTAATTGAAAAAAGAAAGTGAAGCGGCGGCATATTACCGCATGCCGCCGTTTCCGCGCCGCGCTATTGCAGCGCGCGCAAAATCACCGTGGTCGCCACCGTGGTCGCCACGGCGATGGCGGACAAAAGGATGCCGAGGATGCCGAGGGCGTATTTCATCTGGTCGGCGAATTTCGCGTTCATTCGGCCTTCCAGTTTTGCAAGGTCCTCTTTGGTCGCGACGAACTGCAGGATGGTGTCCAGCCGCGTTTCCACGCGCGTCATGCGCGTGTGGAGGCCCTCTTTCGGGTTTTCAACGGGTTTGCTCATTGCCATGATTCTAGCGCCTCTCCGCGCTTCCATGTGGTTAATTGAAAAAGAAAGTGAAGCGGCGGCATATTACCACATGCCGCCGCGTTCCACCGCCGCGCGATTACATCACGCGCAACAAAAACGCCATCACCGCGGTGTTGGTTGCGGCGAGGGTGCAGGCGGTGCCGATGAGGGTTTTGATCATGCGGCTTTGCGCTTCTCCCCGCGCAACCGCCTGCTCGGCGAACCGGGCGTTCATCTCCCCGCGCAGTTCGGTGCGCAGTTCCGACATATCTCCGCGCATCTCCCCGCGCAACGCCGCCATGTCCGCCTTTGTCGCCTCGTGCAGTCTCAACATCTCCCCGCGCAACGCGGCCAGGTCTTCTTTGGTCGCGACGAACTGCAGGGTGGTCTCCATCCGCGTCATGCGCGTGTGGAGGTCCTCTTTCGGAGTTTCAACGGGTTTGCTCATTGCCATGATTCTAGCGCCTCTCCGCGCTTCCATGTGGTTAATTGAAAAAAGAAAGTGAAGCGGCGGCAATCCTATCACATGCCGCCGCTTCCGCGCGTTCCGTTGCGCCGTCACCGCTCGTGTTACGGCGACGGCAGCAACGCCGCGATGTTGGATTCAATCCCGCTTGCGTCGCCTTCCGCCAGCGAGCCGATGCCGGCGACCAATGCCGCGCCGCGCAGGCCGAGCAAATACCGCGCCAGCAGCAGGCCGTCGTTTTCGTCCACAGCGCCGTCGCCGTCCGCATCCAGCGCCAACTGGTCGGTTCCGGTTTGGATGCGGCGCTCCACCGCGTCCGCGCCGGCGCGGCTTTGTCCGGCGGTGAGCGCGTCTCCGGTCACGCCGAGCAGGCGGCGCGCCAGCATGATTCCGTCGGCGGCGTTGATCGCGCCGCTGCGGTCCACATCGGCGCTGTCAATGACGATGTTGAATTTCACCGAGTTGGTTGCCGGCGTCGGCGAGGCGTTGTCGGTCACGGTGTAAGTCACCTCGGTCGCCCTGGTGGAGTCGGCGATATCGCCGGAGATTTCCACCTGCCGCGTGGTCGCGTTGAAACTCAGCCCGGACGGCAGCCCGGTCATGGCGTAGGTATAGCCGCTTCCCTCGGTGCCGCTTTCGGCCGCGCTCAATGCGCTTGAGGCCGGCGCGCCGGCGGTGTTGCGCGAGGCGAAAAATCGCAGGTCGGGCGGCAGCGCGGCGAATGCCAGCACATCGGCCGGCGTGCCTTCCACATTGGAAGTGAAGTCGCCGATTCCGACGCTGTTTTCCGCGGCGACCTGCACTTCGTAGGCGGTGCTGTTGGTCAGACCGGTGATTTGGTAGCGCAAAACATTGCCGACATTTTCGCCATCGTTGGAATCGCCGGAGGAATTTTGCCAGGCGCCGGCGGCGACATCATCGGTGTTGCCGGCGATTCCGTCGGGGCCGTCGGTCGCCGCGGTGCGCCAGCGTACGCGGAAATTGTCCGTGAAATCGCCACCGTGTATCACGGGGGCGCCCCAACTCAACTGCAGCCGCTCATTCGCGGCGGCCACGGCAAAGTTGGTCGGCGCACTCGGGGCCGCCAGCACTACCGTCCAGGCGATGACCCGGCTCAGCCGCCCGGCCGCGATGTTTTCGTTTTCGCCGTAGTCGTCGTTGGCGTAGTAGGTCATGGTGCCGCTGCCGACAACCCCTGCACGTCCGCTGAGGGTGCGCGTGTTTCCGACAAACTCCGTAAAGTCCAGCGACCCTTCCAGTCCTTCCAGCCGGTAGTGGTAGGGCGCAAAACCGCCGGACAATTCCGGCAGAACCACATTGACCTCATGGTTGACACCAAAAGTCAACCCGCTGAGAACCGTCGCTGAGAATTCCGGCACCGGCGCCAGCGAAATCTCAAAAGTCTGCGCCACTTCCGCCGGAGTCGCGGCCGCGTCCGACAGCGTGTAAGTCAGAGTCGCCGTCTCCAGCGAAGTCACCGCGTCCGCGGTTCCCGAGAGAATCCGGGTTTCCGCGGCGAATGCCAGGCTGTCCGGCAAATCGCCGTCCAGCGCGTAGGAATAGGGCGGCGTTCCGCTGTCGGCGGCGGCCGCCAAAACCACCTCGGAAATCGCCGCGCCGTCCGCGTAGAAGCGCAAATCGGCCTGCGATTCGGCGAACGCCAGCGGCGGGCGGGTGCGGTGAACCGCCACCGAATAGGTTTTATCGGCGCTTCCGTCGGCCGAGACCACCTTGACCGAAATGGCGTTGTCGCCGGGGGCGAGCGCGAGCGTTTGCGCTTCGCCGCCGTTGATGCGCGCGCCGGCGCCGGCGTTTTGCGCCAGCGTCAAACTCGCGCCGGCGTTCACCGGGGTCGCGGTCAGCGTGATTTCCGCGATTGCCGTGGCGACATCGGCGGTCTCGTAAGTCAAATGCGCGGCGTCAAAACCGTCGGTGGTCACATCGCCGGTTTTGGTCAGGGTTAAATCGCCGCTTCCGTCGTTGATGACCAGCGCCGACAAATCGGCGTTGGCGGCGTTTTGCAAAGTCGCCGCGACCGGGTCCGACCACTCTCCCGCGCCTTTGGAATTTCGCGCGCGCACCGCGACTTCCACTTCATCGCCGACATTTCCGGCCGAGCCGGGAACGGTGTAGGAGAGGTTGTCGTCGTCGGCGGCGATTTCCACGCCGTCGTCGGAGTCGCCGATGACCACCGGGTCGCCGGCGGCGGCGGTGTTGCCCTGCCAGTTTCCGGGGGCGACATCGTCGGAATTCCCGGAGACGCCGTCGGGTCCGTCATTTCCGGCGGTTCGCCAGCGAATTCCGTAGTGGGTGATTTCCGCGCGGTTTTCCGCCGGCATTTCCCAGGCGACGGTGAGCGAGGTGGAAGAAGCGTCGGAAACGCGGACTTCCGTCGGTTTTGCCGGCGGAACTGCGTCTGCGAGACGGACAGTGCGGCCATGTGACCACGCGCTTCTTCCGATGTGGCTCACCGATGCAATTCGCACGGCAACCTGATTGAAAATGCGACTTTGGTTGTGAGTGATGCCATCGTGGCGGCGTGCAGTGGGGTCGCTGACTTGTATCACCGGCGATCCACGCTGATCTGAGAGCCAAAATCGGGTCCCGACTTTAAGGTCGATCACAAACCCGGTCACCGGGACACCCACGGCGGAACCAACATCCCATAGGAGGTCGAAAGAAAAGTCCCCCAATTCCACTCCGGTAATGCCCGGCACCGGCGCTCCGCCCAGCGGACGATTCACCACCAAAGTGTAGGCGCGCGTATCGCCGTTTTTGGCGCG
>JALCBG010000001.1:24046-91315 GCA_028066695.1 Gammaproteobacteria bacterium | reverse complement strand
ACCTCGTGAATGGAATGTTGGTGGGGCGGGGCGGGATTATAGGGGATTGGGGGGGTTAGGGGCAGGATTGGGCGGTTTTGGCGGTGAGGATCACCAACCCGAAAAGGTAGGATGTGGAGATCATGCACACCGCATACATGATGATGTCGAAGTGTTTTTTGTAAAAATCGCGGAGGGAAATGCCGAATTTTTGGAGGTTTTTCATGGCGGGGTTTTGGGGAGAGTGGGTGGTGGGAGAGGACGCGGGGGCGGGCATGCCGCGCCCCGCGCGGCGTAGTGCGCTTATGGCAGGGCGCGAAAGATCACCATGCCCACCCCGATCATCGTAGAGGCGAGGAAGCCGACGGTGGTGAGGGTGTGTGTGAGCAGTTTGGCGCTGAATTCCGCGCGCAGGTCGGCAATTTGGGTGTCCACCCGGGAAAATCGGACATCCATTTTGCCTTCCAAGTCGGCAAATCGGGCGTCCACCTGGGCGAACCGGGTGTCCATTTTGCCTTCCAAGTCGGCAAACCGAGCATCCACCTGGGCAAACCGAGCGTCCATTTTGCCTTCAAATTCGGCAAACCGGGCGTCCACCTGGGCGAACCGCGCGTCCACTTTGGCAAACCGGGTGTCCAGTTTGCCTTCGGATTCGCCAAATTTTGCCTCGGTTTTGCCGCCGAGTTCCGCGATGTCCTTTTTGGTCGCGCCCCGGAATTCTGCAAGGTCTTCCCTGGTAGCGCCTCGGAATTCCGCGATGTCCTCCTTGGTAGCGACATATCGCAGCGTGGTGTCCACCCGCGTTTCCAGCACGGTAACGCGCTCGGCGACGGTGTTTGCCGGGCGTTTCGCAATTTGCGGATTTTGGTCGGGTTTGGATTTGGGTTTGGTCATGGGCATGGATAGTTGGCCTCCCTGCTGTTGTTGGTTAAAAGAAGAAAAACGAACCCCAAACATACCCGGAAAATCCGAAATGTCAAGCAAAATATCCGCGGATTATCGGCCGATTACTCGTCATGCGCGGCGATCCATTCGCGCGCGGCGCGCAGGCGGGCGAGGGCGCGGGTTTTGCCGATGAGTTTGAAAGTGATGTCTATCGGCGGAGTGGCCGCGCCGCCGCATGCGGCGACGCGCGCCGGTTGCGCGAGTTGTCCGAGTTTCACCGAATGCGCTTCGGCGACGCGCGCAAACACCGCGCCGATGGCGGCTTCTTCCCACTCGGAAATGCGCGCCAATTCTTCGCCCAATGCGCCGAGCAATTCGCGCGCCGGCGCGACCAAGTGTTTTTTCGCCGCGGCCGGGTCGTATTCAATCTCGGCGTAAAAACACGCGGCTTTGTCGGCGAGTTCCTCCAGCGTCTGCGCGCGCTCGCGCAATGCCTCGGCGACATCGGCGGGCGGCGGCGCGTCTTTCGCGTCGGCGCTGATTCCGCGCGCGCCGAGACGCGCGCGCAATTCCTCGGCGAGGCGCTCGGCCGGCGCGGCGCGAATGTAATGCCGGTTCAGCCACAGCAATTTCGCCTCGTCAAACGCGGCCGCGGCTTTGTTGACGCCGGCGATGTCAAAACTCTCAATCAATTCCTCGCGCGAAAAAATCTCGCGGTCGCCGCTCGCCCAGCCGAGCCGCGCCAGATAGTTCAGCAGCGCCTCGGGCAGAAAACCGCGCGCGCGGTAGTCCAGCACATCGGCCGCGCCGTGCCGCTTGGAAAGGCGCTTGCCGTCGGCGCCGCAAATCATCGGCAGATGCGCGAACTGCGGCAATGGGGCGCCGAGCGCGCGAAAGATGTTGATCTGGCGCGGCGTGTTGTTGGTGTGGTCGTCGCCGCGGATGATGTGGGTGACGCCCATGTCAATGTCGTCGGCGACCGCGCACAGGTGGTAGGTCGGCGCGCCGTCGGAGCGCGCCAAAATCAAATCGTCCAGTTCGGCGTTCTCAATGGAAACGCGCCCGCGCACCGCGTCGGAAAACACCACCGCGCCGTCCAACGGATTTTTGAAACGCACCGCCGCGGTTTCGCCCGGTTTCGGCGCGCGGTTTTTATCGCGGCACTTTCCGTCGTAGCGCGGCTTTTTTCCGGCGGCGCGCGCCGCCTCGCGCGCGGCATCAAGGGTTTCGCGCGAACAAAAACAGTAATACGCGTTTCCGGAATCCAGAAGTTGCCGGACGACTTCGCGGTAGCGTTCGCCGCGCTCGCTCTGGTAATAGGGGCCGCGGCCCCAGTTCAGGCCGAGCCAGCGCAACGCTTCAATGATTCCGTCGGCGGCTTCGCCGCTTGAGCGCGCGCGGTCGGTGTCCTCCATGCGCAGCACCATTTCGCCGCCATGTTTTTTTGCGTGCAGCCAGTTGAACAGCGCGGTGCGCGCGCCGCCGAGATGCAGCGCGCCGGTGGGGCTGGGGGGGAAGCGGGTGACCGTGGCGGGCATTTTCTGCGGAGAAAATCGGAGAGGAAAAACCAAAGCGGGAATGGTCGGGGTGAGAGGATTTGAACCTCCGACCACCGCAACCCCATTGCGGTGCGCTACCAGACTGCGCCACACCCCGTTCCCGCGCGCGCATTATGCGGGAAAACGCCCGGCAATTGGGGCGCGTTATTTCAGCATATCCCGCACTTCGTCCAACTCGGCGATCAATTGCGCCACCAGTTTCTCCGGCGGTTTTGCCGCGGCGCCCGCGTTTTCGTGCTCGCGCGCCAGCCGGTCCAACTGCGCGCGCGCGCCGCTGATGGTGAAACCCTCGCTGTGCAGCAGCGTTTTGATGCGGCGAATCAGGTGAATTTCGTGGCGCTGGTAATAGCGGCGGTTGCCGCGCCGCTTGACCGGCGCCAACTGCGAAAACTCCTGCTCCCAGTAGCGCAGCACATGCGGCTTGACCGCGCACAGTTTGGCGGTCTCGCCGATGGTGAAATACCGCTTGGAGGGAATCGGCGGCAAGTCAAAATCTTTCGGATCAAGCATGGTCGTGTCAGTCGGCCTGCGCGTCTTCGGAGGCGCGCCGCGCGCTCTTGCGCCCGAGCGTGTGCGTCAATTCCATGGAGTTTTCCAGCACATCCTGCTTGAGTTTGCGGCTCGCCTTGAAAGTGACCACGCGGCGCGCCGACACCGGCGCGGCTTCGCCGGTGCGCGGGTTGCGCCCGGGGCGCGGCGGTTTGTCGCGCGGAATGAAACTGCCGAAGCCGGAGAGTTTCACCGCGGTGCCGTCTTCCAGCGCGGCGCGAACGCGCTCAAAAAACAATTCCACAAAATCGCCGGCTTCGCGCTTGTTCAGGCCGACTTGGCCGAACAATGCGCCGCGCAAGGTTGATTTGGTCACTGTCATTTTTCAGGGGTCATTTTTGAGGGATCATTTTCGTGAATGATTTTTTCGCGAGTCATTTTTCGCCGGTGATTTTCCGCGGAACTTTTTGCGGGGCTTTTTATTATGTCATTTTTTTCATGTCATTTCTTGGGGCGGTTTTCCGCCGACATTTTAACAGAACTTTTTCACCCGGCATTTTCCGCGGCGCTTTTTGCATGATAAATGCCCGCCGCAATTATGCGCGCAAACGCGCGCCGAGTTCGCGCTGCAGCGCCTGCAAAATGTCCGCGGTTTTTGCGTCGACTTCTTCGGCGGTAAGATTGCCCGAGTCGGATTGAAAGGTCAAGCGAAACGCCAGACTTTTTCGCCCCTCTTTCAGGCGCGCGCCCTGGTAGATGTCAAACAACTGCAAATCCACCAGGAGTTCGCCGGCCGCCCGGCGCGCCGCGTCCAGCACATCCTGCGCGGCGACATCGGCGCCGGCTTCCACCGCGAGATCGCGGCGCACCGCCGGATAGCGCGAGACCGCGGCAAACTTCGGCAGGCGCGCGCGCGCCAGCGCGGCCATGTCCATTTCAAACAGATAGACCGGCTGTTCAATGCCGAGTTCGCGCTGGTGGCGCGGATGCAGTTGCCCGAGATGGCCGATGCTCTCGCGCCCGCGCAAAAGTTGCGCGCAGCGCCCCGGGTGCAGCGCGGGGTGTTCGCCCGGCGAAAATTTGATTTCATTTTCATGTCCATGTCCATGTCCATGTCCGTTCGCCAGCGCGAGCAGCGCTTCCACATCGCCTTTGATGTCGAAGAAATCCACCTCGCGCGCCGCGCCGCCCCATTGCAGCGGAAGCGCGGAACCGCTCGCGGCCGCGGCGACGCGCTGGGTTTCGCGCGCGCCGTTACGTTTTGGCAAAAACACCGCGCCGCTTTCAAACAGCCGCACGCGCTCGTGGTCGCGGTTGAGGTTGGTCTTGACCGCTTCCAGCAGGCCGGGCCACAAACTGCGGCGCATCTCCGACAAGTTGTCGGCGATCGGATTTCGCAATGCGAGTCCGCCGCCGCCGAGCAGCATTTGCTGCGCGTGCGGCTCCACGAAACTGTAAGTGATCGCTTCAAAGTAGCCGAGTTCCGCCAGTTTTTGTTTGACGCCGCCCGGCGCGACGCGCGTCTCCGAATGCGCGCTGTGCATTTTGTTGGAAGACGCGACCGGGGAAGCATGCGGCATGCGCGGCGGCACGCGTTCAAAACCGTGCACGCGCCCGATTTCCTCCACCAAATCATGCGCGCCCTCAATGTCAAAGCGCCAAGCGGGCGCGCGCACTTTCCACTTTCCACCCGCGCCGGAGACGCGCATGCCGAGCCGCTCCAGCGTGGCGCGCGCGCGCGCCGGCGGAATATGCACGCCGAGCAGCCGTTCAATTTCTCCGCAGTCAAAATTGACGGTCGCCGCGCGCGGCATCCACTTGCGCGCGCATTGGTCGGTCAGCGGCCCGGCCTCGCCGCCGGCGGTTGCCAGCAAGAGTCGCGTGGCGCGCTCCAATGCCTGGGTTTGCATGCCGGGATCCACGCCGCGCTCAAAACGGTGCGCGGCGTCGGTGTGCATGCCGAAGCGGCGCGCGCGGCCGCGCATTTCATTCATCGGAAAAAACGCGGACTCAAAATACACATTGCGCGTGGCGTCGCCGATGGCCGAATCCAGCCCGCCCATCACGCCGGCAAGCGCGGCCGCTTTTTTGCGATCGGCGATGACCAGGTCGCCGCCGTCCAGAATCACTTCGCGGCGGTCCAGCAGGCGCAATTTTTCACCGCGGCGCGCGCGGCGAACCACAATGCCGCCCTCCAATTTGTCAAAGTCAAACGCGTGCATCGGCTGTCCGAGTTCCAGCATCACATAGTTGGTGATGTCCACCACGATGTTGATGCCGCGCAGGCCGCCGCGCCGCAACCGCTCGGCCATCCAGTCCGGCGTGCGCGCGCGCATGTTGATGCCGCGCACCGCGCGCCCGGCGTAGCGCGGGCAGCCGCGCGGCGCGCGCAATTCAATCGGCAATTTCATGCCGCATTGCGCGCGGATTTTTCGCACCGCGCGGCCTTTCCATTTTGCGCGGCCTCCGTAAAGCGCGGAGATTTCGCGCGCCAGCCCGAGCACGCCGAGGCAGTCGCCGCGGTTCGGGGTGAGTTCCAGTTCAAAAACGCGGTCGGATAAATTGAGATACGCGCCGAGCGGTTTGCCGCGCGGCGCATCATTGTCCAAAAGCATCACGCCTTCCGATTGCTCTTCCAAGCCGAGTTCGGCCGCAGAGCACAGCATGCCCTCGGAGAAGACGCCGCCGATGTCGCGCGCGCCGACGCGCCCGCCCGGCAATTGCGCGCCGAGGCGCGCGAGCGGCGCCTTGCAGCCGGCTTCCGCGTTCGCCGCGCCGCAAACCACTTGCGCGGTTTTTTTGCCGCCGGCCGCGACTTCGCAGACGGCCAGCGACGGGCGGTTCGGGTGCGGCGCGCGGCGCAGGATTTCACCGACCACCACGCCGGGCAATGCGGGCCCGGCCGGCGCGACCGACGCGACTTCCAGCCCGCCAAGCGTCAGCCGCTCGGCGAGCGCGTCGGCGCTCCCGGTCGGCGCGACCCAGTCGCACAACCAGTCGCGGCTTACCAGCATTGCCGGGCGCGGCTAGAACTGCCGCAAAAAAGCGAGGTCATTTTCAAAAAACAACCGCAGGTCGTTGACGCCGTAGCGCAGCATCGCCAGCCGCTCCACGCCGAGCCCGAACGCGTAGCCGGTGTATTTCGCCGGATCTATGCCGCCGTGGCGCAGCACCCGCGGATGCACCATGCCGCTGCCGAGCACTTCAATCCAGCCGCTGCGTTTGCACACGCGGCAGCCACCGCCGCCGCAGAACACGCAGGCGATGTCCACTTCGGCGGACGGCTCGGTGAACGGAAAATACGACGGGCGAAAACGCACGCGCAAATCCGTTTCAAAAAACGCGCGCACGAAATAAATCAAAATTCCTTTTAGGTCGGCGAAGGTAATTCCGCGCGCCACCGCCAGGCCCTCCAGTTGGTGGAACATCGGCGTGTGGGTGACATCCGAATCGCAGCGGTAGACGCGCCCCGGCGCGACCGCCTTGATCGGCGGGCGCGAGTTTTGCATGTGGCGGATTTGCACCGGCGAAGTGTGGGTGCGCAGCAGCGCGTCGTCGCCGAGATAAAAAGTGTCGTGCATGGCGCGCGCCGGGTGGCCCGGCGGAATATTCAGCGCCTCAAAGTTGTGGTATTCGTCCTCAATCTCGGGGCCGTCGGCGATGTCAAATCCGAGTTGCCCGAAAATCGCCTCCATGCGCGCCAGCGTTCGCGTGACCGGATGCAGCGCGCCGGCGCGGCGGCCGCGTCCCGGCTGGGTTACATCAATGCGCTCGCGCCGCAGTTGCGCGTCGGCGCCGGCGTGTTCCAGTTCGCGCCCGCGCGCCTCCAGTTGCTCGCGGATTTCCGATTTGGCGCGGTTGAGTTCGCCGCCGGCGGTTTTGCGCCGCGCCGGATCCAGTTTGCCGAGGCCGCGCAGGCGCTCGGTGATTTCGCCTTTTTTGCCGAGGTAGCGGACGCGCAGCGTCTCCAGTTCGGCGGCGGACGCGGCCGCGGCGATCTCCTGGCGCGCGGATTCGGCGAGGGAGAGTTCGCCTTCCTTGCCGGCGCGCGCGGGCAAATCAGGCGCCCGCGCCTGACGGCGCCGGCGCGCTTTGGGTATTTTGCATGGCGGCCGGCTCGGCCAGCGCGGCTTTGGCGCGCGCCGCCAACTCGGCGAAAGCCGCCTTGTCGTTGACCGCCAATTCGGCGAGGATTTTGCGGTCCACTTCAATGCGCGCCAGGCCGAGCCCGCGAATCAGGCGGCTGTAGTTCAGCCCGTTGGCGCGCGCAGCGGCGTTGATGCGCACCACCCACAACTCGCGGAATTGGCGCTTGCGCTGGCGGCGGTCGCGGTAGGCGTATTGCAGCGCGCGCGCGACCGCCTGCTTCGCCGCGCGGAAGGTGCGGCTGCGCGCGCCGCGGTAGCCGCGCGCGGCCTTCAAGATTTTTTTGTGGCGCGCCCGCGCTACGGGGCGCTGTCTGACTCGCGGCATGACGGTTACCGGTAGGGAAGGAGTTTGGCGATGGCCGCGCGGTCGGACGCGCTGACCAGCGCCGGGTCGCGCAGGTTGCGTTTTCGCTTCGGCGACTTCTTGGTCAGGATGTGGTTGGCGTGCGAATGCGAGCGCTTGAAGTTGCCGCGCGCGGTCCGCTTGAAGCGCTTCGCCGCGCCGCGGTTGCTTTTCAATTTTGGCATTTGATCATTCCGGTTCGTTAAAGAAAAAGTTCATCAGAAAAGTTTGCGTGAAAAAAGTTCATCGGGAAAAATCGTTTGCAAATCCCGAAGCGGCGGCGGGCGCTCCGGGGCGCGCATTTTACCGCCTCGGCGCGAGCACCATGACCATTTGCCGGCCCTCCATGGTCGCCTCCTGCTCAACCATGGCGATTTCGGCGAGATCGCGCTCGACCAGTTTCAACTTCTCCAGCCCGAGTTCGCGGTGCGCGAGTTCGCGGCCGCGAAAGCGCATGGTCACCTTGGTTTTGTTGCCGGCTTCGAGAAAGCGCGTTAGGTTGCGAAGTTTGACCTCGTAATCGCCGACATCGGTGCCGGGGCGAAACTTCACTTCTTTGACGACGATCTGCTTTTGCTTCTTTTTCGCCTCCTGGCGTTTTTTGCTGGCGGTGTAGAGAAACTTGCCGTAGTCCATCAGCCGGCACACCGGCGGGTCGGCAAACGGGGAAATCTCCACCAAATCGTAGCCGGACTCCTGCGCGGTTTGGAGCGCTTCGCTCAAGCGAAGTATGCCGAGTTGGTCCCCCTCCACCCCGATCACGCGGATCGGGTCGCTGCTGATGTCGTCGTTGACGCGCTGTTGTTTTGCCTTGGATATGTTCGGGTTCCTCTTGCGGTGGGCGGGCGGATGAATGGTCGGCGCGGATTGTAGCACAGCGGCGCGCCGCATCCCGGCGCGGCGCCGAAAAAGTTCCGCGGAAAATGCCGGGCGGCTCAGTCGCGCGGGTCGCGCGTCTCTTCGGCCAGCATGTCGGCGAAGCGCTCCGGCGGCATCGCGCCGAGGTCGCGGCCGTCGCGCGCGCGCACCGAGATTGAGCCGCCGTCGGCCTCGCGCGCGCCGGCGACCAGCAAATACGGAATGCGCTGCATCGCGTGCTCGCGGATTTTGTGCCCGACGGTTTCATTGCGCACATCCGACTCGGCGCGAAAGCCGCGCGCGCGCAGCATTTTTTCAATGCGCGCGGCGTAATCGGCCTGCGCCTCGGAGATGCTGAGCACCACGCACTGCACCGGCGCGAGCCACGCCGGAAATTTGCCTTCGTAATGCTCGGTCAAAATGCCGATGAAGCGCTCAAACGAGCCGAGCAGCGCGCGGTGCAGCATCACCGGCACACGCTTGCTTCCGTCCTCGGCGATGTAATGCGCGTCCAGCCGGCCCGGCATGGAAAAATCCACCTGCATGGTGCCGCACTGCCAGACGCGGCCGAGAACATCGCGCAGCGAGAATTCAATTTTCGGCCCGTAAAACGCGCCTTCGCCGGGCAGTTCGTCAAACTCCAAATTTTTCGCGCGCAGCGCCTGCGCGAGCGCGGCTTCGGCCTTGTCCCATTCGGCGTCCGAGCCGACGCGGTTTTCCGGGCGCAATGCGAGGCGGTAGAGCACCTGGTCAAAACCGAGGCGGCGGTAGACCGCGTGCAAAAAGTCTATGAAGTCCGACACCTCGTCCTGCACCTGCTCCTCGGCGCAAAAGATGTGGCCGTCGTCCTGCACAAAACTTCGCACGCGCATCAGGCCGTGCAGCGCGCCGGAAAGCTCGTTGCGGTGGCAACTGCCGAACTCGGCGAGGCGCAGCGGCAAATCGCGGTAACTTTTCAGGCCGCGGTTGAATATCTGCACATGGCACGGGCAGTTCATCGGCTTCAGCGCAAACCGCCGCCCCTCGGAGGCGACCGAAAACATGTCGTCGCCGAATTTGTCGGCGTGTCCGGAGCGCTCCCACAGCGAAAAATCCAAAACCTCCGGCGTGTTCACTTCCTGGTAGCCGCGCGCGCGCTGCGCCTCGCGCATGTACTGCATCAATGTCTGATAGAGCCGCCAGCCGCGCGGGTGCCAGAACGCCATGCCCGGCGCCTCCTCCTGCATGTGAAACAAATCCAGGCGGCGGCCGAGTTTGCGGTGGTCGCGCTTTTCCGCTTCGGCCAGTTGCGCCAGGTGCGCGTCCAGTTGTTTTTTGTCGGGCCAGGCGGTGCCGTAAATGCGCTGCAGCATTTTGTTGCGGTTGTCGCCGCGCCAATACGCGCCGGAGACGCGCATCAGTTTAAAGTGCCGGCAAAACTTCATACTCGGCACATGCGGGCCGCGGCACATGTCTATGTATTCCTCGTGGTGGTACAGGCCGGGGCGCGCGTCGCGCGCGATGTCGCGCTCCAGAATTTCCAATTTATACGGCTCGCCGCGCTCGCTGAACACGCGGTGCGCCTCGTCCCACGAGACGCGCTTCTTGACCACGCGGTAATCGCTCTTTGACAACTCTTCCATGCGCGCCTCAATTTTTGCGAGGTCGTCGTCGTCGATGCGGTGGTCGAGATCTATGTCGTAATAAAACCCGTTTTCAATCACCGGCCCGATCGCCATCTTGCACCCCGGCCACAATTGCTTCATCGCGTGCCCGAGCAGGTGCGCGCAGGAGTGGCGGATGACTTCCAGCCCCTCGGCGTCGGCCGCGGTCAAAATCGCCACCTCGCTGTCGGCGTCTATGACATCGCCGGCGTCGGCGAGCGCGCCGCCGACTTTTCCGGCGACCGCGTCCTTGGCCAGCCGCGGCCCGACCGCGCGCGCGACTTCGGCGACGCTGGGCGGTTGCGCGAAACTGCGTGTGGAGCCGTCGGGGAGGGTGATTTCGGGCATGCGGTGAAAACTGGTAGGCGCGAGCGGATTCGAACCACTGACCCCCACCATGTCAAGGTGGTGCTCTAACCAACTGAGCTACGCGCCTGTGGCGGCGGAGTGTACACGCCCGCGCCGGCGGATGCAAGGCGTGGCGCGGGGTTTTTCCCCGCGAAATGCCCCGGAATTTATGCCAGCCGCCGATTTCCGCGGCCAATTTTCGTGAATTGGCGCCCCCGCCACCCCGCCATTCCCAATTGCGGGCCGGTGAAAAAAATCTTGCAATCCCGCCCGCAATCTGCTATGTTGCCCCGACCTGCCCGGCGCAATTCGCGCGGGCCGGTCCGAGTTATTAGCGGCGGCGCATGCGCCGCCATCGCCGGGCGAGGCGCCCGGGACGAGAGCGAAGTGTTACGCGGCGGCGCGCCCCGAGATTTCGGGGCGCGGAGTCAAGCCAAAAGGCCGCAAAAGCGCGGCCCGACCAGACAAACGATGCCGAAACGAATGAGCGAACCGAATATGCGAAAAGCGCCCGAACAACAGACGCGGCACACGCGGCAAATTTTTGCCGCCGCGTTCCGCGGGCGCGCTCCGCGACCCCATTCTTTCCTCGTGACTCCCGCGCGAAACACCGCCGGCGGACAAACCGCCGGCCGCGCAACCTAAGCCGCACCCGCTCCCCCGTCGCGCCCCGACTGATTCGCCGTTGCGCCCTCCGGCGCGGCGGCACGACAAGGCGCGCGCGCGGCGCGCGCCGGGAGTGAGACATGAAACGAATGCTGTTTAACGCGACGCACCCCGAAGAGTTGCGCGTCGCCATCGTGGATGGGCAGCGGCTCATCGACCTGGACCTTGAATCGGCGGTGCGCGCCGAGAAAAAGGGCAACATCTACAAAGCGGTGGTCACCAAGGTGGAGCCGAGTTTGGAGGCCGCCTTCGTCGATTTCGGCGCGGCGCGGCAGGGCTTTTTGCCGCTGAAGGAAATCTACCGCGGCTATTTCTCCGGCGGCGGGCAGAAGTCCATGGCCGAGGTGAAAATCGCCGAGGAAATCAAAACCGGCCAGGAAATGGTGGTGCAGGTGGGCAAGGACGAGCGCGGCGCAAAAGGCGCGGCGCTGACCACCTTCATCAGTTTGGCCGGGCGGTTTTTGGTGCTGATGCCGAACAACCCGAAAGGCGGCGGCATCTCGCGGCGCGTCTCGGGCGAAGAGCGCACCGATTTGCGCGAGGTGGTCGCCAATCTGGACTGCGGCGAGCGCCACGCGCTGATCGCGCGCACCGCCGGCATCGGCCGCGAGCAGGCCGAACTGCAGCAGGATTTGGATTTCCTGCTGAAGTTGTGGGAGAGCATTGAAACCGCCGCGAACGAGTTGGAGGCGCCGCGCCTGATCTACCAGGAGAGCAACCTGATCGTGCGCGCGATGCGCGACCTCGCCGCCGACATCGACGAAATCGTCATTGACGACCGCGAAATCCACGAGCGCGCCAGCCGCTTCACCAAGCAGGTGATGCCGCACAACCTCTCCAAACTGAAGCACTACGAAGACAGCGCGCCGCTGTTTTCGCGCTACCAAATCGAGCGGCAGATTGAATCCGCGTTCAACCGCGAGGTGAACCTGCCGTCCGGCGGCGCGCTGGTCATTGACCACGGCGAGGCGATGATCGCGGTGGATGTCAATTCGGCGCGCGCCACCCGCGGCGCCGACATTGAAGAGACCGCGCTGCAGACCAATCTGGAAGCGGTGGACGAACTCGCGCGCCAACTGCGCATTCGCGACCTCGGCGGGCTGGTGGTCATTGACCTGATCGACATGGCGGCCGGGCGCAACCAGCGCGCGGTGGAGGCGCGCTTTCGCGAGGCGCTCAAGCCCGACCGCGCGCGCGTGCAGGTCGGAAAAATCTCGCGTTTCGGCCTGCTGGAGATGTCGCGCCAGCGGCTGCGCGCGTCGCTGTCCGAGGCGAACTACTCGCTCTGCCCGCGCTGCGAAGGCACCGGCTCCATTCGCAATGTGGTGTCGTCCTCCATCAGTTTGCTGCGGCTGATTGAAGACCGCGCGCGCATGGAAAACACCGAGGCGATTCAGGTGGTGCTGCCGCTGGACATGGCGACCTACCTGCTGAATGAAAAGCGCCGCGAGGTCAACCAGCTGGAAGCGCGGCTGGCGTCGCGCATCATCATCATTCCTTCAAGCGAGTTGGCCAGCCCGCAGTTTCACATCAAGCGGCTGCGGCGCGAGGAGGCCGATGAACTCGCCGGCATTCCCAGTTACCGCCAGCAAATCGATTTCGCCGAGGGCGACGATGCCGATGCGGGCGCGGCCGCCGCGCCGCAGGAGACGCCGCACATTCGGCTTGATGAAATTGAGCGCGACGCCGCGCCGGCGCGCGCTGCGTCGCCCGGCATTCTGCGCCGCCTGTGGAACGCGCTGTTCGGCGGCCGCGGCAACGGCAAACCCGCGCCGGCCGAGCGCGGCAAAAAAGGCGGCGGCCGGGCGCGCGCAAAAAACGGCGGGCAGCAACCGCGCGGACGCGGCGCGCCGCGCCGCGGCGCGCAGTCAAAAGGCGGGCGCGGTACGCGCGGCGGACGCGGCGGAAGAGGGCGCGGCAATCAGGGCGAGCGCGCGGCGCAGCCGTCATCCGGCGGGGGTGGAGGCGGCGGCCGCCGCCAGCCGAAGCAATCCGGCGGACGCTCCAACAAAAACAACGACTCGCCGGCGCGCCCGACGCGGCGCGATTTCGCCGCGCACGAGCCGGAGCAGCGCGTCGGCCACCGCCAGCAAAAAGCGGCCGCAAACGCGGGTGCGGCCAATCCGAACAAGTCGGATCCCAACCGCGCGCAACCGGAGCGTGAATTGCCGGAAGATTACGGCAACCGCTGAGGCGCGCCGGGCCCGGCGCGCGGGGGCTTACTCTTCCTCCTCCGCCGGGCCGCCGGTTTTTTCCCAGGCGTCAAGAAACGCCGCGAAGTGCTTCCGCCCGCTTTCCTGCAGAAACTTTTTGACCAGGCCGTATTCGCGCTCCAGCGCCTCGCGGTCCAGCGCGCCGCGCACCGCCTCCCAGCGCAGATAAATTAAAAAGGTGTTGAGCGCGTCGCTCTCGCAGTATTCGCGGATTTGCCGGATGCCGCCGTCCAAATACGCGCGCCACACATCGCCGCCATGCATGCCGAGTTTGCCCGGCAGCCCGAGCATCACCGCCAATTCGTCCAGCGGCGCGAACGCGCGCGGGTTAAACCCGGCGAGCGCGTCCATCAAATCAATGTGCCGCCAGTGGAAGCGGTTCAGGTAATTGTTGAAGCGAAACTCGCGGTCGCCGTCGCCCATTTCCCAGTAGCGCCGCGCCGGCGTGGCGTGCAGCAGCGAGCGGTAATGCAGCACCGGCAAATCAAACCCGCCGCCGTTCCAACTTACCAGCGTCGGCGTGTAGCGCTCTATGCCGTCGTAAAACCGCGCGATCAACTCGGCCTCGTCCGAATCTTCCTCGCCGAGCGACCACACCCGCAGCGAATCCTCGCCGCTGCGCAGCGCCGCCGAAATCGCCACCACGCGGTGCAAATGCAGCGGCAAAAAATCCGAACCGCCGGTCTGCTGCACCCGCCGCGTCGCCATCGCGCGCGCGATGTCCTCATCCGACAACCCCTCCAACCCGTAAAGCCGCGCGCCGGCGGCGGTGTCGGGGACGGTCTCTATGTCAAAGGCGAGGACGGGGTTCAATTCGGCTTGTCCGCATCTTGCATGTCCAGCACGATCTTCCCAAAATGCTCCCCGGCCTCCATCGCGCGGTGGGCGTCGGCGGCTTTGGCGAGGGGGTGGGTGGCGGAGATCAGCGGGGCGATGGCGCCGCTTGCGAAGTGGGGCAGGACCGCTTCGGAGAACTTGGCGATGATTTCGGCTTTTTCCTCGGGCGGGCGCGAGCGCAAAACCGAGCCGATGATGCGCTGGCGTTTTACCATCGCGCGCGCCAGGTTTAATTCGGCGGAGACGCCGCCCATTACGCCGATGAGCATCAGCGTGCCGCCGAGCGCGAGCGACTGCATGTTGGGCGCGAGGTAGGGGCCGCCGATGTGGTCGAGGATGACATCGGCGCCGCGTTTTTTGGTGATCTCTTTGACGCGCTCGGCGAAAGATTCGCCGCGGTAATCTATGACTTCGTGCGCGCCGAGTTCGCGCACGCGCGCGATTTTGCCGGGCGAGGTGGTGGCGATGATGCGCGCGCCGGGCGCGAGTTGCCGGCACAACTGAATCGCCGCGGTGGCGATGCCGCCGCCGCCGCCGTGCAGCAGCAGGGTTTGGCCGTCGCGCAGGCCGGCGATCAAAAACAGGTTGAGGTAGGCGGTAATGTAGGTCTCGCAGAGGCAGGCCGCGGCGGCGAACTCCATGCCGTTCGGAATCGGCATCGCGTGGTCGGCGCGGGCGAGCGCGTATTCAGCATAACCGCCGCCGGGCAGCAGCGCCATCACGCGCTCGCCGGGTTTGCGGCCGGAAACATTTTCGCCGAGCGATTCAATCGTGCCGGCGGCCTCAAGGCCGAGGATTTCGGATTCGCCGGGCGGCGGCGGGTAGTTGCCTTCGCGCTGCACGACGTCGGGGCGGTTGACCGAGGCCGCGGCGACTTTGATCAGGATTTGCCCGGGGCCCGGCTGCGGGCGCGGAACTTCGCCGAGGCGCATGACGCCGGCGTCGCCGAAGCCGCTCAGCAGAATCGCTTTCATTTTTTCCGGCATGCGTTTGCCAGCGGACGCGTCAGGCCGCCTCCACTTTCGCCGCGCAGAATTTGAACTCGGGGATTTTGCCGACCGGATCCAGCGCCGGGTTGGTCAGCAAGTTTGCCGCGGCCTCGGCGTAACAAAACGGAATGAACACCATGCCGTCCGGCACCGCGTCGTCGGCGCGCGCTTTCAATTCAATTTCACCGCGCCGCGTGCTGACGCGAATCGGCGCGCCCGGCGCAAGTTTCATGTCGCGCAGCGCGCGCGCCGGCAGCAGCGCGACCGCCTCCGGCTCCAGTTCGTCCAGCACGCCGGCACGGCGCGTCATCGCGCCGGTGTGCCAGTGCTCCAATTGCCGGCCGGTGCACAGCACCAGCGGGTAGCCGTCGTCGGGCAGTTCGTCCGGCGCGGTCAGCGCGGCCGGCACCAGTTTGCCGCGCCCGCTCGCGGTCGGGAAGCCGTCGTCAAAAACGATGTCGTCGCCAGGCGCGTCGGGCGCGGCGCACGGGTAGGTGACCGCGTTCTCGCGCAGCAGGCGCTGCCAGGTGATGTGGTTCAGCGACGGCATCAGCGAGGCCATCTCGGCGAAAATTTCCTCGGGGCCGGCGTAGTCGCATTGCATGCCGGCGCGGCGCGCGATTTCGCGCGTGATCCACCAGTCGGGGCGCGCCTCGCCGGGCGGCTGCAAGGCGGCGCGTCCCATCTGCACCTGGCGGTTGGTGTTGGTGACGCTGCCGTCCTTTTCGGGCCAGGCCGCGGCCGGCAGCACCACATCGGCGTGGAACGCGGTCTCGGTAAGGAAGATGTCCTGCACCACCAGATGCTCAAGTTTTGCCAGCGCTTCGCGCGCGTGCCGCGCGTCCGGGTCGGACATCGCCGGGTTCTCGCCCATGATGTACATGCCGCGAATGTTTCCGTCGTGAATCGCGCGCATGATTTCCACCACGGTGAGGCCGCGCTCGGAATCCAGTTTGGTGTCCCATGCATGCTCAAAGCGCGCGCGCACCGCCGCGTCGTCCACCGCGGCGTAGTCGGGCAGCATCATCGGTATCAGCCCCGCGTCGGACGCGCCCTGCACATTGTTCTGGCCGCGCAGCGGGTGCAGCCCGGTGCCGCGGCGGCCGACTTGCCCGGTGACCAGCGCGAGCGCGATCAGGCAGCGCGCGTTGTCGGTGCCGTGCACATGCTGCGAGATGCCCATGCCCCAAAAAATGATCGCGGCTTTGGCGCGCGCGTAAATGCGCGCGACTTCGCGCAAAGTTTCGGCGGGTATGCCGCACAACTCCTGCATGCGCTCCGGCGAAAAGTCCGCGATGTGCGCCTTCAATTCGGCGAAACCCTCGGTGTGCGTTTCCACATATTCGCGGTCGAACAATTCCTCTTCAATGATCACATGCAGCAGCGCGTTCAGCAGCGCGACATCGGAGCCGGGTTTGAACTGCAGCATGTAATCGGCGTGGCGCGCGAGCGCGGTGGCGCGCGGGTCAATGACGATCAGCGTGGCGTGTTTTGCGGCCTGCTTAAAAAAGGTCGCGGCGACCGGGTGGTTGCCGACCGGGTTGGCGCCGATGACGATGATCACATCGGAATCGGCGACCGCGTTAAACGGCGCCGAGACCGCGCCGGAACCGACGCCCTCCAGCAGCGCGGCCACCGAAGACGCGTGGCACAGCCGGGTGCAGTGGTCCACGTTGTTGATGCCGAAACCGGCGCGCACCAGTTTTTGAAAGAGGTAGGCCTCTTCGTTGGAGCATTTCGCCGAGCCGAATCCGGCGAGCGCGCCGCCGCCGTGTTCGTCCCGGATTTTTACCAGGCCGGCGGCCGCGCGGTCCAGCGCCTCGTCCCAGTCCGCTTCGCGAAAATGCGTGAGCGGGTTTGCCGGGTCAATGTCCGCGCCCGCGTCCTTGGGCGCGTCTTCGCGGCGAATCAGCGGGCGCGTCAGGCGCTCCGGATGCGAGGCGTAATCAAAACCAAAACGCCCCTTGACGCACAGGCGGCCGCGGTTTGCCGGCCCGTCGCGGCCGCGCACCGCGGCGATTTTTCCGGCGGCGACTTGGTAGGTGATCTGGCAGCCGACGCCGCAATACGGGCAGACGCTGTCCACCTCGGCCGGCGCGGCGAGTTCCTTGCGCGCCACGCCGTTTTCATCCACCAGCGCGCTTTCCATCAGCGCGCCGGTCGGGCAGATTTGCACGCATTCGCCGCAGGCGACGCAGGTGCTCGCGCCCATCGCGTCGTCCATGTCAAACACGATTTTCGCGTGGTGTCCGCGCCGCGCCATGCCGATGACGTCGTTGACCTGCACTTCGCGGCAGGCGCGCACGCACAGGTTGCACTGGATGCATGCGTCAAGCGCGACATGCATCGCCGGGTGGCTCGGGTCGGCGGCCGGCGTCGCTTCCGGCGCGCGCCGCTCAAAGCGGCTTTTGGTGAGCGAGATCGCGTCGGCCTGCCGCCAGAAATGCGAGTTGTGCTCATGCGCGGCTTCGCGCGGCGGCTGGTCGGCCAGCAGCAATTCCATCACCATCGCCCGCGATTTTTCCGCGCGCGCGCTTTGCGAGGCGACCACCATTCCGTCGCGCGCCTCGCGCAGGCATGACGGCGCGAGCACGCGCTCGCCCTCAATTTCCACCATGCATGCGCGGCAGTTGCCGTCGGGGCGGTAGTCCGGATGCGGCGCATGGCAGAGGTGCGGGATGTCCACGCCGGCGCGCTTCGCCGCGCTCCAGATGGTTTCGCCGGGCGCGGCTTGGACTTTTTTGCCGTCCAGGGTGAAGGTTGTGTTTTCGCTCATTGGATTGTTTGCGGATGATCGCAGATTTTCTTTTGCAATGTCATGCGGGATGCACGGCCAAGTGGTCGATGATTAGTTGCCAGCCGCTTTCATCGGTTTGATTTTCCCATTTTGCGCGCGCCGCGCTTCCGGCTTTTGCCGTCCACGGGTTATACCACCAGTGTGTCTTGCGCAATTCGAGCATGTCAGTGTCGCGGCTGTCGCACACGGTGCTCGCGCGTACGCAAGGGTCGCTCTTTCCTTCCAGCAGCACAAAAACCCAAAAATCCGCGAGCGTCACTTTTTGCAGCGCGTCTTCTTCGCGTTTGTCCGCTGTTACGATGGGATGTCCCATATTGATGGTGGAAGTTTTCACTTGCAGAGTTGCATGGCAGGAAAAATCCGCCGGGCCGACGATGACATCCACCGCGCGTGTGTTGCGCGATGTAGGCACGACATTCAGCCCTTTGCAAGACAATTCACGGCATACATGAAAAAGCCCGATGTTTCCGACAATTTGCGGAGGAATTTTTGCGTCTTGCTTGGAATTCCGCCGCATCAAAGATCCTCCGGAAAATACTTCAAAACACAGTTGATCGGATTCCCCGCGGCCTGTCCGAGGCCGCAGATGGACGCGTCCGCCATTACTTCGCTGAGTTCGCCGAGCAATTCGGTGTCCCACTTCGGTTTGGACATTAATTTAACCGCTTTCTCGGTGCCGGCGCGGCACGGCGTGCATTGGCCGCAACTTTCGTCCTCAAAAAATTTCATCAGGTTCAGCGCGACTTCGCGCATGTTGTCGTGCTGGCTGAAGACCACCACCGCGGCCGAGCCGATGAAGCAGCCGTGCTCCTGCAGCGTGTCAAAATCCAGCGGCGCATCGGCGAGCGAGGCCGGCAAAATGCCGCCGGAGGCGCCGCCGGGCAGGTAGGCCTTTAATGTGTGGCCGTCGGGCATGCCGCCGCAATGCTCGTCTATCAATTCGCGCAGACTGATGCCGGCATCGGCGAGTTTTACGCCGGGATTTTTGACGCGCCCCGACACCGAAAAACTTCGCAGCCCGGAACGCCCGCGCCGCCCGGCGCCGGCGAACCACTCCGCGCCTTTTTCCACGATGTCGCGCACCCAGAACAGCGTTTCCACATTGTGCTCCAGCGTCGGGCGGCCGAACAAGCCGACTTCGGCGACAAAAGGCGGGCGGTTGCGCGGCAGGCCGCGCTTGCCCTCAATGGATTCAATCATCGCCGATTCCTCGCCGCAGATATACGCGCCGGCGCCGCGGCGCAGATGCAGTTCGGTGTGCGCGGCCAGGCCGGCCTCGCGCGCGCGCTCCAATTCGGCGCGCAAAATTTCGCGCACCGCCGGGTATTCGTCGCGCACATAGAGGTAGGTTTTTTCGCAGCCGGCCGCCCAGGCCGCGATCAGCATTCCTTCAATAAAACGGTGCGGGTCGGATTCCAAATAAAAACGGTCCTTGAAAGTGCCGGGCTCGCCTTCATCGGCGTTGACCGCCATCAGCCGCGGCGCGTCGTAGCCGCGCACGATGCGCCACTTGCGCCCGGCCGGAAAGCCGGCGCCGCCGAGCCCGCGCAGACCGGCCGCGTCCAGCGCGGCCATCACCGATTCGGCGTCGCGTTTGCCGCCGATGCATTCGCCGAGCAGGCGGTAGCCGCCGGCTTTGCGGTAGGTGTCAAACCCGGCGTAGTCGGGCATCTCGGCTTCGGCGCGCCCGGATTTAAGCGCGGCTAAGACGCGCTCGGCGTCAGCGGCGCACACATGATGTTTGCCGAGCGCGGCCACCGGCGCGTGCTCGCACCGCCCCATGCACGGTGCGCGCAGTACGCGCGCATTCGGCGCGCCGTCGCGCACCGCGCGCAGCAATTCTTCGGCGCCGGCGAGTTGGCAGGCGATGCTGTCGCAGACGCGAATGGTCTGCGCAGGCGGCGGATCCTCGCCCTCCATGACGATGTCAAAGTGCGCGTAAAACGACGCGACCTCATAGACCTCGGTCATGGACAGTTTCATCGCCTCGGCGAGCGCGGCGAGATGCGCGGCCGACAGGCAATTGTGGCGGTCCTGAATTAAATGCAGATATTCAATCAGCAAGTCGCGCCGCGGCGCGCCGTCGCCGAGCAGCGCGCGCACCTCGGCGCGCGCTTCCTCGGTGACCTGCCGACCCTTCGGCGTGGCGCGGGTTTTGCGCGCGCTGCGGCCCGGGTGGCCTGTGCGGCGCGGGCGGCCGCGGGTGGGCGGGGAAGACATGCGGGGATGGTTTGAAATGGTCGGCGCGGGCGGCGCGGCGGAGAATTGTAGCAGTTTGGCGCGGCGGAGAATATCCGCATCAAACCCGCATCAAAGCGGCCACACCCACAAAATCATCGGAATCGCGACCGCGAGGATGATGATTTCCAGCGGCAGCCCCATGCGCCAGTAGTCGCCGAAGCGGTAGCCGCCGGGCCCCATGATCAGCGTGTTGTTCTTGTGGCCGATCGGCGTCAAAAACGCGCAGGACGCGGCGACCGCGACCGCCATCAAAAACGGATCGGGATTTAGGCCGAGTCCGGCGGCGATGTCCAGCGCGACCGGGGCGGCGATAACGGTGGTCGCGGCGTTGTTTAATATGTCCGACAGCGTCATGGTGACCGCCATCAGCACCAGCAGCACCACCACCGCGCCGTAGCCCTCGGCCAGGCCGAGCAGCGCCTGCGCGATCAGCGCGGTGCCGCCCGACGACTGCAGCGCGGCGCCGAGCGGAATCATGGAGCCGAGCAGCACGATCACCGGCCATTCAATGGAGTTGTAGATGTCGCGCGGCGGCACGATGTTGGCCGCGACCATGACCACGCAGACCAGCGCGAGCGCCACGGTCAGACTGACCGCTCCGGAGGCCGCGGCCGCGATTGCAATGGCAAACGCGCCGGCCGCGAGGCGCGCCTTGTCGCGCTTCACCACGCGCAGGTCGCGCTCCTGCAATGCCAGTCCGCCGATCCATGCGCCGACATGCGCGATGCGCTCGGTCGGGCCGAGTAACAGCAGCACATCGCCGGCGCGGATTTTTAACTTGCGCACGCGCCGGCGCTCCACCCGGCCTTGGCGCGCGACGCCGAGCATGGTCACGCCCTGGGTCGCGCGCAGCCGCAAATCCAGCGCGCTGCGCCCCTCAATGCGCGCGCCGTGCGGCACCGTGACTTCAAACATGGACAGGTCCTCGCCTATCGGCGCGCCGTCCTTTTTCTTTTTGAGGTCGTATTCCAGGCCGAATTCGCCGACGAACGCGTCAATGTTGTCGGCGGCCGCTTCAATGACCAGAAAGTCCCCCTTCTTGACGACTTCGCGGCGCACATGCCCGGGGAAGCGCCGCCCGCCGCGCACCAGTCCGATGATGGCGACATCGGCGGCTTCGGCCGGGTCTTCCAGTTCGGTGATTTTTTTTCCGATGGCTTTGGATTTTTCGCCGACGCGCACCTCGGCGGTGTATCCCTCCAGGTTGAACAGGTCGCCCGGCGCGCCTTTGCCGGCCGCCGGTATCAGCCGCCAGCCGAGCGCAGCGATGTAGGCGATGCCGGCGAGCGCCGCGACCGCGCCGACCGGCGTGAAATCAAACATGGAAAAGGGCGCGCCGAGCGCCTCTTCGCGAAAGCCGGCGATAATGATGTTGGGCGGCGTGCCGATCAGCGTAATCAGCCCGCCGAGGATGGAAGCGAAAGACAGCGGCATCAGGCTCAGGCCCGGATGGCGGCGCGCCTGCGACGCGGCCTTTATGTCTATCGGCATTAAAAGCGCGAGCGCGGCGACATTGTTCATCAGCGCCGACAGCACCGCGGCGACTCCGGACATCACGCCGATGTGCGCGAACAGCGAGCGCCCGCGCGCGACCACATGCCGCGCCAGCAATTCCACCGCGCCCGAATTGGACAGGCCGCGGCTGACCACCAGCACCAGCGCGATGATCACGGTGGCCGGATGCGCGAAGCCGTCAAAGGCGCGCTCCTCCGGCACCGCGCCGATGAGGATCGCCGCGACCAGTGCGCCGAACGCGACCAGGTCGTGGCGAATCTTTCCCCACAACAGCAGCGCGAACACCGCGCCGAGCAGGGAAAACAAAATGATTTGTTCGCTGGTCATTATTAAATGGATATTAATGAATGCGCGGCCGCGATTATGGAGACGGCGGCGCGCCGGCCGGGCCGCGCGCCGGCTCGCGCGCGTTGATGACGGCCACGCCGATCAGTATGCACAAACCGCCGATGACCATGTTCGCGCTCAGCGGCTCGCCGAGAATCAGCACGCCGCCGGCGACCGCGACCAGCGGCAGCAGCAGCAGAAACGGCATCACGCGGCTGACCGGATACCGCCCGAGCAGGTGATACCAAATCGCGTAGGCGAGGATGGTCATGCCCAGCCCGAGATAAGCCACCGCCGCCCACATGCCGGGCGTCGCGGTTTGCACCGCCGCGAGTTGCCCGTCCTCCAGCAGCAGCGAGACCAGTAAGAGTTGCGGCGCGGCCATCACCGCGATTGCACTGACCAGCGGCAGCCCGTCAATGCGAATGCCGGCGCGGCTCAGGCGCTTGACCATAATTTGCCCGGCGGCCCAGGCGAACCCGCCGCCGATGACCATCGCCGCGTGCAGCAGCCCGCCCTGCATGCGCGGCGCGCCGACTATGCCAACCACGCCGGCGAGCGCGAGCGCGATGCCGCCGATGCGCCGCGCGCCGATGCGCTCGCGAAACACCAGCCAGCCGAGAAAAATTCCGAACGGCGCCTCCAACTGCACCAGCAGCGTCGCGGTGGAGACATCCAGCCGCGCCAGCCCGGTGAAGATCAGCGCGTATTCCAAAGTGGCGCCGACCAGCGCGATCCAAAAAATGTGCCGCAATAATTTCCACGGCGGGCGAAAAAACCAAACCAGACATGCCGCGCTCAGCCCGAAGCGAAGCGCCATCAAAAAAATCGGCGGAAAGTGCGCGAGCGCGGATTTGGCGACGACAAATCCCATGCCCCAGAGAACCGCGACCGAGGCCGCCAGCAGCATGTCATGCGGTTTCATGCGCGGGCGGGCGCTATGCGGGCGCGGGGCGCTCAGTCATACCGCACTTTCAAAATTTCATAAATGCGTTTTCCGGCCGGCGCGGCGACTTCCACTTCGTCGCCTTCGCGCTTGCCGAGCAGCGCGCGGCCGATCGGCGAGGAGATGGAGATGCGCCCCTGTTCCAAATCGGCTTCCAAGTTTCCGACCAGTTGGTAGGTGACTTCGGCGTCGTTTTGCTCGTCATACAGCAGCAGCGTCGCGCCGAACACCACCGCGCCGTCCTTGCCGATTTCGGCCGGATCAATCACTTCGGCGCGCGACAGCGACGCCTCCAGTTCGCGAATGCGCCCCTCCACGAAACGCTGCTGCTCTTTCGCCGCGTCGTATTCGGCGTTCTCCGACAGGTCGCCGTGCGAGCGCGCCTCGGCGATCGCTTCAATCACCTTCGGGCGCTCTTCGTCCTTGAGTTGGCGCAACTCGGCGCGCAGCGTTTTCACGCCGTTGCGCGTCAGCAGAATTCGTTCGGTGGTCATGCGGGCGGATTGGCGGGCGAATTTGTTGGCGGGGAATGCAGCGCCTGCAGGCGGCGAACGCGGCCGCCGCCGGCCGCTTTGTGCGCCTCCACCGCGGCGCGCGCGCCGGCGAGGGTGGTGAAATACGCGACCTTGTGCAGCAGGGCTTCGCGGCGGATTGTATGGGAATCGGCCAGACTGCGCTTGCCGGCGGTGGTGTTGATGACCAGTTGGAATTCGCCGTTCTTGATTTGGTCGACCACATGCGGGCGGCCCTCGCTGACTTTGTTGACGCGCGCGACGCGCAGCCCGGCCTCGGCGAGCGCGGCCGCGGTGCCCTCGGTCGCGGCCAGCGAAAAGCCGGCCGCGGCCAGTTCGCGCGCGATGCCGGCGGCCGGCGCCTGGTCTTCGGTTTTTAAACTCAGAAGCGCGCTGCCGCCGCGCGGAATGTCCAGCCCGGTCGCGCGCTGCGCCTTGCCGAAAGCCTCGCCGAAAGTGTCGCCGATTCCCATGACTTCGCCGGTGCTTTTCATCTCGGGGCCGAGCGCCGGATCCACGCCGGGAAATTTGATGAACGGAAACACCGCCTCCTTGACCGCGCAAAACGGCGGCGCGCTTTGGTCATCATCATCGGCGGACAGGTTTTGCGAGGCCAAACTCGCGCCGGTCATGCAGTGCGCCGCGATCTTGGCGAGCGGGCGCGCGGTCGCCTTGGAGACGAACGGCACGGTGCGCGCGGCGCGCGGGTTTACTTCCAGCACATAGATGTCGCCGCCCTGCACCGCGAACTGCACATTCATCAGCCCGACCACGCCGAGCGCCAGCGCCAACTCGCGCGTCTGGCGGCGCAATTCCGTTTGCATTTCCGCGGACAAACTGAACGGTGGCAGCGCGCATGCCGAATCGCCGGAATGCACGCCGGCCTCCTCAATGTGCTGCATGATGCCGCCGATCAGCACTTCTTTGCCGTCGCACACCGCGTCCACATCCACTTCAATCGCGTCGGCGAGGAAGCGGTCCAGCAGCAGCGGCGAGTCGTGCCCGGCCTGCGTTTGCGGCGGCGCGTCGCGCATGTAGCCGAGCAACTCTTCCTCGTTGCGCACGATTTCCATGGCGCGCCCGCCGAGCACATAGGACGGGCGCACCATCAGCGGATAACCGATGCGTTCGGCGAGCGCGCGCGCGTCTTCGGGGTCCAATGTGGTGGCGTTGGGCGGCTGGCGCAGGCCGAGGTCTTCCAGCAATTGGCGGAAAAACTTGCGGTCTTCGGCGCGGTGAATGGAATCCGGCGAAGTGCCGATGACCGGCAGGCCGGCGCGCGCCAGCGCGCGCGCGAGTTTCAGCGGCGTCTGCCCGCCGTATTGCACGATGACGCCGGCCGGTTTTTCCACGCGCGCGACTTCCAGCACATCCTCCAGAGTCAGCGGCTCAAAATACAGCCGGTCGGAGGTGTCGTAATCGGTGGACACCGTTTCCGGATTGCAGTTGACCATGATGGTTTCAAAACCGGCCTCGCGCAGCGCCATGGAGGCGTGCACGCAGCAGTAGTCAAATTCAATTCCCTGGCCGATGCGGTTCGGGCCGCCGCCGAGGATCATGATTTTTTTGCGGCCGGTCGGCGCGGCTTCGCATTCCTCGTCGTAACTGGAATACAGATACGCGGTCGCCGCGTCAAATTCGGCCGCGCAGGAATCCACGCGCTTGAACACCGGGTGAATGTTTTCGCTTTCGCGGCGCGCGCGCACTTCGCCCTCGTCGCTTTGCAGCAGCGCGGCGATGCGCCGGTCGGAGAAGCCTTTTTGTTTCCACTCGCGCAATTCATGCGGCGCGAGCGAGGATGTTTTGCCGGCGGATTTGGCGATGCGCGACTCGGTCGCGACCAAATCGGCGAGTTGCGCCAAAAACCATTTGTCAATCTTGCAGATTTCATACGCCTCATCAATGCTCATGCCGCGCCGAAACGCCTCGGCCAGATGCCACGGTCGCTCGGCGCCCGGCACGCGCAAACGCGCGGCCAATTCTTCCTCGTCGGCGTCTTCCGGCGCGTCCGCGGCCGCGGATGGTTTTGGCGGCGCGCGCTCGTCCAGACCGTCGGCGCCGGTCTCCAGCCCGCGCAGCGCTTTTTGAAAAGACTCCTGAAAGGTGCGCCCGATCGCCATGACTTCGCCGACCGATTTCATCTGCGTGGTCAGCGACGCGTCGGCCTGCGGAAATTTTTCAAAATCAAACCGCGGGATCTTGGTGACGACATAATCAATGCTCGGCTCAAACGAGGCCGGGGTGGCGCCGCCGGTGATGTCGTTTTGCAGTTCGTCCAGCGTAAAACCGAGCGCGAGTTTCGCCGCGACTTTTGCAATCGGAAAACCGGTCGCCTTGGAAGCGAGCGCCGACGAGCGCGACACGCGCGGATTCATTTCAATGATGCGAAAAGTTCCGTCTTTCGGATCCTGCGCGAACTGCACATTGGAGCCGCCGGTGTCCACGCCGATTTCGCGCAGCACCGCGATGCTCGCGTCGCGCATCACCTGGTATTCCTTGTCGGTGAGCGTCTGCGCCGGCGCGAGCGTGATGGAGTCGCCGGTGTGCACGCCGACCGGGTCAAAGTTTTCAATCGCGCAGACGATGATGCAGTTGTCGGCGCGGTCGCGCACCACTTCCATTTCAAATTCCTTCCAGCCGAGGATGCTTTCCTCCACCAGCAGTTTGCCGGTCGGAGACGCGGCCAGCCCGCGCCGGCAGATTTCGTCAAACTCGTCCATGTTGTAAGCCGCGCCGCCGCCGCTGCCGCCGAGCGTGAACGACGGGCGGATGATCGCCGGAAAGCCGACGCTTTCCAGCACCGCATGCGCTTCGCTCAGCGACGAGGCGATTTCGCCGCGCACCGTGTCAAGGCCGATGCGCTGCATCGCGCTGCGAAACAGGCGGCGGTCTTCGGCCTTGTCAATGGACTCGGCGCTCGCGCCGATCATCTCCACGCCGAATTCGTCCAGCACGCCGAGCCGCTTTAAATCCAGCGCGCAGTTCAGCGCGGTCTGCCCGCCCATGGTCGGCAGCAGCGCGTCCGGGCGCTCTTTCTCAATGATCGCGCGCAGCGTGCCGCTGTCCAGCGGTTCTATGTAAGTGTCGTCGGCGAAGTCCGGATCGGTCATGATGGTCGCCGGATTGGAATTGACCAGAATGACGCGGCAGCCTTCCTCGCGCAGCGCCTTGCAGGCCTGCGCGCCGGAATAATCAAACTCGCATGCCTGCCCGATGATGATCGGCCCGGCGCCGATGATCAGCACCGAATGAATGTCGTCGCGCTTAGGCATGCCGCGCCCCGGCGGCCATGTTCGCCGCCATCATGCCGGCGAATTTGTCGAACAAATCGGCCGCGTCGTGCGGGCCCGGGCTCGCCTCCGGATGCCCCTGAAACGAAAACGCCGGCGCGTCCAGCCGCTCCAGCCCCTGCACGCTGCCGTCAAAAAGCGAAATGTGGGTGACGCGGGTGTGCTCCGGCAGCGATTCGGCGCGCACCGCAAAGCCGTGGTTCTGGCTGGTGATCAGCACGCGCCCGCTGTCCAGATCGCGCACCGGGTGGTTCGCGCCGTGGTGGCCGAATTTCATTTTTTCGGTCTGCGCGCCGCCGGCCAGCGCGAGCAACTGGTGGCCGAGGCAGATGCCGAACAGCGGCACCTTGCGCGCCAGCAATTCGCGAATCGCGTCCACCGCGTAGCCGCACGGCGCCGGGTCGCCGGGCCCGTTGGAGAGAAACACGCCGTCCGGTTTGCGATTCAGAATTTCCTCCGCGGTGGCGCGCGCCGGCAACACTTCAATCGCGCAGCCGCGCATCGCCAGTTGGCGCAGGATGTTGTGCTTGACGCCGTAATCGCATGCGACCACGCGAAATTTCTCCGGCGGCGCGGCCGCGTATTCGCCGTCGCGCCACTCGCCGCCGCCGCTCCATTGGTAGGGTTTCTCGGCGCTGACTTCGCGCGCCAAGTCCATGCCGGCCAGTCCCGGAAACGCGCGCGCCGCTTCCAGCGCGAGTTGCAAACTCTTTTCCGAGTCGGCGTTCGCGCCGGCGACCACCGCGCCGCGCTGCGCGCCCTTGATGCGCAGCAACCGCGTCAGCCGGCGCGTGTCCACATCGCAAATCGCCACCACATCGTGCTCGCGCAAATACTCGGGCAGACTCGTCTCGGCGCGCCAGTTGCAGTGCAGTTGCGGGATGTTTTTGACGATCAGCCCGGCGCAAAACACGCGGCGCGATTCAAAGTCCTGCGCGTTCGCGCCGACATTGCCGATATGCGCGCAGGTCAGCGTCACCAGTTGGCGCGCGTAGGACGGGTCGGTGAGGATTTCCTGGTAGCCGCACAGGGCGGTGTTGAACACCACCTCGCCGGCGGCGAGGCCGTCCGCGCCGGCGGAAGTTCCGCGAAAAACGCTGCCGTCCTCCAGAACGAGCAGGGCCGGGGGGGAGTTAACGGGGAAGTTAACGGGAGCGGGGCGGTTTTTTCCCCGATTTTTTCCCACTGACTTCGCCATGGCGGGCGGAGTATATCCGCCCGGCGGCGGTCGCGCAAGCCGCGTCGCGCCGCCATTCACCGCTATAATCGCCGCTCCTTTCACCCACCTGCGAATGCTGCCATGACCGAAATCACCCGCAAAGATCCGAGGCTGTATAACAGCGACCTCGCGCCGACCCCGCCCAATCAAAAAACCTGGGGCTGGTTTGAGATCTTTAATGTCTGGGCAAACGACGTGCAGAGTTTGTTCGGTTACACCCTCGCCGCCTCGCTGTTTCTCGCTTACGGACTGAACGGCTGGGCGGTGTTCGCCGCGATCATTCTCGCCGGCTTTTTCATCATGTGGCTGGTCAACCTCTCCGGCAGCCCGAGCGTCAAACACGGCATTCCCTATCCGGTGTTCGCGCGCGCCAGTATGGGCGTTATCGGCGCGAATTTTCCGGCGATGGTGCGCGGCGTGGTCGCGATTTTTTGGTATGGCGCACAAACCTATTTCGCCTCCACCGCGGTGGACCTGCTGGTTCGCTCGCTGACCGGCGCCTCGTCCGCGCCGGCGCTGCTCGGCATGAGCGCGAGCGGCTGGTTTTCGCTGGTTCTGGTCGCGGCCTTTCAAGTGTGGCTGTTTTGGAACGGCATTGATCCGATTCGCCGCTTCCTCAACTTCGCCGGGCCGGCCGTGTATGCGGTCATGCTCGTGCTGATGGCGGTCATCTGGTTTCAGGCCGGCGGCGGACTGCTCGCCGAAGTTGGCGACATCTTCTCCGGCCGCGGCAATGCAAGCGGCGGCGCGCTCGCCGCGTTCTTCGCCATCTTCGGCACCATGGTCGCCTACTTCGCCGCGGTGGTCATCAACTTCGGCGACTTCTCGCGCTTCGTCAAAAGCGAGGCCGAAATGCGCAAGGGCAACCTGTTCGGCCTGGTCGGCAACATTATCCTGTTCTCGTTCATCGCGCTGATCGTCACCGCCGGCTCGGTCGCGGTGTTCGGCGAGACGCTGACCGAGCCGACGCAAATGGTGGAGCGCGTGGACAGCCTGCCGCTGACCATCGTCGCCGCCTTCGCGTTTTTCACCGCCACCGTCGGCATCAACATGGTCGCCAACTTCATTCCGCCGGCCTACGATCTCGCGAACCTCGCGCCGCGCAAGATCAATTTCCGCGGCGGCGGGATGATCACCGCGCTCGCCGGGTTTGTGCTTGCGGTGCTGTGGGTCTCGGTGGTGTCAAAGATGGGCGTGTTTCCGTTCGTCAACACGCTCGGCGCAATCCTCGCCCCGGTCTACGGAATCATGATCGTGGACTACTACCTGATCAAAGAACAGCAACTGGACATTCAGCAGTTGTTCTCCACCGACCCGTCCGGCAAGTATTACTACGACGGCGGCTGGAACCGCCGCGCGCTGATCGCGCTGGCGATCGCAGCGGTGTTCGCGGTTTCCACCGTGTGGTACCCGGGCTTCGCCAACCTCAGCGGCTACGGCTGGATCATCGGCGCCGCCCTCGGCGGCGCGCTGCACTACGCGATGTCGGGGCGGGCGAAAAGTTAATCGCCCCGCGGGCGGGGGAGGCGGCTACAATCGCGCCTCCCCATTTTCCCGTTTCCTCAGGAGCAGCCCAGCCATGTCCGCCGCAAAGAAAACTCCCGCCGCCGCCGTCGTTTCCGCGGCGCTTTTTGTTACGACGCTTTTCACCGGAACTTTTGCAACCCGCGCCGCCGCGGACGATGCGCCGGTAAAAATCGGTTTCGTCACCACGCTGACCACGCCGGCCGGCGTCATCGGCGCCGACATGAAAAACGCCGTGGAACTCGCGCTGGAGCATCTCGGCGGAAAAATGGCCGGGCGCGAAGTTCGCGTGTTTTTTGAGGACGACGCGTTCAAGCCGGAAATCGGCAGGCAAAAGACCGGCAAACTGATCAAGCGCGAGCGCGTGGATTTTGTCGCCGGTTACATCTGGTCGCATGTGCTGCTCGCTTCGGCGAAGACGGTTTTTGACGCGGATAAATTTCTGATCAGCGCGAACGCGGGCCCGTCGCAACTCGCCGGCAAGGGATGCCACCAAAACTTTTTCTCCACTTCCTGGCAGAACGACCAGACGCCGATGGCGCTCGGTGAGGTGCTGAACCGGCGCGGCGTGAAGTCGCTGTATGTGATGCTGCCGAATTACGCCGCCGGAAAAAACATGCTGGCCGGCGTTGAGCGCACTTTTCGCGGGCGCGTGGTCGGGCGCGACATGACCAAATGGGGGCGCGACCGGCAATTGGATTTCTCCGCGGAATTGGCGAAAGCCGCGGCCTCGGGCGCCGACGGCCTGTTCATTTTTTATCCGGGCAGCGCCGGCGGCGCGTTCCTCAAGCAATATCAGCAGGCCGGGCTGAAAGACCGCCTGCCGTTATACAGCGTGTTTACCGTGGACTCCCTTTCGCTGCCGCGGCTGCAGGCGGCCGGCATTGAGGGCGTGCTCGGCTCCAACAGCACCATGTTCTGGGCGCCCGATCTGGACAATGCGGCGAACAAAAAATTCGTCGCGGATTTCAAGGCGCGGCACGGCAACTATCCGTCGTTTTACGCGGCGCAGTCGTATGACAGCGTCATGTTAATTGACAGCGCGCTGCGCGCCACCGGCGGCGATTTGCGCGACCGCGACGCGGTGCGCGCGGCGCTGCGGCGCGCCGATTTTGCCTCGGTGCGCGGCGATTTCCGTTTCGGCAACAACCACTTTCCGGTGCAGAATTTCTACCTGCGCGAAGTGGTGGAGGACGCCGACGGCAACTGGACCACGCGCATCACCGACTTGGTCTACCGCGGCCACCAGGACCCGTATGCCGCGGACTGCGCGCGCTAGCGCGCGCGCCGGTTAATTGACCGGCGATTTTCCGCGGCGCTTTTTGTTTTTGCCGGCGTTTTTGCGACGCTTTTTTTGACGCCTTCTTGCTGAGATGGACTGGCATCTCCTTTTCGCGCAACTGCTGAACGGCCTGCAACTCGGCTTGCTGCTGTTTTTGCTGGCGGCCGGGTTGTCGCTGATTTTCGGCATCATGGATTTCATCAACCTGTCGCACGGCTCGTTCTACATGCTCGGCGCGTTCGTCTGCGCCACGGTGGCGGCGGTGAGCGGCTCGTTTTTTCTCGCGGTGCTCGCCGCGGCCGCCGCGACTTTCGCCGCCGGCGCGCTGGTGGAAAGATGCATCGCGCGCAAACTCTACGCGCGCGGCCACTTGGAGCAAGTGCTGGTCACCTACGGACTCATTTTGATTTTTGACGAGTTGGCGCATCTGGTATGGGGTCCGGCCGGCGCGGCCATCGCGCTGCCGGCCGCGCTGGAAGGGCGCGTGGACATCGGCGGTGTCGGCGTGCCGCGTTACCGTTTGCTGATCATTATGTGCGGCTTGCTGGTCGCGGCCGGCATGTATTTTTTGGTGACGCGCTCGCGGCTCGGCATGCTGATTCGCGCCGGCGCCTCCAACCGCGCGATGGCGGCCGCGCTCGGCGTCAACATTGACCGCCTCTATCTGCTGGTGTTCGCCATCGGCGCCGCGCTCGCCGGCCTGGCCGGCGCGTTGATCGCGCCGCTGACCGAAGCGAGCATCGGCATGGGCGGCGAAATCATCATCATCGCGTTCGTGGTGGTCATAGTCGGCGGCATCGGCTCGGTCAAGGGCGCGTTTTGCGCGGCGCTTTTGATCGGCTTCATAGACACGCTCGGGCGCGCCTATTTGGACGACTTGCTGAAACTGTTTTTGCCGGGCGCGGCCGCCGAGACCGCGGCGCCGGCGCTGTCGGCGATGTCGGTGTATGTGCTGATGGCATGCGTTCTGGCGCTGAAACCGCGCGGACTTTTCGCGCCGGCCGGCGCGGGCGTGAAAACATGAACGGCGCGTTGCGGGCGTTTTTCAAGTTGCGCCCAAAACTTCCCGCGAAAATGTTCGGCCGGCGCGCCGTGTTGCCCGCGGCCGCGCTGCTCCTGCTCGCGCCGCCGCTTTTGTTTTTCACCGGGCAAGATTTTTATCTGGACCTTTTGACGCGCGCGTTGATCCTTGCAATCGCCGCGCTCAGTTTAAATTTGCTGGTCGGTTGCGGCGGCATGGTCAGTCTCGGACACGCCGCCTACATCGGCATCGGCGCATACAGCGTCGGCATTCCCGCGCATTACGGAGTGCATGACGGCGCGCTGCACCTCGCGCTGGCGGTTTCGCTCAGCGCGGCTTTCGCGTTTTTGACCGGCGCGGTCTGCCTGCGCACCCGCGGACTGTATTTTATTTTGATCACGCTGGCGTTCTCGCAGATGCTGTATTTCACGCTGGTCAGCATTGACGCATACGGCGCCGACGACGGACTGGTCATTACCCGGCGCAGCAGTTTCCCCGGCCTGCAACTTGAGCACGCGCTGGTTTTGTATTACTGCGTCTTCGCCGCGCTCGCGCTGTTTTTGTTCGGCATGCGCCGCCTCATGCACGCGCGTTTCGGCCGCGTGCTGCTCGGCTGCCGCCACAACCGCGCGCGCATGCGGGCGCTCGGCTTTGATGCCTACCGCCACCAACTCGCCTGCTATGTGCTGTCCGGCGCGGTGTGCGGCGTCGCCGGATTTTTTCTCGGCAACTTCACCGACTTCGTCAGCCCGGCGATGCTGGACTGGACGCGCTCGGCCGAGTTGCTGTTCATGGTCATCATCGGCGGCGCCGGCGCGTTGTTCGGACCCTTGGTCGGCGCGGCCGTGTTTTTGGTGCTGGCCGAATTGCTGTCCGGCATCACGCTGCACTGGCATTTGCTTTTCGGCGCGCTTTTAATCGCGCTGGTGCTGCGCGGCCAACTTTTTACGCGCGGGTGATTCTGCAAGTCCAAAACCTGCACAAGCAATTCGGCGGCGTGCGCGCGGTGCGCGGCGTCGACTTGGCGCTCGCCGACAAGCAAATCCACGCGGTCATCGGCCCGAACGGCGCCGGCAAAAGCACTCTGCTGGCGCAACTCGCCGGCGAAATCGCCCCCGACCGCGGGCGCATCGTTTTTGCCGGGCGCGACATCACCGGCCTGGCCGCGCACAAGCGCGCGCAACTCGGGCTGGCGCGCTGCTTTCAAACCGCCGATGTCATCGCGCCGATGACCCTGCTGGAAAACGCGACGCTCGCGCTGTTGGCCGCGGCCGGCAATTCGTTTAACTGCTGGTCGCCGCTGGCGCGCGACGCCGATTTGCGCGCGCGCGCGATGCAGTTGCTGGAGGAAGTCGGACTGGCGCATGACGCGGAGTTGCGCGCCGGCGAGGCCGCGCACGGCGTGCGCCGCCAACTGGAAATCGCGATGGCGCTGGCGCCGCGCCCGAAACTGCTGCTGCTGGACGAGCCGATGGCCGGGCTCGGCAAAAGCGAAAGCGCGGCGATGATTGCGCTGCTGAAAAAACGCAAAGGGAGCGCGGCCATGCTGCTGATAGAGCACGACATGGACGCGGTGTTCGCGCTCGCCGACACCGCCTCGGTGCTGGTGGACGGGCGCATTCTCGCCGCCGGAAGCACCGCGGAAATTCGCGGCAATGCCGAAGTGCAGCGCGCGTATTTGGGAACGCCGCAATAACGGGCGCGGCATGCAGTTGAGCGTGAAAGACATTGACGTGTTTTACGGCGGCCGCCAGGCGCTTTTCGGCATGCGCCTCGCGGTGCCGCGCGGCGCGGCGGTCGCACTGCTCGGGCGCAACGGCATGGGGAAGACCACCACGGTGCGCGCGATTACCGGGCAATTGCGCTGCCGCCGCGGCGAAATTATTTTCGGCGGCGAAAAAATCCACGGCCTGCCGCCGCAGCGCATCGCGCAAAAGGGCCTCGGACTTGCGCCCGAGGGCCGGCAAATTTTTCCCAACTTAAACGCGCGCGAAAACCTGGTCGCGGCCGCGGCGAATTACAACGGGGCAAAATCGCCGTGGAATTTGGAGCGCGTGCTGGAATTGTTCCCGCAATTAAAACCGCGCCTGAACAACATGGGTAGCCAACTCTCCGGCGGCGAACAGCAGATGCTTTCCATCGGCCGCGCACTGATGCTGAACCCGCATTTGCTGGTGCTGGACGAAGCCACCGAAGGACTGGCGCCGCTGGTGCAAAAAACCATCTGGGAAAAGTTGCGCGAAATCAAACAGACCGGAATTTCGCTGCTGCTGATAGACAAAAATCTCGGCGCGTTGTGCGAACTCGCCGACCGCCTGTGCATCATGGAAAAAGGCGCGCTCGTTTGGGAGGGCGGCGGCGATGCGCTGCGCGCCGACGGCGGATTGCAGGCGCGCTATCTCGGGGTGTAACGCGCCGAATTAAGTTGCGCGCGCGCCGCCGAGCCCGAGCACATCGCGCATCGCATACAGCCCCGGCGGCCGCCCGGCGAGCCAGCGCGCCGCGCGAATCGCGCCGTCGGCGAAAATTTTCCGGTCGCCCGCTTTGTGCGTGATTTCCACGCGCTCGCCGTCGGCGATGAACAGCACGCTGTGCTCGCCGGCGATGTCGCCGCCGCGAATCGCGGAAAAACCGATGGCGCCCGGCTGGCGCGCGCCGGTTTCGCCGTGCCGCGCGAACACTCCGTCTTTGCCGAGGTCGCGCCCGAGCGGCGCGGCCGCCGCGCGCCCCAGCGAAAGCGCGGTGCCGGACGGCGCGTCCACTTTGTCGCGGTGGTGCGCTTCCACGATTTCAATGTCGCTGCTGTCGCCGAGCGCGGCCGCGGCGGTCGCGACCAGTTCCAGGCACAGGTTGATGCCGGCGCTGGTGTTGGATGCCTGCACCAGCGCGATGTCGCGCGCCGCCTCGCCAATGCGCGCCTCCGCGTCCGCGTCAAGTCCGGTGGTGCCGATGAGCATGGCGCGGCGCAATTGCCGGCAGATTTCCAAATGCGCCAGGGTCGCGGCCGGCGTGGTGAATTCCAGCAGCAGATCAAATTCGGCCGCGGCGAGGTCGGCGCCGATGCGGACGCCGTTTTTGCCGAGCCCGGCGATTTCGCCGGAGTCGCGCCCGAGCGCGGCGCTTTTTTCATGCTCAATCGCCGCGGTAACTTTCAAATCGTCGGCGCGCGCGGCCGCGCGCAGCAGCGCGCCGCCCATGCGCCCGCCCGCGCCGGAGACGGCGAGGCGAATCATGCGCGCGCCTCACGCCGGCCGCCGGGGCGGTCGGGACCGTCCGCGGCGTGGAAAAACGGGAAAAATGGGGGGGGCGCCTCGCGCATGCCGCGCATCATACCCAACATTTCCCCAAAATTCCCCGAAATCCGCCAAAAATCGCCGCCGCGGCCGGGCGAGCGGGGCTTGACTATGCGCGCGATTCTGATATAGTGCTATGCCGTCATGAGCGCAACCAAGTTCGTTTTCGTCACCGGCGGGGTGGTCTCTTCTCTGGGCAAGGGAATCGCGGCCGCATCGCTCGGCAGCGTGCTGGAGGCGCGCAACATCAAGGTGACGCTGCTCAAACTGGACCCCTATATTAATGTCGACCCCGGCACCATGAACCCGTTTCAGCACGGGGAGGTGTTCGTGACCGACGACGGCGCCGAAACCGACCTGGATCTCGGCCATTACGAGCGCTTCGTGCGCGCCACCATGCGCCGCGACAACAACTTCACCGCCGGGCAAATCTACGAGAGCGTAATTCGCAACGAGCGGCGCGGCGATTACCTCGGCCGCACCGTGCAGGTCATCCCGCACATCACCGACGAAATCAAAGCGCGCATTCGCAGCGGCGCAAACGGCGCGCAGGTCGCGCTGGTGGAAATCGGCGGCACCGTCGGCGACATTGAGTCGCTGCCGTTTTTGGAGGCGATTCGCCAAATGCGCGTGGAGATGGGGCGGAAGAACACGCTGTTCATGCATCTTACGCTGGTGCCGGAAATCGCCGGCACCGGCGAAATCAAAACCAAGCCGACGCAGCACTCGGTCAAGGAGTTGCGCTCCATCGGAATTCAGCCGGACATTTTGCTGTGCCGCGCGCGCGCGCCGCTGCAAAAAGCCGCGCGCAAAAAAATCGCGCTGTTTACCAATGTGGAGGAGGAAGCGGTCATCTCCGGCGTGGATGTGGACAACATCTACCGCATTCCGCAGTTGTATGTGCGCGAAAAAATCGACGGCATCGTCGCCGGGCAACTGCGCCTGGACGCGCCGCCGCCGGACATGTCGGAATGGGAGCGCGTGCTGGAGAACGACGAATCGCCGGTGCAGGAGGCGCGCATCGCGATGGTCGGCAAATATGTCAGCCTCACCGAGTCCTACAAGTCGCTGAGCGAGGCGCTGCGGCACGCCGGCATCCGCACGCGCACGCGAATTAACATTGAATACGTCGCCTCTTCGGAAATAGAGCGGCACGGCGCCGGCATGCTCGCCGACGCCGACGCGGTGCTGATCCCCGGCGGCTTCGGCGAGCGCGGCATAGAGGGCATGCTGCTGGCCGCGCGTTACGCCCGCGAAAACCGCATCCCCTATCTCGGCATCTGCCTCGGCATGCAGGTCGCGATCATTGAATACGCGCGCAACAAAGCGGGCCTGGCGAATGCGCACAGCACCGAGTTCGCGCGCGACGCGGAACACCCGGTGATCGCGCTGATCACCGAATGGATGGACGACAACGGCCGCCGCGAAGTGCGCGACCACAACAGCGCGCTCGGCGGCAGCATGCGCCTCGGCGCGCAGGACATCCGCCTGAAAGAGGGCAGTTTGTTCCGCCGCATTTTCCAGCGCGAAGTGATTCGCGAGCGCCACCGCCACCGCTACGAATTCAACAACAACTACCTGCAAAAACTGGAGGAGGCCGGGCTGGTGTTTTCCGGAACCTCGGCCGGCGGATTGGTGGAAGCGGTTGAGGTGCCCGGGCATCCGTGGTTTGCCGCCTGCCAGTTTCACCCGGAGTTCACCTCCACGCCGCGCGACGGGCACCCGATGTTCACCGAATACATTCAAGCCGCGCTCGCCCGCCGCGGCAGCCGCGAAGAGTCGCGCCGCGGCGTCGCCGGCCGCGAGGCCGCGCGCGCGCTGCAATGAATCTCCCCGACTTCGCCGCGGCAAACCGCAAGTCGCGGTTTTTTCTGATAGCCGGCCCGTGCGTGATTGAATCGGAGGAAATGGCGATGTCCACCGCCGCGCGCCTGCGCGACATCACCGGCGAACTCGGCATTCCTTTCGTCTACAAATCCTCGTTTGACAAAGCCAACCGCACATCAAGCGCGTCGGCGCGCGGTCCCGGCAGGAAAAGCGGGCTGGAAATTCTCGGCAAAGTGCGCGGCGAACTCGGCGTGCCGGTGCTGACCGATGTGCATTCGCCCGAAGATGTCGCCGCCGCCGCCGAAGTCGTGGACGTGCTGCAGACCCCGGCGTTCCTGTGCCGCCAGACGGATTTAATTGAAGCCGCGGCAAAATCCGGCAAGGTCGTCAACATCAAAAAGGGGCAGTTTCTGTCGCCGTGGGAAATGCAGCATGTGGTCGGCAAAGCCGAAGCGGCCGACGCCGGCGCGCGCATTTTGGTGTGCGAGCGCGGCACTTCTTTCGGCTACAACAATTTGGTCGTGGACATGCGCGGCCTGGAAATCTTAAAGACCTGCGGCCGCCCGCTGGTGTTTGACGCGACGCATTCGGTGCAGTTGCCCGGCGCGGCCGGCGGCAAATCCGGCGGCCAGCGCGAATTCGTCCCGGCGCTCGCGCGCGCCGCGGTCGCGGTCGGCCTTGACGGCCTGTTCATAGAAACCCACCCCGATCCGGACAACGCGCTCAGCGACGGCCCCAACGCCTGGCCGCTGGAGCGCATGCCCGAACTGCTGGGCGCGCTGGCGCGGCTGGACGACGTGGCGAAGTCGCTGTGAGCGGGGCGCGCACGGTGGATGCGGAAGCAATGGAAGATTATTCCACCCGGGCGTATTTGTCCGCGGGGGAAGTCGCCGCGTATCTCGGCGTCACGGTCAGGGATGTGCACGGACTGGTGCGCTGCAATGCGCTGAAAAGCTACAAGTCGGCCGGCGGACAGTACCGCTTTGCGCTGTCCGATGTGAAAAAAGCAAAAGCGGACGGGCATGCCGCCGCGCCCGGGAATGCGGCGCCGAATCCTGCGAAGACGGCGCGGAAGAATGAAGTGTGCATTTGGGGAACGCGGCAAGAATTGTATCTTGGCGACTCCCGCGCAATGAATGAGTTGCGCGATGACAGCGCGCATCTGGCGGTGACTTCTCCGCCTTACTTCAACGCCAAAATGTATTCGCAGGACAGCGAAAAAGACCTGGGCAACATCCATGATCTGGACACTTGGCTTTTTGAAATCGGGAAAGTCTGGAAGGAAGTATTCCGTGTTTTGCAGCCGGGGCGGAAGTTTTTCCTCAACATCATGAATCTTCCCGTGCGAAACAAAAACAGTTTCCGCACGCTGAATTTGGTCGGGCGGTCGGTGGACTTGTGCGAGGAGACCGGCTTTGTCTTCAAGCGCGACATCATTTGGCACAAAACCAATGGGGTGCGCGCGCATTTTGGCACTTACCCGTATCCCGGGGGGATTCTGCTGAACAACATGCACGAATTCATTCTGGAGTTCAGCAAGCCGGAAAAATCCGGCGCAAAAAAATACGCGCATGTCAGCGCGGCCGACAAAGAGCAGTCAAAGCTGGACAAGGATTTCTGGCTGTCCATCAAGAACTCGGATGTGTGGACTATGAAGCCGGAGAAAAGCGGTGACGGTCGCATACATGTTGCGCCTTTCCCGGTGGAGTTGCCGGCGCGCTTAATCAAGGCATACAGCTTTGTCGGCGAAACCGTGCTGGATCCGTTTTGCGGCAGCGGCACGACTTTGCTTGCGGCCGCGCTGCAGCAGCGCAACGGCGTAGGCTATGAACTCAACGAGAAGTTTGTGGCGCATTCCATTGACAGACTCGAACTGGAAAACGGCAAACTGTTATGAGCGCGGGTGAAAATTCCCAGGTTGTCTACGCGCAGTCCAGCGACATCAAAGCCAGGACTTATCTGCAATACCGCGCGGACATGAAGAAAAAAGCGATTGCCGAACTGGAAATTCGGGAATGGCTTGAGGGCATGCTCAAAGCAAAGCACGATACCGGCGATGTAAAAGTCGAAAAAAGCGGCGGCGACCGCTACATGTGGTTTCCCCGAAGCGGAAAAATATCCGGCGAGCCGGACTACACCGCATGGATCAACAGCGAAAAGCACCGCTTTGAGTTTCAGTATGCCGAGCGGGATGATCTGCCGTACTATGACTTCAAGGTCTCCAAAGTGGGGCGGAAAAAGTCCGGTGGAACGCGAATTCCGCACACCGACCGCGAGTTTTTATACGTCATTAAGCCTCTTTCGGCTTTTGCCGTTTTCAGTCCGCAGTGGGTCATGGACAATGGCAAAGAGGGCCCCGTTCCTGCGTGGGGGAGCCGCCCGGCATTTCGCGTGCCGGCGGAAAAATTCAAGGCAATTTTTGCGCGCGACAAAAAACTGGGCGGAGTGATTCAGGCGGTAGACCAGAAAAATCGCCTGTTGGAAGCACAAAGCCGCTTTTTGGAAGGCGAAGGCAACAAAATTTCCGGCGAACTGCAGCAGGTGGTCGATGAGGAAAAAGCCTTCACGATCATCCCGAAAAATCTAGATGGGTTTTATCGGGCATGCTTGTTGATGGACAAAATCGGAAAGTATCCGAAAAACCATTCAATGTGGATGGTTTACGGTGAAAGCATGTACTCCGAAGAACTCAACTCGTATGAGTTTGCCAAACTTGTCTATTCGCTCGATTTTTTGTATGGCGGAGCGACTATGCTCGAAAGCAATGTGCTGAGCAGGCTGAGTGACGCCATGCGCAAATTTTCCGCGCATATCAAGCACATGCAGAACCAGAAACTGCAAACCAGTCAGACCCTGTCTCCGAAAGAAGAGGCGGTCAATTTTTTGTTCGCAGTGAACTTGTACGAAGACATGGTGCAAGAGTTGATTTTTCTGCATAAAGTCAATGACCTCCCGCCGATTAAAAAAATATTTCAATCGGTGGAGGACATGGATTTTCTGTGTGGAATGATCTGAGCATGTCCGGCACCCAAATCCAATCCATCACCGCCCGCGAGATCCTTGATTCGCGCGGCAATCCGACGCTGGCCGCGGAGATGACGCTGCGCGGCGGGGCGGGCGGGGTCGGGCGCGCGCCGTCGGGGGCCTCCACCGGCGCGCTGGAGGCGCTGGAATTGCGCGACGGCGATCCGGCGCGCTACCGCGGCAAAGGCGTGCTCGGCGCGGTGGAAAATGTGCATGCGCATATACTGCCGCGCCTTCGCGGCATGGACGCGTTGGATCAAAACGCGGTGGACCGCGCGCTGATTGAACTGGATGGCAGCGAAAACAAAAGCAACCTCGGCGCCAACGCGCTGCTCGCGGTTTCGCTGGCGGCCGCGCATGCGGCGGCCGCGGCGCGCGGCGTCGCGCTCTACCGGCATCTCGGCGAAATGTTTGACAATGCGGCCGGCGATGCTTTCACTTTGCCGGTGCCGCAGATGAACATCATCAACGGCGGCGCGCATGCCGACAACGCGATTGATTTTCAGGAGTTTATGGTGCTGCCGACCGGCTTTCCGCGGTTTTGCGAAGCGCTGCGCTGCGGCGCGGAAATTTTTCACGCATTGCGCGAAGTGCTGCGAAAGCGCGGCCTGTCCACCGCTGTCGGCGACGAGGGCGGTTTCGCGCCGCAATGCGCGTCCAACGCCGAGGCGCTCGATCTGATCATGCGCGCGATTGAAGACGCCGGCTACCGCGCCGGCGAGCAGGTGATGATCGGGCTGGACGCGGCGAGTTCCGAGTTTTGCGACGGCGGCGCCTACCACCTGCGCGCCGAGGGCGCCGAACTGGACGCCGAAGGTTTCGCCGAGTATCTGGAAAACTGGGCCGCGAAATACCCGATCATCAGCATTGAGGACGGCATGGGCGAGGACGACTGGGACGGCTGGGCGCGCCTGACGCGGCGGCTCGGCGCGCGCGTGCAGTTGACCGGGGACGACCTGTTCGTCACCAATTCGGCCATATTGCGGCGCGGCATAGAGAAGCGCGTGGCGAATTCCATCTTGATCAAGTTCAACCAGATCGGCACGCTGAGCGAGACCGTGGACGCGGTCAAACTCGCGCAGTCGGCCGGTTACTGCGCGACCATCTCGCACCGCTCCGGCGAAACCGAAGATACCACCATCGCCGACCTCGCCGTCGCCAGCGGCGCCGGGCAGATCAAAACCGGCTCGCTGTGCCGCTCCGAGCGCGTGGCAAAATACAACCGCCTGTTGCAAATCGAGGAACTTTTGGGGGATAATGCGCATTACCCCGGACTGGCGGCCTTCTCCAATCTGGCAAACCCCGGCAAAACCCCGGAGAAAATCTCATGACCATGCAAAACATGAATTTTTTCAAACTCCTGTCGGTCGCGCTGCTGTTCGCGCTGCAGTATGCGCTGTGGTTCGGCGACAAAAATTACTTTGACCTGCAGCGCCTGCAAAACGCCACCGCGCACATCTTCGCGGAAAACGCCGTGCTGCAGCAGCGCAACGAAAAACTGCTCGCCGAAGTCATCGACCTGAAAAAAGGCGGCGAAACGATTGAAACCCTGGCGCGCTCGCAGTTCGGGCTGGTGAAGAAAGGGGAGACCTTTTTTCAGATCGTGGAGTAGGCGGCGGGGCAATCACGTCTCGATTTTTTCGTCGCCTACCTCGTCATCAAACGGTCCGGGGTCGCCCAGTTGCTTTTCGAAAGCCTGGCGCACGAGGCCGATGACATAGCGCAGGTCTTCTTCGTTGCGCAGATATGCCCGCGTATCACCAATCCCCAGATGGCCCCGGCCGCTCACATATTCTGCCATGCCTGCAGGGTCGCTGATTTCGGCATGTGAAATGTTGATCGTGAGTTGCAGGGCTTTTGCCTGCGGTATCACAGACACAATGCTGGAATCGGATTTGTAAGAGATGTAGTGCATCAGCACTTCTTGTTTGACATTTTCGTCAAATGCCCGCACTTCACGGTCAAACTCATCGAACAGTGGGCGCATGGCGCTTCCGGCCGCAAGGTACGGGTGGTCTTTCTCGATCGTATGGACGCTGCTTTGTTCCTCTTCCCGCTTATAGGTTGCGAGTGTTGCATCATCGAGGCGGGGGGCGTCCCAAATTTTGACGGCGGTGTCCGCCAATTCTGCGGCCCGGTTTTGAATGGCCTGCTCGTTCCAAACGTCCAGCGACCCAAGGTCCCGGTTCAGGTACAACTTGCTTTGGCCAAACCCGTTCTTCATGTCCCGTTTTTCAAGAAATGAGCGGTCGCTGTATTCGGAGTTGTAGCCGGTCAGCGTGAGGTTGCCGAGGGTGTGCAGCCAGGTTTTTTGAACTTCCTGCCAGTTTTCTCCAAGCATTTCTTTCCATTCAGGGGAAAGATTCTTGTTCTGAGGCAGGATGTGCTCGATGCTGTATTCATTGATGTTGGCGAACTCTTTGTGGCCGTGATTTTCCAACTTGCCGAGCAAGTAGGTTCGTGAGCGAAAAGTGTAAATATTCCGCTCCTTGATTTGCTTGCGAAATTCGTCGTCCGCCGGGAACCGCCGGTAGGTCGGCAACAACAAAAAGTGCGCCTGAATGCTTTCCAGATAGCGCTCTTTTTTCAAGACGCGGCCGAAATTCGCAAAAGTCTTGTTCATTGAGTTCGTCGGGATTTCACAGATTGCGCGGCGCAAGACATAACTTTCCACTAAGCGAACCGCGCGCTCGAAATCTTCCGCCGACAAACTGCCGGATGCATAGTCGCCGTAGAGTTCCAGCAGGAAGGGGAACGCGATCTCGGCCTTGAGTTTGACAAAGTCGGCAAAAGCGCTCGCTAATGCCTTGTTTTGCTCTTTGCCAAGCGCCATGGCGCAGTAGTGGCCGGAGTAGGCGCGGATATCCGCCACCAGCGCCTCGACTCCGTTTTCCTTTATCTTCGCGCTGTTGGCGTACTCCTTAAACCTTTTGTACACTTGGCTGATCTTCGGGATTTCATGCATTTTCAGCGTGAGATAGTGACGCATGAATGCGTCAAAATGCTTTCCATACGCTTCCTGGCCAAACTCAATCTCCATAGGGCGCCACTGTTCGGTGTAGATTTTTTCCTGGAGATCGTAATCCAGACCCATCAGAACGAAGTTGCGGATGAGGTCGGCCTGGCTAAGATCAAGCCCGGTCGAGTTCATGCTCTCGAAAATCAACTGTGGATTGTCTTTCCCGTGGTGGAGGGAAATGTCGACAATTACCAGCCCGGCAAGCCCCCTGCAGAAAGCGGCAAGGTCATTGCCCAAGTTGGCGATGTTTTCTTGGAAAAACGCAAAATTGTCTTTGACGCGAACGGAGGCGTTTGCGGGCGCCTGGGGGCCTCCCTCCATCAGCGAAAGGAAAGTTTCCTTGTCGGTTTGGGTAAGACTCAGTTTGAAGCGTTGCTCGTCTTTTTCCAGGTGGTTGAGCAGATAGTACTCGCGCAACCTTTTGGCGGAAAAGCCAGGCACAGGCTCTTGGTCGCCAATGTGTCGTGCTAATGCCTCCAAGATGAGCAGCACAGTGGTCAGGCGCTGCTGTCCGTCAATGACGAACAGCGGGGTATGACTGGCGACCTGGAACTCATCTTCCATGATGTAGACGATAGAGCCGACAAAGTGGGCGTTGTCGCCAGGCTCGCGACCAGTGCGCAAAATGTCATTCCACAGTTGCCGACACTGTTGCGTGGTCCAACTGTAAGTGCGCTGGTAAATCGGAACTGCAAACCGGGGCGAGTCCTTGAGAAATTTGAGGAAATTGATTTGTTTTGCTTGCATGTCTTGTTAAGTAAAGTTTCTGGCGAAAGGTCGATTTTACACGATAAAGTAGAGGCTGGTTTTTCTGCCTTGTTGCGAATGTCGAGCCGTATTATGGCATAAATATTTCCACCAACTTACTGCTTCTCAGCGCGCCGCAGGTGCGCGCAAATCCATTCCGGCATGCCGCCGGCCGCGCCGAGGTGCGGGGCGAGGGTGATGTGAACGCGCGGGTGGCGGCGCGCGAGTGATTCCACTTCGGCCGGAATGTCGGAGGCGACATGCCGCCCGGCCGCGAGCAAATACGGCAGCACGACGATTTCCGTAGCACCGGCGTTGATGAGTTTGTCGAGACCCGCGGTGATGCCGGGTTCGGCCATTTCCATGAAAGCGTGTTCCACGATGTCAAAAGGCGCGCCGGCGCCGCGCACTTTGGACGCGAGTTCGCGGACTTCGTCGTTGGACGACTGGCGGCGGCTGCCGTGGGCGACCAGCAACAATGCGCGCATCATGCCGGCGCCAGCCAGTCGCCGAGGTTGGCGCGGATGATTTCTTGCAGCGCGTCTATGTGCGCGTCTTCGTCGTTCATGCAGGGAATATATTGGAAATGCCGGCCGCCGGCTTGCAGAAAGGTTTCTCGGCCGCCGATTGCGATTTCCTCCAGCGTCTCCAAACAATCCGCGCTGAAGCCCGGGCAGATGACGCGCACGCTTTGTACGCCGTCCTGCGCGAGCGCGGCGAGGGTTTCTTCGGTGCCGGGCTGCAGCCAGCGCGCCGGGCCGAATCGCGACTGAAAACTCAGGCGCCATTCGTCGTCGGCCAATTTCAGTTCATCGGCGAGGAGGCGCGCGGTGGTTTTGCATTGCGCCGGGTAGGGGTCGCCGGCGTCGGCGAAGGCTTCCGGAATGCCGTGAAACGACATCACCAGCACGCCATCGGAATTGTGTGCGCGGACGCTGCGCGCCAGCGCGGCGATGTATTTCGGGTGATCGTGGTAGTGGTCAACGAAGCGCAATGCCGGCAGATGCCAGCGGCGCGCGAACGCGGCGCCGAGCGCGTCAAAAGTGGAAGCGGTGGTCGCCGAGCAATACTGCGGATAGAGCGGCAGCACCAGCACTTTGCGCGCGCCGGCCGCGTGCAGTTTTTCCAGCGCGGCGGCGATGGACGGATTACCGTAGCGCATGCCCAGTTCCACCACGACGGCGCTTTCATCAAAGCGCCGCTGCAGTTTGCGCTGCTGCATCCGCGAAAACACCAGCAGCGGCGAGCCGTCGTCGCGCCAGATTTTTGCATAGGCGTTCGCGGATTTGCGCGGGCGGGTGTTGAGGACGACGCCGTGCAGCAGCGGCAGCCACAAAATTCGCGGCAGCCCGACCACGCGCCGGTCGGACAAAAACTCCCGCAGGTAGCGGCGCACATCGCCGGGCGCGCAGGAATCCGGCGTGCCGAGGTTGGTCAGCAGCACGCCGATGCGTTCGCGCGTTTCGGTTTCGGCCGTTACAGCAGGCATTGTTCAAACGGGTAGTGCGACAGCAATTCACAGCCGCCGGCGGTGATGCGCGCCACTTGCTCCAGTTTCACGCCCTCGCCGCCGCGCTCCGAGCCGCTGTAACTCTCCACGCACATCACCATGTTTTCCTCAAGCGCGCCGTCATATCCGTCGCGTTCCCAGTCTTCCGGGTAAAAGATTTTCGGATATTCGTCGCACATGCCAACGCCGTGCATCATGCACGGGTAGCGCCGCGCGGTGAACTCGGCGCCGCGCGCAAATCCGCGCTCGCTGAGTTCGGCGAAAGCGGCGCCGGGGCGCAACAATTCCAGATTGTGATGCACTTCGTCATAGGCGTGGCGGTATGCGCGTTTTTGCTGCGCGTTCGGCACCGCCGGCCGGCACAGCACGGTGCGCGAGATGTCGGCGCAGTAGCCGAACGGCCCGATCATGTCGGTGTCAAACGCGACCAGTTCGCCGGCCTGAATGACTTTATCGGTGGCTTCCTGCAGCCCCGGATTGGTGCGCGCGCCGGAACTCAGCACGCGCCCGTCTATCCAGTCGCCGTCGTTTTCAATGTTCACCTGGTGCAGCACCGACCAGAGTTGATTCTCGGTGACGCCGGGTTTCAGGCGCTCCAGCATTGTTGCGATGCCAAATTCGGCGACCGCGATGGAATGGCGCATGCAGCGCAATTCCATTTCCGATTTGATTGCGCGCGCCTGTTCGGCCAGCACTTCCGCGTCGCACACGCGCAGCCCGGTGTCCGCGACCGCGGCGGCCGTTCCCGGCAAAAACCGCTCCAGCGCGACGCGCGCGCCGCGCTCGTATAAGTGCCGCTCTTTGAGAAACGCATTCAGGTTGCCGGCGAAGCGCGCGTTGTTGCGCCGCAAATCAAAACCGCCGTCAAAAACGGTCAGCAAATCGGAAGGCCGGTAGTCGGCGACCGCCGGCAGGTTGCGGTGCCACGAGCCGTGCATGCAAAGCTCCCCCTCGGCCGGCACGAACAGGTAGTTGGTCGGAATGTGCGACTGAAACATTTGGTATTCGCGAAAGTCGGCCGCGTAGCGCAGGTTGACCGGGTTGGTCAGCACGCACAGCGCGACATCGGCCTCCCGCATTTTTTCGCGCAGGCGCTTGAGGCGGTAGGCGCGCAACTCGGCCAGGTCGGCCTCGCTGAAATTTGGCTTGCGCGGCGCGGCGTTCATGCGGCGCGATTGTAGCAACCCGCCGCGTCAGGTGGTCAGCCGGCGGTAGATGTCGGCGACTTTGAGCGGCAGTTTTTGCACATCGGAAACCACCGCGTAGCGCGCGCGCCCGTACATGTGCGGCAAATATTCGGCGGCGCGCTCGTCAATGGTGATGCAAAACGGGCGGATGCCGGCGTGGCGCGCTTCCATCAGCGCGCGGCGGGTGTCCTCTATGCCGTAGTCGCCGCGGTAGCCGTCGTAGTCGTCGGGTTTGCCGTCCGACAGCGTGATCAGGATTTTTGCGCGCGCTTCCACGCGGCCGAAGATTTGCGTCAGGTGGCGGATGGTCGCGCCCATGCGCGTGTAGTCCTGCGGGCGCAGTCCGCCGATGCGCGCGCGCGCATCGGCGTCGTAGGGCTGCGCGAAAGTTTTAACCGGATAGACCTCGCAGCGGTTGCGCGTCATGCCGGAGAACGCGTAGATCGCGTAGCGGTCGCCGAGCGCTTCCAGCGCCTCGCACAGCAGCGCCAGACTTTCGCGCTCGGCGTCGTTGATCCAGCCCTTGGTGGAGCCGCTGACATCCACCATGAAAATCACCGCGAGGTCGCGCTCGGCCTTGTGCGCGCGCGTGAACAGGCGCTCGCTCATCTCGGCGCCGGCGCGCGCGTCGGCGTGCGCGGTTACCAGCGCGTCAAAATCCACGCCGTCTCCGTCGGGCTGCGCTTTCAAAAGTTTGCGCGCGTCGCGCAGCGCCTCAAAACTGCGGCGAATGTCGGCGACCAAGTGCGCGTATTTTTTCAGCGTGTCATCCACAAATCCGTCGTGCAGCGGATGCGCGTCGCGCTCGCGCAATGCGCACCACTTTTTGCGGTAACTCTCGCGGTGAAAATCCCATTCGTCATAGCGAAAGACGCCGCGGTTCGCGTTTTCTTCGTCGGCGCGCGCCGCGTCGTCCGCCTCGCCCGCGCCGCCGCGCCGGTCGTATTTTCCGTCGCCGGCCGGCTGCAGCCATTCTTGCGGCAATTGCTCCAAGTCCTGCAGCAATGAAGATGCGGCGCTCGCAAAATCCGGCGGCGGCGCCAGCAATTCGCCGTCCAGTTTCACTTCAATTTCGCCGCTGTCGTCCATGGAAACTTCCGGGGACATTTCCGCGGAAATCTCCGCAGAAACTTCCGTCTGCTCATGCTGCGCCGCGCCGGCGAGAAGTTCATCCACGCCGGCGCGCAGTTGCAGTTGCTCTTTTTCCAGCCGCCGCTGAATTGCAATTTGCGCCGCCTCCAAATCCAGTTCGCCCTGATACGGCGGCGCGCCGGGCAGCGGAGTTTGCAGCGGGTATAACGCGGCGGTCGCGGCGAGCGTATCGGCGACGCCGGCACCGGGGTTCCGCAGTTTGCGCAGATGTTTTTGCCAGGTTGCGTCATGCGCCGGCGCGCGCGCGTCCAGCGTTTTCATCTCGCGCGCCAGCCCGGGCAATTCGCGCGCGATGCATGCATTGAGGCGCGCGGTTTCCAGCAGCGAAAACAATTTCAGCGCGCGTTCGCGCCCGCCGATGCGCGCCAGTTGTTCGCCGAGATGCGGCGCGTCCGGCGCGGCGCGGCGAAAAGTGCCGAACCACGCCTGCGCCCACAGGTGCACCGCGGCCGCTTTGTAGAGCAGGTAATTTTTTTCGCGGCTGTCAAAGCGGTTGATGCTCTCCGGCAAATACAGCGTTTCGGTGTCGGTGCAAAGGCGCGCGCCGGCCTCAAGAATCAGCGGCCGCCCCGACAGCCCGCGCAAAAAGCGCTCCAGCACCGGGCGCACCTCGGCGAGCGCGACCGCGCTGTTGCGCCGCCGCCGCTCGCGCGAAAAGTCCTCAATGCGCGCGAACGCCTCGCTGCCGGGGTAGAGGCCCTGTTTGTCATAGATGTCCATCGCGCGCAGCAGCCACAACTTCGCGCCTTCGCAGCCGAGCAGCGCGAGCGCGCGCGGCGCATGCGCGGCGAATTGGTAGGCCATCTCCGAATTGGATTTGCCGATGACGCCGGTCCAGTGCAGCGCGAAACGCTGCTGGTCGTCCGGCAGTTTCGCCAGCGCGCGCGCCGGGCCCTCGGCGGTGCGGCGGCTTGACAGCACCGGATCCAGCAGTTCATCCAGCGCTTGTTCTATTTCGCCGCTGCGCATGGCTACACATTAAAACGGAAATGCATGACATCGCCGTCGGCGACCACATAGTCCTTGCCTTCAAGGCGCAGCCGGCCCGCTTCCTTGGCGCCGTGCTCGCCGTTGTGGCGCAGGTAGTCGTCAAAGGAAACGGTCTCGGCGCGAATGAAACCCTTTTCAAAATCGGTGTGAATCGCGCCGGCCGCCTCGGGCGCGCGCGCGCCGATGCGCACGGTCCAAGCGCGCACTTCCTTCGGTCCGGCGGTGAAAAAGGTGTGCAGCCCGAGCAATTCGTAGCCGGCGCGAATCAGGCGCGCCAATCCCGGCTCGCGCAGGTTCATTTCGGCGAGAAAGGGCGCGGCTTCTTCCTCGCTGAGGCCGGCCAATTCGCCCTCTATGGCCGCGCACAGCGCGACCGTTTTTGCGCGCTCGCGCGCGGCGATTTCCTCCACCGCGCGCAGCCGGTCGCCGCCGCCGTCTTCGCCGATGTTGGCGATGTAGATGGCCGCCTTTGCGCTCAGAAAACAGCACGGCTTCAGCGCCTCCCGCTGCGCGTCTTCAAGCTGCATCGCGCGCACCGCGACGCCGCTTTCCAGTTGCTGTTTCACTTCGGCGAGAAGATCGCGCAGCGCGATTTGCTCCTTGTCGCCGGACTTGGCGCGCGACTCGGCGCGCTGCTGCGCCTTGCCGGCGGTCTCTATGTCGGCCAGTAGCAACTCGGTGTTCACGGTTTCAATGTCGGCGGCCGGGTCGGCCCGCTCGGCGACATGCGTGACCGCGTCGTCTTCAAAGGCGCGCACCACATGCGCAATCGCGTCCACTTCGCGGATGTGCGCGAGAAAGCGGTTGCCGAGGCCCTCGCCGTCAGCCGCGCCCGCGACCAGCCCGGCGATGTCGACAAATTCCATCGCCGCCGGAATGACTTTTTGCGGCGAGACCAGCGCGGCGAGTTGCGCCAGCCGCGCGTCCGGCACTTCCACCATGCCGATATTCGGGTCAATCGTGCAGAACGGGTAGTTCTCGGCCTGCGCCGCGTTGGAGCGCGTCAGCGCGTTGAACAGCGTGGACTTGCCGACATTGGGCAGGCCGACGATGCCGCACTTGAAGCCCATCAGTTCATGCCCGGGGCGCGCCGGCCATGCGATGCGCCTTCGGCGGTATGCAGTTTGTTCGCGGCCGCGTCAAATTCGCCGGCGGCGACTTCGCCGAACACGCCGAGCGCGCGCTCAATCGCGTTTTCAATTTGCGCCAAGTCATCGGCGCCGGGCGGATGCAGCACATACGAGGAAACCTCGCGCGCCGCGCCCGGATGCCCGACGCCGATGCGCAGCCGCGCGAAGTCGGCGCTGCCGAGCCGCGCGATGATGTCGCGCAGGCCGTTGTGTCCGCCGTGTCCGCCGCCGCGCTTCAGCCGCGCCGCGCCGGGCGGCAAATCCACTTCGTCATGCACGACCAAAATTTCCGGCGGCGCGATGCGGTAGAACGACGCGAACGGCGCGAGCGCGCCGCCGCTCAGGTTCATAAAGGTGTCCGGCTTTATCACGCGCAGCGCATGCCCGGCGACGCGCGCCGCGCCGGTTTCCGCCTGAAAGCGCGACTGGCGCGCCAAATCAAAATCCCATTCGCGCCGCAGCCGCTCGATGAACCAGAAGCCGGCGTTGTGGCGCGTCGGCGCGTAGCGCGCGCCGGGGTTGCCAAGCCCGGCGACCAGCGCGATGCCGCCCGGTTTCACCGCCGCGATACCGGGCGGGCGCGCTCTCAGGCTTCCTTGCCGCCGGCGTCGCCGCCGGGCTCGCCTTCGGCCGGCGCTTCGGCTTCTTCGCCTTCGGCCGCTTTCGCTTCCTCTTCCTCCTCGGCCAGACTGACCTTCGGCGGCAGCACCGCGACCACCGCGTGGTCGTGCTCTTTGTTCACATCGTGCATCAGCGAGGTGATTTGGACGCCCTCGGGCAGTTTGATGTCGGACAGGTGCAGCGAGTCGTGCAGGTCCAGGGCGGCGACATCCAGCGACAGCGATTCCGGCAGGTCTTTCGGCAGGCAGGAAATTTCCACCTCGGTCATCAGGTGCGAGATGATGCCGCCCGACATGCGCACGCCGACGCATTCGCTTTCGCCGGTGAAGTGAATCGGCAGCGACATGGTCAGGATCTTTGACTCTTCCACGCGCTGAAAGTCGGCGTGCAGAATCGCGTTCTTGTGCGGGTGGCGGACCACATCGCGCAAAATCGCCTGCTCGCGGTTTCCATCGGTGTTGATGACGATGATCGCCGAGTGAAACTCCTCGCGCTCGAGGCTGTGGAACAGCACGTCGTGGTTGATGGCGATGATCAGGTTTTCCTTGCCGCCGCCGTACAGCACCGCCGGCACGTCGCCCTCGCGCCGCAGGCGGCGCACCAGCGCGGTGCCGGAACGCGCGCGTTTGCGCGCGATTAATTCAAATTGATCGCTCATGTTTTGCTCCTAATCGGGTTAATCAATAAAAAGGCTGCTGATGGAATCCCCGGTGGCGATGCGGCGGATGGATTCCGCCAGCAATTCGGCCACGCTGGACTGCCGAATCATCGCGCATTCGCGCGCGTCATCGCGCAGCGGGATGGAATTGGTCACCAGCAATTCGTCGAGTTGCGATTCGGCGATGCGCGCGACCGCGCCGCCGGACAGCACCGGATGCGTGCAGCAGGCCAGCACTTTGACCGCGCCGCGCGCTTTCAGCGCGGTTGCGGCTTCGCACAAAGTGTTCGCGGTGTCCACCATGTCGTCTATCAAAATGCACGACCTTTGGTCCACCTCGCCGATGATGTGCATCACTTTCGCCTGGTTCGCGCTCGGGCGGCGTTTGTCTATGATCGCAAGTTCGGTCTGGAGTTGTTTCGCCAGCGCGCGCGCGCGCACCACGCCGCCCACATCGGGCGACACCACCACCGGGTCGGGCAGTTGCCGGCGCCACACTTCGCTCATTAACACCGGCGATGCGTAAATGTTGTCGGTCGGTATGTCGAAAAACCCCTGAATTTGGTCGGCATGCAAGTCTATGGTCAGCACGCGGTTCGCGCCGGCCACGCTGATCATCTCGGCCGCGAGTTTCGCCGAGATGGCGACGCGCGCGGTGCGCGGGCGGCGGTCCTGGCGCGCGTAGCCGAAATACGGCACGACCGCGGTGATGCGCGCCGCCGAAGAGCGCTTGACCGCGTCCAGCATCACCAGCAACTCCATCAGATTGTCGTTGCTCGGCGCGCAGGTCGGCTGGATGACAAACACATCCTGCCCGCGCACATTTTCCATCACCTCCACGTTGATTTCGCCGTCGCTGAACTTGCCGACCAGCGCGCGCCCGAGCGGAATGCCGAGGCGCTGCGCCACCTCCCGCGCCAGTTCGGGATTGGCGTTGCCGCTGAAAACCGACAGATTCTCTGGTGACACGCCGTTGCCCGGGGTTGAGGGAGTGCTGGGGCGTGGCTGGGGCGGGAGGATTCGAACCTCCGAATGCCGGAATCAAAATCCGGTGCCTTAGGCCGCTTGGCTACGCCCCAATGGGATGAGTGGTGGTGAATGGGATGATGTGCGAAAACCCGCGCGCCGCGGGCCGTTCGGGGGCGTATTGTGCCGGGCGCGGCGCGAATTGTCAATAGGCGGGGGAGGCCGGGGCGCATGCTACAATTCGCCGGCGCCCGCAGAAACATGCCAAACAAAATCGACGACGCGATCACCGCCAAAACCCTGACCGGGCTGCGCTCGGAGCCGAACTATTCGGGCGTGCTGAGTTTTGCGCGGCGCAAGTATTCCAAGGACCCGAAAGGCGCCGATGTCGCGATTACCGGCGTGCCGTTTGATGTCGCCACCACCAACCGGCCCGGCGCGCGCCTTGGCCCGCGCGCGATTCGCGCCGCTTCCACCGAGGTGGCGTGGCAGCGAAATTGGCCGTGGGAGTTTGACCCGTTTGAAATTCTGAAAACCGCCGACTGCGGCGACTGTTATTTCGATCACGGCCGCCCGGAAACCATTCCGGCGGCGATAGAAGCGCATGCGCGCGGCATTCTGGACAGCGGCGCGGCGATGCTGGCGCTCGGCGGCGACCACTTCATCACGCTGCCGATTTTGCGCGCGCACGCGGCGAAGCACGGCAAGTTGTCGCTGCTGCACTTTGACGCGCACACCGACACCTGGGAGGACGAGGATGGGCGGGTGGATCACGGCACGATGTTTTTTCACGCGGTCAAGGAGGGGCTGGTTGATCCGCGGCGCTCGGCGCAGGTCGGCATTCGCACCACCAACGACGCGACGCTCGGTTTTCACATCTTTGACGCTGACTGGGTGCAGGCGCATGGCGCGGCCGCGCTGGCCGCCGCGCTGCGCGACATCCTCGGCGAGCACAAGACCTACCTCACCTTTGACATAGACTGCGTGGATCCGGCGTTCGCGCCCGGCACCGGCACGCCGGTCTGCGGCGGCCTGAGTTCGGCGCAGGCGCTGCAAACGGTGCGCGCGCTGCGCGGCGTCAACTTGGTCGGCATGGATGTGGTGGAAGTGTCGCCGCCGTTTGATCACGCCGAAGTAACCGCGCTGCTCGCCGCGACGCTCGCCTACGATTTTTTGTGCCTGTATGCGGCGCGCCACCGACTCGGCGAAAAGTTCACCGCGAAATAGGGGGTTACGCCGGCGGCAAATCGCGCAGCGGATGAATGTTGCGCGAGCGGGTGATCACCGAGGGAATTTCCGGCAATTGCGCGGCGGCGCGCTCGGCCTGCGCGCGCGTGTCAAAACGCGCATAGACCGCGCCGCCGCTGCCGCTCATGCGCGCATCGGCGTGCCGCCGCATGCGCGCCAGCGCGCCGGCGACTTCGGGATAGAGGCGGGTTGCGGCGTTTTCCAAGTCGTTTTTTTGTTCGGCGGTTTTTTCAGTATCGCCGGGCCGCCAATTCGCAAAGACGCGCGCGGTGGAAACCGCGACCGGCGGCAGGCACAAGCACAGCCACTTTTCATCGGCCGCGGCCGGCGTCAACTTCTCGCCGACTCCGCCGGCGCGCGCCGCGTTTCCATGCACGAACAACGGCACATCCGCGCCGAGTTGCAATGCCAATTCGGCGAGGCGCGCGCGCGGCAGGTTTAATTTCCACAATTGGTTTAGCGCGAGCAATGTGGTCGCCGCGTTGGAACTGCCGCCGCCGAGCCCGCTGCCGGGCGGAATGATTTTGCGCAGGGTGATAACCGCGCCGCGCTCGCCGCCGCCCGCTTCGGCGCGCAGCAATTTTGCCGCGCGCACGCACAAATCGTCATCGGGCAATTCAAAATCGTGGCGGTCCATGCGGCGAATGCCGCATGCGTCGGTATCAAACTGCAATTCGTCGGCGAAATCCAGGAATTGAAAATGCGTGTCCAATTCGTGCATGCCGTCGGCGCGGCGCGCGCGGACATGCAAATAAAGGTTGATCTTCGCCGGGGCCGGCCAGTTGCGGCGCGCGCCGCCCCCGTTTCCATTCCCATTTTCGGGTTGCGCGCGCTCAGTCGCCAACGCGCAGATCCTTCCAACTTTGCAAAAGGACTTTCACGCTGAACGCGTCTTCGCCGGCTTCCTCCGCGGCGGTGAGGAAGATGCTGCGCGGCAGTTCAATTTCCCCGACGCGCGCGTATTCGCGGTAGCGCACCCGCCAGCGCCCCTGCTGTAGCGCGCGCAGCCGGCCGGCGGCGTCAAATTCCAATTCGTCTTCGCGCGCGCCGCCGGGCAGGCCGCGCGCCCAGTGCGCCAGCTCGCCGAACGGCACGCGCCAGCCGAGGCGCTCGCGCAGCGCGGCGTCGGCGCTTTCGGCTTCAATGCGGCCGCCTTCGGTGTCGCGCAGCAGCGCGCGTCCCGGCGAGGCTTCAATGCGCATGCGCCCGCCGCCGAGCGGCCCGGAGAGTTCTATTTGCTCGTGTTCGCCGCGGCGCGTCCACAACAGCCGCGCACTGCCGCCTTCGTTGCCGCTTTGCACGGCGATTTTTCCCTTGACGCGCCAGCCGGAAATCGCCGCGATTTTGTCGCGGTGCTGCTGCCACAAAACTTCCGGCGGCGCGCCGGTGCGAACCGCCGGCCGCGGCGCGGCGCAGCCGGCCGCGAGCATGACCAGCGCGAGCAGGGCCGCGGTCGGCGCCGCGTTGCGCGCGCGCATTACCCGGCGCGCGCGGCCGCCGCCGGCGCGCGCAGCGAGGCGTCGCGCCACAGCCGCTCGATGGTGTCCTGCAGCGTGGTGTTGTCGGGCGACCATTCGCGCCCGCGCGTCCAAATTTCGCGCGCCTCGCGCCGCTTGCCGCTGACCCACAGCGCCTCGCCGAGATGCGCGGCGGTTTCGGCGTCGCGGCGAATGTCCAGCGCGCGGCGCAGATAGGAGATCGCCGACTTGTGCCGGCCGAGGCGAAACTGCACCCAGCCCATGCTGTCCAGAATGAACGGGTCGTTCGGCAGCAACTCCAGCGCGCGCGCGATCAACTCGCGCGCCTCGGCGAACCGCGCGGTGCGGTCGGCGAGGGTGTAGCCGAGCGCGTTGTATGCATGCGCATTTTCCGGCTGCAGTTGCAGCACCGCGCGCATGTCGCGCTCGTGCAGTTCCAGCAGGTTCAGTTGCGCCGCCAGAATACCGCGCTGGTAGAGCAAGTCGGCCTGTTTCGGCGTTTCCGCGAGCGCGCGGTCAAACACGGCGAGCGCGCGCTGCGGCGCGCCGTGTTTGCGAAACAGCGCCTCGTGCTCCATGACGATGCGGACGCGCTCGTCCTCGCCGCCCGGCTGCAGTTGCGCGAGGCGCGCGATGCCGGCGTCCACGCCGTCGCGCGCCGCGGCCACCGCTGCGTATTGAAACTGCGCGTCCAATCGGTATTGCGGCGAGGAGATGCCGCGCAGCACCTCGTTTGCCGCATCAAAATTTTCGCGCGCGAGTTCGGCTTCGGAAATGTACAGACGCGCCTGATCATGTTGCGGATACGCGGCCAGCAATTTCCGCAGCGGCGCCAGCGCTTTTTCCGGCATGCGCAGCCGCGTTTGCGCGACTCCGGAGAACAGCAGCGCGGCCGGCGAATTCGGACGCTGCGCCAGCGCCTTTTCAAATTGCTCCAGCGACGCTTCGGTGTATTCGGCGCGCAGCAGCAATTGCCCGTAATGAATGCGCGCGCGCGCGGCGCGCGGATGCGCGCGCAAAAACTTGCCGGCGAAATCTTGCATCGCCGCGACCGAGGTTTCCGCCAGCAGCGAGAGTTTCAGCATCGCCGGACTTTCCCAGCCGGGGCGGAAGCGCAGCACCGCATCGGCGCTTTCAAGCGCGGCCTCGCGCTCATCCAACTCGGTCGCGAGCAACGCCGCGATCCAGTGCAGCGCGGCTTCTTCGGGCCAGCGCGCGCTGATCTCGCGAAAGCGCGGCAGAATGTGCGCGTGTCCCGGAAGGCGCGCCTGCTCTGTCAGCATTTCGGCGATTTCGCGCAGCGCGTCTTCCTGTTCGGGGTGCGCGCGCGCGATGTCGGCGAGCAGGCGCAGCGCCAATTCCTCGCGGCTGCCGGCGAATCCGGCCGCCTCCGGTGATTGTCCGCCGCCGGTGTCCAGTTCCGCAAACAGCGCGGTCAACTCGGCGGCGCGCTCGTGCGCCTTCAAGTGCATCGCCAGCAGCAGCGCTTTTTTCGCCAGCGCGCGGTCGCGCGTTTGGCGCGCGGCGCGCGTGTATGCGTCCAGCGCGACGCGCTCGCGCCCGCGTTGCATGGCGATGTCGGCGAGCAGTAGGTCATACACGAGGTCGGCGCCGAGTTCCACGCGCGGCGCGTTTGCTTTCTCCGCGCCGCCGTCGCGCGCCAGTTCGCCGGGCCCCGCGCACGCGCACAGCAGCGCCGCAAGCAATGCGCCCGCGGCCGCGTTCTTTCGGCGGGCGCGGCCGGTGTCAAAGCGCGGTTGCAAACCCATCGGCCTCATTCGCAAAGTGTAGCAAATCCGGCCGGGCGCAAAGTTCGCTTCCTTTATTATAATGACGGCGCGCGCCGGTCCCGCCGCGCCGCCGGCCAACTCATGACATCCCCGATGAATCTTCTCGCCCTCGGCCTCAATCACGAAACCGCTCCGCTGGAATTGCGCGAGCGCGCCGCGTTCGCGCGCGAAGCGCTGCCGCCGGCGCTGCGTGAACTGGTCGCCGACGGCGGCGCGCGCGAGGCCGCGATTCTTTCCACCTGCAACCGCACCGAGATTTACTGCGGCCGCCACGCCGGCGAGCGCCCGCTGCTGGATTGGCTGTGCCGGCGCACCGGCATCAGCCGCGAAGCGCTCGGCGGCAGCATCTACCGCTTTCCCGACGACCAGGCGGTCAAGCACGCGTTTCGCGTCGCCTCGGGCCTGGATTCCATGGTGCTGGGTGAGCCGCAAATCCTCGGGCAGATGAAGGACGCGTTTCACGCCGCGGCCGACGCCGGCGCCACCGGCAAGGTTTTGAACCGGCTGTTTCAACGCACTTTTTCGGTCGCCAAACAGGTGCGCACCGACACCGCCATCGGCGCCAACCCGGTTTCGCTCGCCTATGCCGGCGCCGCGCTTGCCGCGCAAGTGTTCGCGCGCCTGAACGAGCAGCGCGCGCTGCTGATCGGCGCGGGCGAGACCGTGGAATTGGTCGCGCGGCATTTGCGGGAGCGCGGCGTGACGCAAATGGTGGTCGCCAACCGCTCGCTTGCGCGCGCGCAGAACCTGGCGCGCGCGCTCGGCGGCGGCGCCATCGGCGCGCCGCTGGCGCAAATGCCCGAGCATTTGGCGCGGGCCGACATCGTGGTTTCGGCGACCGCGAGCACGCTGCCCATTCTCGGCAAGGGCGCGGTGGAGCGCGCGCTCGCCGCGCGCCGCCACAAGCCGATGTGCATTCTGGATCTGGCGGTGCCGCGCGATGTGGAACCGCAGGCCGGCAAATTGCGCGATGTGTATCTCTATTGCGTGGACGACTTGCGGCGCGTGGTGGACAGCGGCCGCGATTCGCGCATGCGCGCGGCGCGCGAGGCCGAAATGATCATTGACCTGCAAGTCGTCCGCTTCATGCGCTGGATGCGCTCGCTGGAATCGGTGCCGGCGATTCGCGAATTGCGCGGCGAAATTTTTGACGCGGCGCGCGCCGAGGCCGGCGGCGCGCTGCGCCGGATGGAAAGCGGCGAAGACCCGCGCGAGGCGGTAGAACAACTCGCGCGGCGCCTCGCGAAAAAATTCGCGCACCACCCGAGCGAGGCGCTGCGCCGGGCGCAGGCCGACGGCGATTCCGGGCTGCTCGCGGCCGCGCGCAAATTGTTCAACTTAAAGTCCTGAGTTCGCGGTGAACCCGGCGACCGAAAAAAAATTGCGCGAGGCGAGCGCGCGCCACGCCGAAATCGGCGCGCTGCTGTCCGGCCCGGACGCGGCCGCCGAACGCGCGCGTTTTCGCGAATTGTCCATAGAATTGTCGCAACTCGCGCCGCTGGTGGAGACTTTCGCCGAATACCGGCGGCTGCAGCGGCAACTCGCCGAGACGCGCGCGATGCTGGAAGACGCGGACGCATCCATTCGCAGATTGGCGAAGGAGGAAATGCCGGCGCTGGAAAGCGGCCTGGCCGCGCGCGAAGCAGAGTTGCAGGAATTGCTGCTGCCGAAAGAGCGCGCCGCCGAGCGCAACATCTTTTTGGAGATTCGCGCCGGCACCGGCGGCGACGAGGCCGCGCTGTTCGCCGGCGATTTGTTCAGGATGTATCACGCCTACGCCGAACAGCGCGGCTGGCGCATGGAGGTGATCAGCCGCAGCGAAGGCGAGCACGGCGGTTACAAGGAAATCATCAGCCGCATAGACGGCGCGCAGGCGCATGCGCGCATGAAATTTGAATCGGGCGCGCACCGCGTGCAGCGCGTGCCGGAGACCGAGTCGCAGGGGCGCATTCACACATCGGCATGCACGGTGGCGGTGCTGCCGGAAGCGGACGAGGCCGACGATGTGGAAATTCCCCCGTCCGATTTGCGCATTGACACTTTTCGCGCATCGGGCGCCGGCGGCCAGCATGTCAACAAAACCGATTCGGCGATTCGCATCACGCATCTGCCGAGCGGCATGGTGGTGGAGTGCCAGGACCGCAGGTCGCAGCACAAAAACCGCGCGCGCGCGATGCAGGTGCTGAAAGCCAGGCTGCTGGAAGCGAAGGCGCGCGAACAACGGCTGCGCGAGGCCGGCATGCGCAAATCGCTGGTCGGCAGCGGCGACCGCTCCGAGCGCATTCGCACCTACAACTTTCCGCAGGGTCGCGTCACCGAGCACCGCGTCGGACTGACGCTTTACAAACTCGCCGACATTCTCGCCGGCAATCTGGATCAACTTATTGAACCGCTGATCGCCGGGCACCGCGCCGAGTTGCTGGCCGAGCAGGCCGCGGTATGAGCACGGCCGAGTTGCGCCACTGGGCGCGCGCGCGACTGCGCGCGCCGGCCGACGCGGACGCGCTGTTATGCGCCTGCGCCGGGCGCGGCGCGGCCGCGATCATCGCCGGCACGCCCGCGAAGTTGCCGCCGCATCGCGCCGCGCGGTTTCGCAAATTGGTGGCGCGGCGCGCGCGCGGCGAGCCGCTCGCCTATCTGCTCGGCGAGCGGGAGTTTTGGTCGCTGCCGCTGGCGGTGAGTCCGGATGTGCTGATTCCGAGATGCGAGACCGAGTTGCTGGTGGAATGCGCGCTCGCGCATGCGGCGCGGCGCAGTGGCGGCAGGCCGGAGATTTTGGAACTGGGCACCGGCAGCGGCGCGGTCGCGCTTGCGCTCGCGCGCGAATTGCGCTGCCGCGTGGTCGCCACCGACAAAGACGCGGCCGCATTGCGCGTCGCCGCGCGCAACCGGCGGCGGCACCGCGCAAACATGGAGTTGCGCCGCGGCGACTGGTTTGCCGCGGCGCCGCCGCGGCGTTTTGATTTGATCGTGTCCAACCCGCCCTATGTCGCGCCGCATGACCGCCACTTGCGCGAGGGCGATTTGCGCTTTGAGCCGAAATCGGCGCTGGTCGCGGCGCGCGGCGGTTTTGCCGACATCGCAAAAATCATTCGCGGCGCGCCGCGGCATTTGCGCGGCGGCGGCGCGCTGCTGCTGGAGCACGGTTTCGCGCAGGGCGCAAAAGTGCGCGCAATGCTCGCCGCGCGCGGCTTTCGCGCCATCACCACGCGGCGCGACCTGGCCGGGCACGAGCGCGTCAGCGGCGGGGTGTGGCGCGGAAAGTCGTGATTTTTTCTCCCTGAAATTTCCTTCACGCCGCCGCCCAAACCGCCGTTATTTCCTCCGAATAAACACCCCGGAGCGCGCCTTCGGATCAAAGTAGGTGGATTTCGGCGGCATCAGCGCGCCGGCGTCGGCGACGCGCATCAACTGCTCAATGGAAGTCGCCGCGCAGGCGAAGCAGACCGCCCAGCCGTCGGCGGCGTGGCGCGCCAGTCCGTCCATGCCCTGCGCGCCGGAGATGTAGTCCAGGCGCGCGTCCGAGCGCATGTCGGCGATGCCGAGCAGCGGCGCGAGAATGCGCTCCTGCAAAATGACGACATCCAGCGAGGCGACCGGGTCGCGCAAATCGGCGCGGTTTTCGCGCAGTCGCAGGCGGCGCCAGTTGCCGCCGAGCAGCATGCCGAATTCGCCGGGCGCGTCTCCGCGCGGCGCGACCGGCGCGGATGACGGCACGACTTCAAAATCGCGCGACAATTTTTCCAGAAACTCGGCCTCGCGCATGCCATTTAAATCGCGCACCGCGCGGTGAAACGGCAGCAGCACAAGTTGCTCGGCGGAAAACAGCGCGACCAGAAGTTGATTGTGCGGCGCGCCGGGGTCGTCGGCCCCGGCCCCAACATGTTGTGCGGAATTTTTTTCGCGCATCATTTTTGCGTAGCGCAAACCCGAGGCGGCGCGGTGGTGACCGTCGGTTAAATAAGTCGCGCCGACTTTTTCAAACATGCCGCGCAATTCGCGCTGCGCATCGGCGTCTTCAATGCGCCACACTTGCTGCACCACGCCGTCTTCGGCGGTGAAATCCAACTGCGGCGGCGTCCGCGTTTTTTCGCCGAGAAATTTTTCAATGGCGCGGTCGTGCGGGTAGGCGAGGCAGATCGGGCTGGAGGAAACGCCGACTACTTTTTGATACATCGCCAGCAAATCCTCCTTGTCGCTGCGCGTGTCCTCGTGTTTGCGCACGCGCCCGTCGGCGTATTCGTCCACCGAAATTTCGCAGACCACGCCGGTCTGGGTATGTCCGCCGGCGCGAAGGCGGTAGATGAACATGCACGGCGAATCAAACTTTTCAAACGAGCCGTCGCCGAGCAATTTGTCCAGGTGCGCTTTGTTGCGCGCCAGCAATTCATCGGCGGACGGCTGCGCGTCCGGCGGAAAATCCTCGCGCAGGCGCATGGTGTTCAGAAAATTGCCGGGATGCGCGTCGGCGAATTTGCGGCGCATCGCCGGCGAGACCGCGTCATAGGCCGGCGAAACCACCGCCTCGGCGCGCGCGGCGGCCACCAAATAACCGGTGAAAGCGCGAATGTGCGGCATCGGGGGTAGGGCGCGCGCGGCGGTGTCAGGCGGGATTGTTGTGCTGGAACTCCGCCATGAAGCCGGTCAATGCGGACACGCCGGCGAGCGGCATCGCGTTGTAGATGCTGGCGCGGCAGCCGCCGACGCTGCGGTGGCCTTTCAGGTGCATCAGCCCGGCCGCCTCGCTTTCGGCGAGGAATTTTTTCTCCAGCGCCTCGCTCGGCAGGCGGAACACCACATTCATCTGCGAGCGGCATTCGCGCGCGACCGGGCAGTTGTAGTAACCGTCGCTTTGGTCTATGGCCGAGTAGAGCGTTTCGGATTTTTCGGCGGCGTTGCGCTGCATCGCGGCCAGGCCGCCCTGCGATTTCATCCAGCGCAGCACCAGGTGGAACATGTAGATGGCGAACACCGGCGGGGTGTTGAACATGGAGCCGTTCGCCTCGTGGATGTCGTAGCGCAGGTAGCGCCCGATGTTTTGGCTGCAGTTTTCCAGTATGGACTTGCGCACGAACACCACGGTCATTCCGGCCGGCCCGAGGTTTTTTTGCGCGCCGCCGTAGATCAGGTCAAACTTTTTCCAGTCCACTTCGCGCGACATGTAATCGGACGACATGTCGCCGACCAGCGGCACCGGCGCGTTCGGCCATTCGGGGAAGCGGATGCCGCCGATGGTTTCGTTGCTGGTGATGTGCAGGTAGCGGGTGTTGTCGCGGAGTTGGATTTCGTCGTCGGCCGGCATGCGCATGTATTTTTCATCGGCGCCGTCCCAGGCCGCGTACACCTCGCCGTGCATGCCGGCGTCGGCGAGCGCGCCTTTCGCCCATGCGCCGGAATTGACATAGGCGCCGCGCGCGCCGCCATGCAGCAGGTTCATCGGCACCATCGCAAACTGCAGCGTCGCGCCGCCCTGCAGAAACAGCGCGCTGAATTCCTTCGGCGCCTGAAAAATTTCCAGCGCCAATTCGCGCGTTTGCTTGGCGATTTCCTCAAAGTGCCCGCCGCGGTGCGACATCTCTATCAGCGACATGCCGGCGCCGTGGTAGTCGATGAATTCTTCCTGCGCTTGCTGCAGGGTTTCCAGGGGCAGGGTGCAGGGCCCCGCGCTGAAGTTGTGTTTGCGATTGTTCATTCGGTTGGTTTTGTGGGAAAAGGGAAAGGGAACGCCGCGGACGGCGCCGGGAAGTCAGTCATTTACGCAATGCAGCAATTCGCCGCGCGCGAACGCGGCGACCACGCGCAGCACGCCGTCGGCGACCGCGTCCTGCGCCTGCTCGGTGGAGGCGCCGATGTGGTGGGTGCCGCAGACATTCGGGTGCGCGGCGAGTTGCGAGGCGAATTCGCCTTTGCCGCTTGCCGGCTCGTTTTGATAGACATCCAGGCCGGCGCGAATGCCTTTCGCGTCCAGCGCGCGCAACAGCGCGGCCTCGTCCACCAATTCGCCGCGCGAGGTGTTGATCAGCGTCGCGCCGTCCTTCATTTGCGCGAGGAAATCGTCATTGACCATTTTTTCGGTGTCGGCGTTTGCCGGCAGGTGCAGCGTGACGATGTCGCTTTCGGCGAGGAGTTGTTCGCGCGATTTCATTTCGGCGATTTCCAATTCGGCGATCGCCTCGCGCGCGCGCTCCGCGCGCCCGGCTTTTGCCGGCGCGCAGACGCGCATGCCGAATGCGCGCGCGCGCGCCGCCACTTCCATGCCGATCGCGCCGAGCCCGAGGATGCCGATGCATTGCCCGCGCAGGCCGCGCGCTTTTGCGTAGTGTTTTTTGCGCCACCGCTTCGCGCGCAGGTCAATGACATTGTCCGGGATGTTGCGATCTATGCAGACGATCAGCCCCATGACCAGTTCGGCGACCGCCGCGGCGTTCGCGCCCGGCACATTGCAGACGCGCACGCCCTTGCCCGCGGCATGCGCTTTGTCAATGGTGTTGGTGCCGGCGCCGGCGCGAATCACCAGTTTCAGTTGTTCGCCGGCGTCAATCGCGGCCGCGTCCACCTTGGTGCTGCGCACCACCAGCGCCTCGTTGTCGCCGATGGCATCGCGCAACTCGCCGCCTTGCAGCGCCGGCGCGAAAGTCAGGCGGTGGCCGTCCGCGCTCAGCGTTTTTTGCTGCGCTGCGGGGAAGGCGTCGGCGATCAGAATTTTCATGGGATTCTCCTCAATGTCGTGTCAGAATGCGCAGCATGCGCCGAATCGGCTCGGCCGCGCCCCACAGCAACTGGTCGCCGACGGTGAATGCGGAAATCACGCTTCCGCCGCCGCCGTTCTCGCTCCCGTTGCCGTCAAATTGCAGTTTGCGCAGGCGGCCGACCGGAATGTCCAGCGTGCCGGTGACCGCGGCCGGCGTCAGCCGCCGCAGCGAGCCCTCGCGATTGTTGTCCACCAGCGTCACCCACTCGTTGGCGCCGTCAATGATGCCGCCGATTTCCTCCAGCGGCAAATCGCGCTTCAATTTAATGGTGAACGCCTGGCTGTGGCAGCGCAGCACGCCGATGCGCACGCAGGTGCTGAACACTTGCGGCGGCACTTTGTTGGAGCCGTTGCCCCCGAGAATTTTTGCGGTCTCCAGCGCGCCTTTGGCTTCCTCGCGGCTGACGCCGTCGTCCAGGTCGCGGTCTATCCACGGCAGCAAACTGCCGGCCAGCGGAAAACCGATCGGCCCGTCGGGCAGCGCGCCGACGGCCTCGCCGGCGCGGCGGTCAATGTCCAGAATGGAACTGGCCGGATCGTCCAGCAGCGGCTCGGCGGCGCGGTGCAGCGCGCCCATCTGCGACAGCAATTCGCGCATCTGCCGCGCGCCGCCGCCGGAAATCGCCTGGTAGGTGCTGACGCTCAGCCATTCAATCAGGTCTTCGGCGAACAGGCCGTGCAGCGCCATCAGCATCAAACTCACCGTGCAGTTTCCGCCGACAAAATCACGCTTGCCTTCGCCGAGGCCGCGCTCAATCAGGCCGAGGTTGACCGGGTCCAGCGCGATGGTCGCGTGGTCGCGCAGGCGCAGCGTGGAGGCCGCGTCTATCCAGTAGCCGCGCCAGCCGCGCGCGCGCAAATCGGCGTGCACCGACTCGGTGTAGTCGCCGCCCTGGCAGGTGATGACCGCGTCCATTTCGCCGAGCGCGCCGAGGTCGCGGGCGTCGCGAAGCGTCGGGGCGGGGGAGGCGGACCCGGCGCCGCCCTGGGCGGCGAGTTCGGCGACCGGGCCGGGCACCGGCTGCCCGGCCTGCGAGGTCGAGAAAAACACCGGCTGCCCGAACGCGGCAAAATCGCCCTCGGCGCGCATCCTCTGCAGCAGCACCGAGCCGACCATGCCGCGCCAGCCGACAAATCCCACTTGGTTGAGTTTCATGGCGCGCTTTGCATTGCAATCCAGCGCGCCGATTATACGGATTTCGCCGGCGAAAATCCGCAAAAAAATTGCGCCGCGCGCCGGAAAATTCGGCTACAATCGCGCCTCACCGCCGCGCGCCGCCGCGCGCCCGCCCCCTACCCAAGCGAAAAATCCGGAAAAATCATGGCACTTAGCACCGCGGACAAATCCGCCATCGTCAAAGAACACCAGCGCCAGCCGGGCGACACCGGCTCACCCGAAGTGCAGGTCGCGCTGATGACCGCGCGCATTCAGGACCTCTCCGAGCACTTCAAGGCGCACGCGCATGACCACCATTCCCGCCAGGGCCTGCTGCGCCTGGTCAACCACCGCCGCAAACTGCTGGGCTATCTTCGGAAGATTGACGCCGGTCGCTACCGCGACCTCATCCGAAAACTCGGCTTGCGCAAATAATCCGAGAATCCGAGAGGAGAAGAGAAGTGAACACTGCAAGCAACGAAGGCAAGAAATCCGAGAAGGTCTCCAAGTCATTTAAATACGGGCGGCACACGGTGCGCATTGAAAGCGGCGCGCTCGCCCGGCAAGCCGACGGCGCGGTTCTGGTGTCCATGGGCGACACCATCGTTCTGGTCAGCGTGGTCGGCCGCCGCGAAAAGGGGCACCTGGACTTTTTCCCGCTCACCGTGGAATACGAAGAGCGCACCTATGCCGCCGGCAAAATTCCCGGCGGTTTTTTTAAGCGCGAGGGCCGGCCGTCGGAAAACGCGGTGCTGACCTGCCGCCTGATCGACCGCCCGATTCGCCCGCTGTTTCCGAAGGGCTACATGAACGAGGTGCAGATCATCGCCACGGTGCTGTCCATAGACCCGCGCATCAACCCCGACATTCCGGCGCTGCTCGGCGCCTCGGCCGCGCTGGAAATTTCCGGCATCCCGTTCAACGGGCCGGTCGGCGCGGCGCGGGTCGGCCTGGTCGGCGGCGACTATGTGCTGAATCCGGACTCGGCGCAACTCGCCGCGTCTTCGCTGGATTTGGTGGTCGCCGGCACCGAGAGCGCGGTGCTGATGGTGGAATCCAAGGCGAAAGTGCTGAGCGAGGAGCAGATGCTCGGCGCGGTCATGTTCGGGCACGAGCAAAGCCAGGCGGCGATCGCCGCGATTCGCGAACTCGGGCGCGAAGCCGGCAAGGAGCGGCGCGAATGGCAGGCGCCCGAGCACGATGCCGAATTGGCGAAGCGCGTCGCCGCCGAAGCCGGCGGGCGCATTGAAGCCGCGTACCAAATCACCGACAAAGCCGAGCGCCTCGCCGGCCTCGCCGAAATCCGCCGCAACACCCTCGCCGCGCTGTGCCCGGCCGACGGCGCGCAAGGCAACGGCGACGCGCCGGCCGACACGGTCAAAGACGAACTCAAAAACATTGAGAAGAACACCGTGCGCGGGCGCATCCTCGGCGGCGAGCCGCGCATTGACGGGCGCGACTTGCAAAGCGTGCGCCCGATTCACATAGAGACCGGGCTGCTGCCGCGCACGCACGGCTCGGCCTGCTTCACGCGCGGCGAGACGCAGGCGCTGGTGGTGGTGACGCTCGGCACCGAGCGCGACTCGCAAATCGTGGACGCGCTGCAGGGCGACTACCGCGACCCGTTCATGCTGCACTACAACTTCCCGCCGTATTCGGTCGGCGAATGCGGGCGGGTCGGCTCGCCGAAGCGCCGCGAAATCGGGCACGGCAATCTGGCGAAACGCGCGATCGGCGCGGTGCTGCCGAGCCAGGAAGAGTTCCCCTACACGGTGCGCGTGGTCTCGGAAATCACCGAGTCAAACGGCTCCAGTTCCATGGCCACGGTGTGCGGCGCGAGTTTGGCGCTGATGGACGCCGGCGTGCGCGTGTCGGCGCCGGTCGCCGGCGTGGCGATGGGGCTGATCAAAGACGGCGAGCGTTTCGCCGTGCTGACCGACATCCTCGGCGACGAAGACCACCTCGGCGACATGGACTTCAAGGTCGCCGGCACCGAGAGCGGCATCACCGCGCTGCAGATGGACATCAAAATAGATGGCATCACGCGCGAAATCATGCAGCAGGCGCTGGAGCAGGCGAAACATGGGCGGCTGCACATCCTCGGCGAAATGGCGCGCGCAATTTCCGCGCCGCGCGAGGAGATGTCCGAATACGCGCCGCGCATCCTGACCATCAAAATCAACCCGGAAAAAATCCGCGATGTCATCGGCAAGGGCGGCTCGGTGGTGCGCGCGCTGTGCGAGGAGACCGGCACCAGCATTGACATTGACGACGACGGCACCATCAAAATCGCCTCCACCGACAACGCCGCCGCGCAGGAGGCGATTCGCCGCATCGAGCAAATCACCGCCGATGTGGAGGTCAACGCGATCTACAACGGCAAGGTGGTGCGGCTGATGGATTTCGGCGCATTCGTCAACATCCTGCCCGGCCGCGACGGGCTGGTCCATGTCTCGCAAATCTCCAACGAGCGCGTCAATCAGGTCAGCGATGTGCTGAGCGAGGGCGACCTGGTCAAGGTCAAGGTGCTGGAAGTGGACAAGCAGGGGCGGGTGCGGCTGAGCATGAAAGCGGTGGAGGGCGGCTGAGTTCGCCTTCTGCGCCGGCGCGGCGGTTACGCCGCGTCGGGCATTTTCTGCGGGGCCGCCGCCGGCCCCGCCTCCGTCATTTTTTCGCCGAGCGGCAAAGTGATCAGCGCGCGCAGTCCCGGATGATTGGACTGCAGTGCAATTTCGCCGTCATGCATCGCCACCACCGCCGCGACCAAACTTAAGCCCAGCCCGTTGCCGCCGGAGCCGCGGCTTTGGTCCAGGCGGTGAAAGCGGCGGAACACATTTTCACGCTCGCCCTCGGGAATGCCGGGCCCGTTGTCGGCGACCGCGATGCATGCCACCGCACCACTCCGATGCAGGGAAATCTCTATGGCGCCGCCGCGCGGGGCGTAGCGCAGTGCGTTTTCCAGAATGTTCGCGAGCGCCTGAAACAGCAAATCGCGGTCGCCGCGAACGGCGATGCCGCCGTCTTGTCCCGGCGCGACGGCGATGCGCTGCTGTTTTTCCTCGGCGAGCGGCTCGTAGAACTCCGCGACATC